>JADIMO010000016.1 GCA_017694755.1 Candidatus Cryptobacteroides merdavium
CCAATACATCGGTATCGCCACAAACAAGGAAACGGCCACAGAAAGCACCGACCCCAATGACTACACATGGAGTAAGTTCAAGGGAGACAAGGGCGACCAGGGCATACAGGGCGTACCCGGCGAGGACGGGAAAACCTCTTATTTCCACATCAAGTATTCTTCTGTCCCAAACCCTACAAGCGCAGACCAGATGACAGAGACACCGTCCGATTATGTAGGCACTTATGTCGATTACACCGAAGCGGACAGCAATGAACCGTCCAAATATAAATGGGCAAGGTTCAAGGGCTTCGACGGCAGCGACGGATTGCCCGGAATTAACGGGGAAGACGGCAGGACCTCATACCTGCATATAAAATATTCGGATGACGGAGGATCTACATTCACAAGGGGTGTCGGGATGCGGTTGCTCGCAACAGGGGCGTTCTCATTTGTCGGAAATGGTGTCAAGTTCCTCAATGAGTCGGGCAGAACTGCAACGGGCTGGAACGGGGAGGCTCCGGGCAAATGGATAGGAATGTACCACGATTTCACAAAGGAAGACAGTTTAGATCCGGCGATGTACACCTGGTCAAGAATCAAGGGCGAGGACGGCGCGCAAGGGGACAAAGGAGATACCGGCAATTTTACTGAACTGCGGTTCGCCAAGAACGGAAGTACAACCACACCGCCTGAACTTGTGGTATCTGACATTGATCCGTCCGGATGGAGCACCGTCACTCCAAATGTGGGTACATTGGAGTACCTGTGGATGACCAGTGCCATAAAGAACGGCAATGGGATAGAACTCGTATCACAATGGACCACCCCTGTGAGGGTATCGCCATACGACGGTAAAGACGGACAAGATGGACAGGACGGGGAGGACGGCAAAAGCCCTGCCATGACTTATCAGGGAGTGTACGGCAGTTCCAAGACCTATTACGGCAACCAGTACAGGCTTGATTGTGTAAAATACGGCAGCGCATACTATATCGCCAGAATAGATGCAGGTACATTTTCCGGTGTTGTGCCGACAGACACAAGCAAATGGAACCCTTTCGGTGCTTCGTTCGAAAGTGTGGCCACACAACTGCTTCTCGCAGAGAATGCCAACATTGCAGGGTGGATTTTCAGGAATAACAGACTGGAGTCACAGGACGGCACTATATGGCTCGACGGCGTAAAAGGACAGATAATGGCTAAAGGAGGCTTCTCCGGCACATTGATCGCAGAGAATATGTTTATGCCATTCGAAGGCGTAACATCTTCCCGCACTTTGCAAACGACAGATCCAACAAATATTACTTTGAAAGGGGCGATGTACGAGCCTATTCTGACATTGCCCAACGATGTTTCGTTTAATGGTATGTTTCTTAACATTTATTTACCGCCAAGGATTAGCAAAATGGACGCTCCGGGGATTATAGCGGGAAAAATTCTATGTCCGAATAAAGGGACAGTACATGATCTTTATGTTGATCAATACTATGCTTCAAGAATTTATTCAATGTATGGAGGTATAGTTCAACTGCTATGCATTGGCGCACAATGGATTTTGCTCAATGGTAGTAACTTATTGGAATATGTAGAATACCAATAATATATTCCGATTATATGATTACATTATAATCATTTTAATACCTTTGTGGAAACTTTATTTGATATGGACGGAGTAAACGAGACTTTACAGGTAGCAAAAGGAATTTCAGACTACGGCATAATGATAGTTATCTGCGCCGTGTTCCTTGTCCTCGCATCAGGCTTGATGATAGCCTGTTTCAAGTGGTTCAAGTCTGTTATCGAGAACATAATGAACGACTATTCTGACAGACTTGAACGCCTGCAGGAAACGGCCAACAAGAGCACGGAAGCCATGGTCGATATAGCCGAGGGGCTTATCCCGGAAACACAGCTCCGGATAAAGAATATCTCCGGGGTGTTCTTTGACCTCGCCGTGGAAAAGGTCTGCCGCCTGATAAAGAAGATCAGGGAAGAGAACCACATCGCGAACACGGAAGCGACAAAGGCGAAGATACGGACGTTGCTGCACAACATATACGAAGACCGTAACAGCAAGTTTGACAGTTTCCGATACCGGGGCAAGCCCCTGTCCCAATACTGCAACTCCGAATGGGTCGAGTGGGTGGCCAAGGTCATGGCGGACGAACTGTATAATGAGGCGGGACCGAATAACGGCAGGGCCTACACAAATGTCAAGGCGATGTACGAAAACATCAAATTGGATTTTTATCACAGACTGAACAATTAACGGATATGACGGTTCTTATTGATAACGGACACGGGAAAGATACTGCTGGCAAACGGTCGCCTGACGGTAGGTTGAAAGAATATGCCTATACCCGTGAAATAGCCAAAAGGCTTGAAACGGCGTTACGGGCACGCGGTATTCATGCCGTAAGGATTACTCCGGAGGAAAATGATGTATCGCTTGCGGAACGGTGTCGCCGGGCCAACAAGTATGGGACAAAAGATGTTGTCCTTGTGTCAATACACTGCAACGCCGCAGGGAACGGCTCTTGGATGAGCGCACGAGGTTGGGAGGCCTGGACGAGCGTTGGGAACACGAAAGCCGACAAACTGGCTACCTGCCTATATAAAGCAGCCGCCGAAGCCGGAATAAAACTTCGGAAAGACGAAACGGACGGCGATCCGGACAAAGAGGGACATCTTTATATTTTGAAACATACTTTATGCCCTGCCGTTCTGACAGAGAACCTGTTTCAAGACAACCGGGAGGATGTGGGGTATCTGTTAAGCGAGGCAGGCAAACAGACAATAGTAAATATACATTTGGACGGAATCCTTAACTATAAATCTACAGAGCAATGATATACGATGAAGACTTAAAATCGCTAAGAAGATCTCTGGACAGAATGAAGACTTGCGCAAAAATTTCCATTGTTCTCGCCCTTTTATCGATTATTTTATGTTTGACATCATGCGGAACGACCAGGCATCTTCCCCAAGAAACAGTACAGTCCAAGGATAGCACTAAAGTTGAAATCAGGGAAAAGACCGTCTATGTGCGCGACACCGTAATTCTTAAAATTCCGGCCCAGACAGCGGAGCGGGAGACACAGGACAGCACTTCGCATCTTGAAAACGAGTATGCGGCCTCCGATGCACGGATAAACAAGGACGGGTCATTATATCACGACCTAAAGACAAAGCCACAGGACAAGCCTGTTGAGTTTGACAAGCCTGTTGAGACACGGGACAGCATCATATACCGAACCCAATACATCGACCGCGTCCAGACGGTAGAGGTCGAGCGTGAATTGTCATGGTGGCAGAAAACACAGATGTACGGGTTCTGGGTAGCCTTGGCAGCAATAGTCGTTATCTGCCGCAAAAAGATATTTTCCGTATTGAAACTCCTGATCCGGATTTAGCACTCTGTCGGAATAAATGTCGGAAAATTTATCGCAAAACAGAGATTTTCTGTACCTTTGAGCGACATATTGAATATTTTAGCATTTGCTATTGTTTTGAGGTAAAGAAAATCGCCAATATTTCAAGTAACTCAAAAACAACGGTGGATGCCTGCGTAATATGCGCGGGCATTTTCCTTGTCGAGTTACTGGGCGTTTGGCGATGCCTCTTTACCTGCAAGGAATGCCCGCGCTTTTTGTGTGCATGTCTCTGTAAGCAAAAGCAAAAACGATTGAATGACAATGTAATTAAAAACATAGACATGGAGACAAAAAAATTATTTAAGGCCCTCTTGCCTGTACTTTTGTGCGCAGTCTTTTCATCAGGCTGTTCAAAGGAAAACAATGATTTATCCACCGGCTTTTCTGCGGCCGAAACCGAAGCCCTCAAAGTCTTGAACGGGACATTCTTCTACGATGACGGCATAAACGCAACGACTATCGTATTCGGCCCGTTTTCAGAGCCCACCAAGAAGAAAAGTACGATGAACGATGTTGAAATGGAGTTCTGCGGAACACTTCAATACCTCTCAAAGTATCACGAGGGAGATTATTATTTTTACCTTGACACAGATGAGAAACAGATAGTCGCCTACATCCAGCACAGCGAAAAGGCTGACTATTTCAACGCTCTTGTCGGCAAAATTTGGGATTATGAGATTGTAGACCAAAATACAATACGGCTGTTCGACACCGATTTGAGTGACCCGCTGTTCCAAACAAACACATATATACGCAAATGAACATGGGAGTAACTGAACTGTTGATAATCGTGTGCGTTGTTGCAGGTGCTGCCCTGATCATAAAAACCGCCACGAAAAAAGGCAAGGCAATGGCGAAATCCACAAGGATTGTCCGGGTGGACGAGTTTTTCCAGAAATACAAGAGTGTCCTGCCTGATGACCTGCGGCAGCGCATTTCAAAGGAAACGCTGGACGGCAACGAGTATATGAAGATAGACATCTATACGGTCGAACTGCTTGACGAAGAACTCGCCAAACAGAAAGGCGGCGAATAAACGCCATTACGGGGCTTCAAATCGTCGGACAATAATTTATACCTTGCTTGTCTGAAAACGCCTTGTCGGGCGAATCAGCAATAAATAACGGGGGTGTACGATGCACTCCCGTTATTTGTGTCCGGCATCATCAATGTCTGCGATATTACTGGCGAAATTACTACCGATGATGCGTCTTGTGGAAGAAACAGAAATTTCTATCTTTGTCAATACAGAGCAACGCCCCGGAAAGTGTTCCCGACACAAATTTGTTGCTGTGCTGTTGCTCTGACTTTTGTTGTTCTAACTCAATTTATTTATTATCAATAATATATAAAGATTCAAAAAGGTTTTGTATCGGAACATCTGAAATAACCCGAATCATCTGCCATAAAAAATGCCGGCTGCAGGAGAAAATCCTATGGCCGGCATATTTCACCAAAGCAAAAAACACCGAATTGCCAGTTATATATGATGACAGAATAAAAGATTAGAAATTCATTATAAGTCCATATCAATCATTACTTTCATTGCAGTTGTCCTGTTATCGTCAATATACTTATAGGCTTCAATATAATTTTCAAATGCAAATCTGGCAAAGATCAAAGGAGCCGGATTTATATTTCCATCTGATACTTCTTCAACTGCAGAAATATAGTCTTCATGTCGGTACATCATTGTACCGATAAGATTAAGTTCATGTTCTCCAAGATGAAACATGCTTAAAGCAGGATCTTTGGAAAACACGGCAACAACAACAATTGTTCCGCCTTTTTCTATACCGGCCATCAATGATCTCAATGATGATTCCACCCCTGCAACTTCAAATCCGACCTGAAACCCTTCATCTCCGAATACAGCTGCGACTCCTTCCGTCAAAGAGGTTTCCGAAACATTCAATGTATAACTTATGCCTGTCTTCCTTGCCACTTCAAGCCTTTGTTCACATATGTCAGCAACAAGAACCTTCCTGGCACCTCTTGCCTTGGCAAACTGAGCGACAAGATTTCCTATTGTCCCGGCTCCGGAAACAACTACATTCTTTCCCGCCAGACTGCCGGCTCTTGATACAGAATGCACACCTACTGCTGCAGGCTCAATCATTGCTCCATAATCCAACGGCATACCATCCGGCAGGACTACGACACGGTCATCATCAATGATGAAGAAATCCTGCGCCACACCATCAGCCTGAAATGCCTGGACACGAAGATTTTCACACACATTATACTGTCCTCTTTTGCATGGACCACACTCGCCGCAAACAAGCTGAGGACGGCCTGTAACATAATCTCCAGGATTACATACAGTCACTGCCCTACCTGTGGCAATAACTTCTGCAGAATACTCATGTCCCTGTACCACAGGATAAAAAGTCGCAGGATGAGTTCCATGATATGAATGAATTTCACTCCCGCATATCCCTATACGGTGTATTTTTATAAGCACTTGATGTTCATCCAAATCCTTTTCCGAATATGAAGGGACATCTCTGAATTCAATTTGCCCCTTTCCTGTCAAAACTGCCTGTCTCATCATTTGTTTTTTATAAGCATATCCAATCCCTCAGCTACATTATTCGAATAGAATAATTCATATTTAGCTACAAAATGCATATTGTTTCTGAGTCCCAATCCCTTAAACGGTGACAAGGCAAGAAAGTCCATATAAGAGCCGGCTGTAATGATCTTTTTGTCTTCATCTGTAATATGCGGTTCAAAAATCTCTATTTTTTCACCGGACTCAGTCTTTCCTTTCATAATATACTTACAGTAACTGGCTATCAGAAAAGCAAAACGGGAAGAATCCTTTTTATCATTGAGAATTTTTGCAAGGGTAGGCGTTATATATACCTTTAGTTTCGCTATGCCGTCACTGCACAAACGGGCTACCTGATCACTGATGGTCTTATTTGAAAAACGGCTCAGCAATGAAAGTTTGTACTCTTCCAAATTCACACCGTCCGGTTCAGGGACATAAGGAGAAACATCGATATCCATAAAATTCTTTATCAGGGAACGGTAACGCCAATCCGAAACAACGGCATCAACTTTCCGATAACCTTCAAGATAAGCAGGATAACACAAAAGGGAATGAGAAGCATTCAGAAGACTCAGTTTCATATTTTCATAAGGAAATATGTCATCAGTAAACTGCACCCCTACATTTTCCAGCAATGGCCTTCCTGCCGCAAATTTATCCTCTATTACCCATTGGATGAAATCTTCGCACACTACATCTGTTATTTTGGAAGACTCCGCCGCAGGAGTAATCCTGTCAACCATGGAATTCGGATATGTGACATTTTCATCTGCCCATACGGCAACTTCAGGATATCTGGCCCTGAAATACGAAGAAAACGCATTCCTCGCAGTGTCCCCATTATGCTGAAGATTGTCGCAAGACAGTACTGTAATCGGTACTCCGGTCTTCATACGACGCTCAAGCCCCTTGGCCATATACCAGAAAACAGTCCCTACACTGTCATAATCTACCATATATCCGCCTTCAGTTATTGTCAATGAAACAATCTTTGTTTCAGGAGATGCAATCCGATCAATGATTATATCCGGCTCCTGTATTCCCCAACATACACTCTTCAATGATCCTATCCTGTACACCTTCTTTTCTCCTGACGGGGAACATGTGGTCAAGTCATATATCCCTCCATCTTTTTTCAGGGCATCATACAGTTTTCTATCGGAAGGCAATATCATTGCTCCAAAAACGCCCCATTTACGTTGAGAAGAATCCTCCAAAAGCATATTCAAATAATACTCAAGATGAGCCCGATGGAAATTACCCACCCCGAAATGGACAATACCGGTCTTTATACTGTCCCGGTCATATCCGAATGTAATAATGGCCATAATACCAGCAATTTAGTTCTACTCAAAAAGTTGTATGCCGACATCCGTCATAACCTCCTGAAGCTGAGCAACATCAAGTTGTCTTGGTGTACACCCTGCCTTTGCCGACAATGCCGCTGCTATTCCTGCCGCCTCTCCCATTGCCATACAGATACTCATGACCCGATAGGAAGCATGTGCCCTATGTGTGCCAGAAATGCATCTTCCTGCAACCAGAAGCCCTTCAATGCCTTTTGGCAATAAAGCCCGGTAAGGCAGATCATATGGTCTGCAATATTGTATCTTGCCTTCTGCCTGCCCTGCACCGGCAGGATTATGAATATCAACTATAAACAGAGCATTATGGACAACTGCATCGTCAAAGTGTCTGCCTACTATAAGATCATCTGCATCAATCACATAATCGCCTACAACTCTACGGCTTTCCCGAACTCCGGTAGTTGCACCGCTTCCGATTACCCTGACATTTTCATACCCTGGCAGGTACTCCTTCAAAAACTCCGTTACCAGACATATTTGCCGACGCAATTCCAGGTCAGCTTTGAATATCTGTTCCGTTTTTGTAATATCGATCCCATTCACCTGTGTAGTATTGACCTGCCTTTGCCCATTCGTCACACAAGGATGCAGCCGGACAGCCGCAAGATTCAGAGGAAGCTTGCCGTCTTCCGCTTTCTCTCTGCACCAGTCAAGAAATCTGCGGCCGTCCAATTCAACATCATCCACATCTCCGATACATATCAGTCCCCTGTCTTCATCCACACCGTCCACAGTAAACTCCAATGTAACCGGCTGCATCAAACCGTCTTCACGCCCCTTTCTGATCTCCGCACCGGCAAGGCTCGACACTATTCCGTCTCCGGTACAGTCCACAACCACGGATGCGTAAAATTCCAGATGACCTTCATTGGAGGCACAAATAAGGCCGCGGATCCTGTCATCATCCTTGATAACATCATAAACACAACACTGAAGATACACATCTATATTCTGCTCTGCGGCAATGAATTCTTCAAGGACAAGCTTTGCCTTTTCAAAATCATGTACAAGTCCTATTCTGCCTATCCAGTCATTATCCTTGACCCCTAGAATTCCGCAGATTTCATCCCGCATTGTCCCGGAAGATACACTGCCTAAAATAGGCCCCACATAACCGGCAGTCAGGTTACCGCCAACAATACCATATCTTTCAACCAACGCGACATGAGCACCCTGACGGGCAGCTGCCACTGCTGTACAAATGCCTGCCGGTCCTGCACCGGCCACTATGACATCATAATTTTTCATCTACCTTGAAGAATACGGACCGGAAACAGACTTCACCGTCATGGTACCGTCTGAATCGGTAGTTGTAACCACATTGTATTTCATCCCGCCATCAGTCACCCTTATGATTATATGGCCGTCATATCCCTTTACCCTGGCAGCCTCCTCTTCCGTAACCTGATCATCCACACCGTCAGGCCTTGTACCTTTCCAGAAATTGGTTATGAAAATATCAGCTTCAGGCAAAGTTTTTCCCATAATATCAAGCACTGATGTTCTCGGATGACAATCCACCCATGAACAGACTACTATAGCCTGAGGATTAAGATACTTCAAGGCATCTGCCTGATTGGTATTTGTTACGCCGTGATGGTTGGCTTTCATAAGTTCAACCTGCCCGACAGCCTTTGCACAAGGGAGTTCGGCATCTTTCCATGCATAAGTTGAACGGCTATTGTACTGGAGGTCACCCCCAGCAAAAAAATCAAAGTTTCCATAGGAAATCTTCATCACACAACTGCAGATATTTTCAAACGGGCAGTTATCAGTCCCTTTTATGTCAGAAGGATCTGCTACAGTAATCTCAGACAATGCAGGAAATGTCTTTGTTACAGATGTACCTGTTCCGGTCCATATTTCCCCATTCACCGCAACATTCTGCACCTTGACATCAAAATCCCCCGTTTTCGGAACTATCTGCGTACTTACACCTGGCTTGAAGATTTCCGCATTCAGTCCTTCATTTTCCACATGCCATCTGACAGCCTCCACATAATTCTTTATGCAACTTCTGTTACTTGCCTGATTCACAAGATCAATCGGATAGTTATAATCAGGATATCCCCTGTCAATCAATTTGCTTACATCAAAAAGGTCCAGAATTTCAGAGGCACCGTTAAGACGGTACCCGGAGGAATTGGAAGACAAAGGCAGATCCGATGTATAACCACCGATATGATCATTGTCAAAATGTGTGAATACAACATAATCCAATGTATTGTTCCCTGTCCACTCCATACATTTTTTTATGTGATCTGCTATTATTTCAGAACCTCTGGTGGAAGTCAATGTCGGATCCCATCGGCTACGGATGCCGGCATTGGTCGTATTTCTGTTGGAATTCGTTGCCACTGTGGAACTCGCAGCATCAATAAGCATTTGCGTACCGTCAGGGAAAATTATAAACGTACACTCTCCTGTTGTGGTATTGATGAAATGTATATCCATTTCACCTTCCATCCATGCCGGGAGGATCTTTCCAGTTTCAATTGATGTTGAACTTTCTTCCGTACCGTCATCAGGCTGCGGTCTGACACCTGGTACAACATTCGGATTTGACTTACAAGCCGCCATAGAAACAAGCATCATGACGGCAAATGTGATTTTTAACCTTTGCATGCTATGTGTAAATTTAAGAACATTCTGCCGCCGTCGATTCTGACGGCAAGACGAAGATAATTGCCGAAATTGGGCCGGACCTTGATGACATGAAGGCCAGTTCCGCTGAAAACATGCGGAGAACTGCCGTCATCAGCCCAGTGAACACCGTCTTGTGAAAGCTGGACCTGCCCGGAAAACACAGGTTCTCCTTCGACCTTCTCAACCATCACGAAAAAAATAGCCTCATCTGCCCATCCTGCCTCATAAGGATGGGTTTCAAAACTACCTGAAAAGAATTTTTTCACCTCAAGGTGAGAATCATTGAACATTTTCATACAATCCGCCTTCTATTCCTGTGAAACCACTACTGAATCTATATATAGAAACACCCTTCTGTCTGTATCTGTACCTACCCAGAAAAGTGGATTGATCAGATTATCAATACGGGCATAACCGTCAATTACATCAGCCTTGATCCCTTTCATGTTCCAAACCCTGTCCTGACATTGGAATTCCACATACTCCCGTAACTCAGTGTCAAGCTTAAGACGCATATACTGCCAGTTTATCTTACAGTCCGTTTCATTATAGATCAGTTTCTGATGACCGTCCGGAAGATCTTTGAATCCATCGTGATCCCCATTCGGGAAACGACGTCCGAACCACCACGGATCTACACCTTTTCTGCACCAGTCCCCATCCAATCCGTATGCCCAATCCTTGTCGTCAATATCGTCACTGGACTGTTCAAACTGCCACTTCTGTTTAAGTGTGCCGTCAACAGCATTAAGATACCGTATCCCGACATGATATCTTTTTCCACCTTCCTGAATGTCAAACCCCATCCCGAAATCCCGGATTGAATTTTCATGCAGACCTGGCTGCGGGCGGTCACCGCCGTCCACCTTATCCTGCTCGGCCGTATAAGAGAACCAGCATTCAATCTGAAGATATTTCGAGCCCGGACTGGAAAAAGACAGCCTCTTGATTGCATGCCCAAGACATCCTTCCGCCGGAATTTCAGTATATCGTGCGGCTACAGGTCTTGTCGACAATTTAAGACTATATGTGCCGGACATAGCCCCATGTGTACCCGGATAACGGAATGTAGCAGAACTAAGCATTACCGGAGGCCACTGATCTTTGCATACCAAAGTCTTAGGCACGTCAAAATCAGGATATTCCGTAAAATTGGGCATCAATGTCATCCATCCGTTGAAGCCGTTGTTGAAGATATCATAACTGATGATCCTTTTCAGAGGATTGAACCTGCTCCTAAGCAATATTTCATCTACACTCATAATAACATGTTTTTCAATATCCTGGATTTTGTGTAAGTACCCCGTCCATTATCTGTACATCTTCACTCGGTATTGGCCACAGATATACTTTAGGATCAAAATGGCGTTCTCCATGCTGGACAATGAATGTTCCATCCACCATAGCCTCAAAACGAGGAAAACCGTCCTCGTCAAAATCAGGGGTCTGTGGCCAAAACCAATTCCCTTTGTTGAAATTCTCAATATTGACAGACGCAGTACGTGAAAAGCCGTACATGTTATGCGAAAATGCATTCTCAAATTGTCCCCATCTCTGCAAATCGTAATATCTGAGATTTTCCCAGGCAAATTCCACTCTACGTTCTCTGCGCAAAATTTTGCGCAATTCAGTCTGATCAGTAACGGTAACTTCCGGATATGAGTCTGTTTCAGCCCTTGTCACCCCATAGGCTCTTGCTCTGACATCATTCATATAGGCAAGTACCGTCTGATCTATTTCACCAAGTTCTATCTTGGCTTCAGCATACATCAGCAGCACATCCGCATAACGCATAAGCATGACAGGATTGTCATTATAAAGCCGTTCCCGCCATTCATCCTGTGCCCCCTTCCTCAGACAACATCCATTATAGGCAGCATTTGTTGCATCAGAACCACCCTTGGAATCTTTGTTGGTTATCATCTGTCCACTGGAGTAATCCATGGTCTGAAGCTTGTCTGGAGCAGGATTCCACTCAATATTGTAGATTCTGGTACCGGGAGCCGCAAAAGTTTCACAACAACGCGGGTCCCTGTTCAAGAAAGGATTGTGAGGATCAAATCCGCTGTCCGGATCATCAATGGTCTTCCCGTTTGTCATTTCATATACTGCCAGAAGTTCCCACGAAGGCTGGGCATTGTGAGTTCCACCGGCAGAACGGGCGATAAACGAACCTATGCCCTGTGTCGTCGGTTCCCCATCCGAACCGACTTCAAGATCAGTGGAGCGGACGATTGAAAAAATGTTCTCACAATGCTTGGTCTTGTCCCTGAACAACTCCCCATAATCAGGATACAAAGAATATTTATCCAATGCTATACATGCTGCAGCAGCTTCAACTGCAGTCCTGTAATCCTTCTGATACAAAGCGATACGGGCCTTGAATGCATAAGCAGCACCTTTCTCCACACGGGAAACACTGGAAGAATTATTGGTCAACGGCAGATATTCAGCAGCATAGTCATAATCTTTATAAATCTGCTCCAAAACGGTCTTCTTGTCAGTTCTTCCCATCTTGAAAGCTTCTTCAGGCGTTATTGCCTCAAGATAAAACGGGACATCTCCCCATAAAGTAATAAGCCTGGCATAGGCAAATGCTCTGAAAAAACAAGCCTCAGCCCTGAGAGCATTCAATTCATCAACAGAATATTTGCCCTCCAGACGGTCAATGGCGGACAAGATACGGTTTGCCCTACTGACATTCTTATAGGAATAACTCCATGTCTTGGCCACATTGATATTGCTTTTGGCAGTCGAAGCGTCTATTGACCCTGCTGCGATAGGATAGATATTGGTTCTCTGCGACCAGTCATCAGTATTGCGGTCCAATGACCATCCCTGCTCAACCACATAGAACTCAGCCCTGTAAAAATCATTCAATGAAATCCTGATCTCTTCCGTCGTGGAATACCAGTTCTCACTCGAAGCTGCCGACAATGGATTCAGATCAAGATCCACACATGACACCAAGGACGTAATGATGGCCATGCAGGCCATTATGATGTATGCAATCTTTTTCATATCAAAACAAACATAATTTAGAATTTAATGTCAAGACCGACAGTATATGTTCTGGCGATATAGGTTGAAGCATCAGCCTCCGGATCCCATCCGTCAACCCAATTGTCAAAACATATGGGATCATCAATATTTACATAGACTCTGAGGCCTTTCAAATTTATCCGGCTTATCAGATTTTCAGGGAAACTGTAACTGAGATTGATATTCTTTATCCTTAAAAAGGAACTGTCAGCAAGCCAGAAATCAGACATTTTGTAATTGTTGTATTCTCCGCTGTTATGACTCAGCCTCGGATACCTTGCCGCAAGATTCTGTTCTTCTGAATTATATACGCTCCAGTAATTTCTGGAACCGTCCTTGTTGAGCAGGACTGCCGGGGCTGAAAGCCATTGTCCCTGAAGTGGACGTATCATGCTTTCTGTAATTCGGGACAATCTTTTTCCCACGCCATTGAAGAGAACCGAAAACGAAAGGCCCTTCCAGCCCAATGTGACGCTTCCTCCGTATATATAATGAGGAAGAGAACTTCCAAGAACAACCCTGTCATAAGTTTCATTGATGATATTGTCCGGAACCCCGTCAGGCCCGCTGACGTCAAGATACTTGACATCTCCTGGTTTTGTCGATGCCACGAGAAGGGGGCTATCGGCAATGGACTGGTCATTTTGGAAAAGTCCGTCAGACTTATATCCATACCATGAATTGTATTCTACGCCTTCCGTAATTATGGTACCGTCTGAATTGAACACCTGCTTTCCTCCAAGATTTCCCATTATGGACCTGTAGTCAGAAAGGTTTGCATTTATGGAATATGTAAAGTCACCTACCCTGTCATGCCATCCTATCCGCAGTTCCCATCCCCTTGTATACATGGTCCCTGCATTCTTCTCAGGTGCAGAATAACCGGTAAATGAAGGTATGGCCACAGAAAGCAGCATGTCCGTCGTCTTCTTATAATAATAATCAGCGGTAAAATCGAGCCTGTTGCCAAAGAATGAAGCATCAATTCCCACATCCCAGTTCCATGTCTTTTCCCAATGCACATCTTCATAGGCATAATCCTGCTGGGCCCCTGACATCGCCTGTACCGGAGAGGTTCCGCTACTGTCATACATTATGGCACTGTTGAACGAAATATAGGTCTGATACGGATAATTTCCTATACGTTCATTGCCCAACGATCCAATGGATGCACGTATTTTCAAGTAATCAACATTTCTGACACCCTTGAGAAATTCTTCATTGGTCAGAACCCAACCGGCAGATGCACTCGGGAAAAATCCCCATCTGTGATTACGGTGGAAACGTGAAGAAGCATCCCCCCTAGCATTGAGCTGGATATAATACCGGCTGTCATAATTATACATCACCCTTCCGAAAAACGAACGATATGCATTCTGCCAAGAACTTCCTCCTACACCGAGAGAATTGCTGTTCGCCAAATCCAGATACGGGAACTGCCCCAGTTCCATATCATTGGTAACGGCATCCATGGTTTCGTATGTATATATATAATCTTCATAACCTGCCATGATATTGAAATTATGCCTCTTGCCGAATGTCCTGTCATAGTTGGCTATGACCTGTGTTTCATACGATGTGGAATGACGCCGCTCTTCGCTGAGGGAATTGGTATTATATCCAGACACATAACCGAGAAGAAGCGATGTGTCATAGGCATCGTAGACGGGAACTGCCTTTGACATCTGCTTAAGCCTTGTAAATGAAAATGTCGGAGTGAAATTGGCAGTTATGGACAAGCCGTCAACAGGCTTGTAGCTGAGCGATATTTTTGCAGTTACAATGTCACTTACAGTCTTGTCCGAGCCTCCATACAAAAGGGCACCCAACGTATTAGACAAAGACCCTTCTTTTCCAGGACCTACACGTCCGTCAGGATATAAACCAAGATAAATTCTCGGATACATATATGCTGCCCTCAACGGACTGCCGGATCTCGGATCATTCTTTGTGGCATGACGGAAAGAAAAATCAAGCGAACCGTTAAGTTTTTTTCCGATGTTGATGTTATTGCGTGAACGCACAGAAAACCTTTCATGGTTCGACCCTGGATACATGGCATCAACATTTTCATAAGATGCGGAAACACGGCTTTTTATGACATTATTGCCATACATCATAGTCAAGTTATGCTTATGCCGGAGTCCTGCATTCTTGAGAATTGCATCCTTCCAGTCAAAATCAGGATAAGTGATAGGATCATAGGAATTGTTATACATGTAATTTTCAATGTAATCCTTTGAATATCCGGCATATTCTCCACCCGCAGGATTGCCTGCATCATTCCAGGACCATTCATTGTACATGTTCATGTAATTTATCGGATCTGTGAGAAATTCAGGAAGTTCGGTCGGAGTAATCACTGAAAACTCCCCATTATATCCAATCTGAAGTTCCCCTTCCGATGCTTCCTTTGTCGTTATCAGGATTACTCCCGCAGCGGCTCTGGCCCCATATATCGAGGCTGAAGCTGCATCTTTAAGTACAGTAATCTGCCGGACATCTTCCATGGCCACATTATCAAGACTGCTCACCATCATGCCGTCAACAAGGATCAGTGGACTTGAATCAGACATTGTGGTAATACCGCGTATATTGATTGTGGTACTGGCCCCCGGCATGCTTCCGGAACGGGTCACTGAAAGTCCCGGAATGACACCTTGAAGAGCCTGCGAAAGCTGGGAAGTGCTCTGTCCGTCAAGAATCCTGTCATCTATAACTCCAACAGAGCCGGTAAGATCTTTTTTCTTTACTGAGCCATATCCGATTACCACAGTTTCGTCAAGTTCAATTGACTCCTCTTCCATTGTCAGCATCAACGGACTTTCCCCATTCCAGACAATGGTCCTGGTAATATAGCCCATGTGGGAAAATTCAAGGGTCTGGCCTTTCTCTACATCCGACAGAGAGAAATTGCCGTCAAGATCTGTAGACACATAGGAGCCGTTGTCCTTGTTCAGAACTACTGTTCCGACCATTGGTCCCGCCATATCCCTTACAGTTCCTGTCAGAATGTCTTGCGCTGCCATTCTCAACGGGGAAAAAATCATAGAGAGCGACAGAAGAAATAATAACCGTTTATCCATAACCATTATTCTGTAAAATCAATTGTCACATGCTGATCATAAATTCTTACGGCAGTGCCGTCAGCCTCACTCGGCCGTTGGGCGGAGAACCTTGTCTGGCCTCCTGATTGAGTCTGGTCTATGTAAAGGCCGTCATTCTTGGTCCCGTCAAGACAAAGATGCCCTGCCTGCCTGAACCTCATTTCTATGCTGTCCATATCTTCTGAGGTAACGAAAGTTCCTTCCACTGCCATATAAGCCCCGTTGTTCTTTGAGTCAAGGAGAAGTCCTGCAAAATTGTAGGTAATTTCTTCTGAATATGATACCGGATTGCCGGAAAGCCCTGATGTTGCCGACTCCATACGGGAAGCTGTTTCAAGAGCAGGTTTCCATTCATCACCCTCCTTATATTCAATCATCCAATATCCTGAACACGCCGTCCCGAACTTTGTGACAAAATAGAAATGGATGCCTGTACCTGCCGGAATTGTCTTGCCCATATGGTCTGCTGTGATATGCCAATAATCACCCGGAATCGCTCCGGACACATACGGGTCGCCATTCCCTCCAATCTGACGCAAACATACATAGTCCTTTGCCGGATATCCGGTCCGGTCACAGGCCCAATACTCAATTCTTCCGCTTCCAGCCGATGCCTCAATGAACTTTCCATTTGTTCCAGGGAATTCAGTCTGGTCCTCACTGTCAACAAATGTGGCAGCTGTAATCTCAGCCATTCCGTTCAGGTCCCAATCTGCAATTATGCCGGTATACCTGCCTCTGACAAGAGTATAGGTATATATTCCATCACCCTCAATATCAACTTTCACGGTCGTAGTCTTCTCTTTCAGATCTGTATTTTCCGGAAACGATACAGTCACATCCGAATCGCCGAAACCGGAAGAAGGAGAAAGGGTCACCTCAGGATCCTCACATACAGCAGTCCACTGACCTTGTCCATACACTTTGAACACTGACTGAGTTTCTGAATACTTCACAGACGCAGAAACGGGATCTATACCTTCAGGTACCACTCCTTCTTGGCTGACAGTCAATTTCAACGGAGTGACATGATCCCCGATAAACCGTATCGTACCTGTTCGGACATCAACGGACGGATTTTCATCGACTTGCACTGTTATGGCAGAAACATCACCATCTACACCTGTGTCAACTATCCTTGCCCAATAGTGTCCTTCAGAATCATGGCAATCATTATTGACTCTGAAATAGACATTGGAAGAAAGGGTGACAGTTTTCGTCCCGCCTTCCTGCCCGAATGGAAGAATTTTGGTTTCCAGCGTCATATACGGGTCAGACGCATCCTGACACGATGCAAGCAGAAGCATTGCAGCGCATACTTGAAATAGTTTTGCCGGATTCATGAGTTTGAAAGTTATTGTAATTTTAATGAAGCTGTTTCAGACAGAGACTGTTCTACTGCATCACAATGACGGATATAATGTCCATACAACATATCCCAATCATAAAACTTTCCGGATACTGCCTCAAAAGGCAACTCAACGTCATTGCCGTTCAAGACAATCCTCACAAGTATATCATCTGAAGTATCTTTTCTATAAAATATGAACTTCAGATTCGCCCCCATAGGAATATTCCAGTATTGCCACAGGTCAAAGACATCTTCCGGCTTATCCGCAGACTCGGCCCATGTGCCTGCATGAAGATTTACCATAAGTGCCATCAAAGTACCGTCATGGCCAAAATTGACATTGACACCATGCCGTCCCGCAATAATATCAGCAGCAGATTCCTCCAGAATATGCCTCAGAGTTCTGGAACCAAGCCCCCAACCACGTCCAAGATTCACCGGATCTGGACCTTTCTGAAGATAATATCTATAGTTTTCGACCTCTGCCCATGCCAATATTTCATCAGAAGTGAAGATATCCCAAAGAGGAACATGGCGGTCAAGGCATTGCATTACCGATGCCATCAGCCAGAAACGCCATTCAAGTTCATATCCATCATATTTCTCCTTAACTACATCGGTATTTTTGAATATGCGTGCAAGGAAATCCTCCGGATTAATCTTTGAATTACGAAAACTACAATACTTATTATACCATTCGCCTGTCTTTGAATGCATACGAGTGTCAATATCCTGTTTCCCTGGACAAGCTGTACCATACGGATTCAGCTCCGGGAGGAAAGAACGTGAATTGCTGACTTCTTTCCATTCCAAGTGCGGCTTTCGTGAAGTTACCCCTTGCACAAAAGCATGCATAGTGGACACAACCCTTGGAACATTGGTCGAATTGGCTTTCAGGTATGGACTTTCTTGAAACACTTCAGGATAATTGTCAACCATACGCTGCCCCATTTCCACCGCCTGGCGATACCCGCGCATGGTCAGGTCACCTTCATGATACATCAGTTCTGCCTTGAGAGGTTCAAGCCTGTCGTAGACCGCTTCACCGAATGGCGTAAGATTTCCGGTCCCA
This sequence comes from Candidatus Cryptobacteroides merdavium, assembly GCA_017694755.1. Taxonomy (GTDB): domain Bacteria; phylum Bacteroidota; class Bacteroidia; order Bacteroidales; family UBA932; genus Cryptobacteroides; species Cryptobacteroides merdavium. Next base: position 18,559 of record JADIMO010000016.1, read on the forward strand.
TATGCTGTTTCCAATGCCTCATATATCATAGGATACGTGACATTGTCATCTATATGACGCGCCTCATGACGAAAGAACCCATTGATATAGAACGGGCTATAGCCATCAGGAGAATCCATGGGCCGCTCCTCAGACATATTGCATACATAATATATTCCACCTGCCTTCTCCGGACATTGTCTGATTTCTTCCTCAGGGCCTGACGGCTCAGATTTCCGTTCCGGCAAAGATAGCCGCCAGATACAGGGAACAGTTCCTGGACGCGTATTCGTATTGACATACAACCATCCATCCGAAATGGCAAGATCTTCCATTTCATTCGGGATCTCCTCCTGAAGTTCATACCGTGCAGCAATGCTTCGTGTGTCAGTGTCATATACCCTGATTCGTGAAGGCCGTAACGGGTCCAGTTTTCCCACTCCGAAACAATAATATATCTTGCCGTCATGTACACATCCTGCCTGAGTAAACCACGTTTCAAAAGGGAACACAACCTGATCAAGAATATCATTCGCTCCAAGTATAACTTTCTTTCCTTCATTGACTGTCGGCACACGGAACTTAGTAGCAACATACTGATTCTCCCAAGCGTGACACGTAACTTTTCCTGTTGTCCGCTTCCTGGCAGAGAAAACCCACAAATCTCCACGTTCCCGGTCCACCATCCAGCTCGGAGCACCGAATATCGGAACATATCCTGCGTCCTTCCATCCTGCAATGTCAAGAGTTATAGTCTGAAGCAATTCAGAATGCATCCGCCCATTCCGTCTGATTATACCCTCTACAAAACATGTCCATTCGATTTCACTTCCTACCTTGCCATTGGAAACATACAGCAATGGAAAATTCGATCCTTCAGGCACTTCAATTCCAAAACTTGCATTATTGGCATGATTGTCAGGACATGATGAAGCCAGTTCAAATTCATAGACAGGCTCCGGGTTTGCCTTTTCGAAATCATAGACATTCACATGACCGCCGTCTTCCAGACAAAACACATATCCTCCATATATGTCCATCCCCTGCTGTGACCCTGCCCTCCTTTCTTTGGGGATGAAGACAGAGCAGTCCACATCCTTTTCCGGCTCTACATACAACTGGGCATGGGCACTGACTGACATGCAAGCCAAGACAGTAAACAATATATACTTTCTCATGACCTGAGTTTTTTATGATCAACATATAACCAGACAAGATACGCAGCGATCACAATAAATATCGAGATTACGAATCCCAACACAATATCCTTGACAACCAATGTCTTTGGATCACCGGTAACGACAAGTATAATCAGCATCACTGCGATTGCACCTATTGTCCAACAGAAACAATTGACGGCCAGTTTTGAATATTCCTTTGTAGCCGCCTTCATCTTTGTATCAGGCTCAATATCTGCATCAGAATCCAAATATGCCTTCATTCTGCCATATCCGACATCTTCCTCTCCCTTCAGTTTCGAACGTATTTCCATCACAAGCAGGATCAGTACAGGAAGGACACAGCCGGACAAAGACTCTATCATACTCTGACCTATCACGTGTTCCGGGACAACCAATTTTGCAGTTATCCCCAATACCCAGGTAATTATCATAGCCAGAATCAGTTGATTTCCTGTAAGACGCTTAGAAAAGAGCCCCCAGATGGACGGTATATAAAGAGGACACATTATCATTGTAAGCAAGGTGACCACAACTTTTTCCGCTCCTCCGGCAAATGGGACAAGCATGGAAAGAGCTATTATGACAAGGCCGAATACAAGTGTAAATAGACGTCCCACCCTGATTCTTTTCTTTTCATCCGCACTGGTATTTTCATCCTTTCGTCCCCAAATTTCATAAGTATACACATTAGCATATACATTAAGAATCCCGGATACGCTGCTCAATGTTGCCGAAAGCATTGCCGCCAGCATCATTCCTACCATCCCGCTCATAAGGACAAGCTTGCTCATGTTGACGTAGGCGTGCTCTCCGTTATAAGTCATCATGGCCGCATCTGCATCCATAGCCATGCCCGGCTCCAGCACTCTGTATATCATTGTCGGGAGATACCAGACCAGTGGTGTCACCAGATAAAGAATACCTATCAGATATGTACTCCATCTTGCATCCTTGACCGTTGGAACACTTATATACCTTTGGACAAACGGCCAATCCCCGCCAATCATTGCAACATTGAGAAAAGTCCAAAGCACCAGCCATAACCATGTATATGTTTCAGACGCTCCTGACAGGAAACCGGGAATCTGTGATGCCCTGTCAACAAATTCTCCGATTCCTCCGACAGCATGAAAAGAAAGCGGAATCATGAAAATCACCACACTTATAAGGACTCCGAACTGGATGACATCAGTCATCAATACTGCGAGGAATCCACCGGCAACGGTATAAATCAAAGTAATGGCACCAAGAATCAGCAATGCCCACCAGATACTGAGATATCCTGCCGGAGAGTCACCTGCAAAACCTGTTGATGCAAAGATGCTTCCGTCCGGGACCTTGACCAATGCACACATCACCACGGCAACGGCATACAATGATACAGCAGTATGGACAGACCGCGCAATTATTCCTGATATCGTATAGAACCCCACACTTCTGCGCCCGAATCTGACTGTCAGAAATTCTCCGGGAGATTTGATGCGAAGCTGTCTCCATTTTCCGGAAATCCATCGTCCCACAATCAACGATGCAATACCAAGACACATCCCGACAACAACCGCCACAAGACCTGATTTATAAGCCACACCTCCCCATACGACAAAAGTACTTGCTGAAAATATAGTCATGTAAGATGACACCCCAGAAAGCCACCATGAAGAATTTCTGCCCGCAATGAACATATCCTCAGAGCTTTTGATCCGACGGGACATCATGATGCTCACGGCAATGAGTCCTAAAAAGTAGAACAATATTACAAAATAATCAAGTGTTGTCATCTTAACATCATATAATTGATCCTATTTTACGAAGCCTTTCCGTCAATTCCGGAATATCTACATCCTGAACAGCCTTTCCTGCGGCAGCACATTGTGCCGCTGCCACTCCTGCCGCCTGCCCCATATCCATACAACTCGCCTGCACGCGGAGTGAAGCAAAAGCTGTCCTGTCTGCACTGAGGCATCTTCCGGCAACAATCAGATTTGGAAAACCGGCGGCTATAAGAGCTCTATATGGCACATAACCCGGTGATTTCAGGAATGATATATCCTGTTTCTCTCCGTCGGCGATATGGATATCCACAGGATGCGCCCCCCTCGCAATGCTGTCCTCATATCGGAAGGCATTAAGATATTCATCTGCCGTCACAGTATGAATGCCCTTGATCCTCCTTGTTTCACGGATGCCGGCCTGAACAGAGACTGCAATCAGAAAGCTGTCCTTGAACTCTTCCACATGTCTTTTCAGAATATCGGCCATCTTAAACGCATCTTTTCTCAGTTTTGATTCCGCCTTCACATACTCACGGTTGTCGCATCCATTCCCATATGTTCTGGTCATATTCACAGTGACGACACCCGGAAGAAGGACTGTACAGAACCAAGGTCCGCCAAATTCAGGGATTCCAAGTTCCTCCTTCATTGCAATGAACTTTTCCCTGACAGGCAGACAATGACAATTTTCACCCTGCCTATTATGATGGATAGCTTTCTGCATCATAGGAGTATCAGTATTTACCCCGCCAAGGATAAAATATGATGAAAGAGGCTGAAGCTTTCCGTCGTTTCCCTGCATCGGAACACCGGCCATGAAAGCAAGATCCGCATCTCCGGTACAATCAATGAATATTTTTGAGCATATCGCTTCACTGCCGTTCTTGTTCTCAATGATGACATGGCTTATTTTCTCATTTTCCTTTATGCAATGGCTCAAATATGAATGCATATAAAGGTCAACACCGGCTTCCTCCACTATCTCCTGACTTACAAGTTTATAATGCTCCGGCTCAAAAGCAACATTCCCCAAGGGCTCTTCCAACAGACCTCCTCCACTTTCTTCAAGACGCTTGACAAATTCCCACGGGATACCGCCGACAACTTTCTTTCCATTGTATGTGAACACACTGACAGGATTCACATATCCGGCCGTAGCCATTCCGCCCAAAAATCCATATTGTTCTATCAGCGCCGTTTTGGCCCCCTCTCTTGCAGCTGCAACAGCAGCTATGAAACCAGCCGGTCCTCCGCCACACACAACAACGTCATATTTTCCTGTGACACATGCTGTTTTGGTAAATTCAACTTTTTCAGAACAATTCATATCCAAAGCATTTGAAAGCAACATAATTTTATTTGAAACGATTCAAATACACTGCAAATATATAAATATTTTGAAACGATTCAAATTAAATTTTTTTTACATATATTTGTAGAGGATTTATTTTGGTATGCATTAAAAAATCTTGTTCATGAGAAAACCCACAATAAAAGATGTTGCAGAAAAAGCAGGCGTGTCGGTTGGACTGGTATCAATGGTACTCAACAACAAGAAAGGCGTAAACAAAGAAACCGCCGAAAAAGTAATGAAAGTTGTCAAAGCCATGAAATATACTCCCAACAAAACAGCTTCAGCTTTACGTGCAGGATATAACAAGACAATAGGAGTCATAACTCCGGACCTTGCCAATCATTATTTTTCAGATATTTCAAGACATATAGAAAACATCGCATTCGACAACGGATACACTGTCCTTTTCGGGAGTTCAGACGACAGGCCAGATAAAATCGGCAAGTTGATAGAAATATTTTATGCCAATGGCGTGAAAGGTATACTTCTGAGTCCGTGTGACGAGTGCACAGCAGAAATCAAAAGGGCCCTCAGACTTGGCATGTCAATAGTGATGATGAACAGGGATCCGTTGGAGAACAACAATACCGGGCATGTGCTTCTGGACAATGAAAAAGCCGTCAGGATGGGACTTGTCCATCTGCTTGACAACGGTTACAGGCATATCGAAATGATATCCAACAACATCATGCTCTCAACATTGAAAATGAGAGAAAACAGCTACCTCGCAGCAATCGCTGAACTCGGTCTTCAAGATACAGCCAAAATAAATTTTGCCGATGAACGGAAACCGGATGAACTTGACTCAATCCTTAAAGGGATATCGGAACGGGGAGTGGACGCAATAATGGTACCAAGAGGTTATCTGGCACTGCATGTTGCCAATTCAATAAAGAGAATCGGGCTGCATATTCCCGATGATATTGCCTTGATTGGATTTGACGGAGGTGAAACTTACAAGATAGTGACACCGACCATCACACAACTGGTACAAAACACCAGAAAAACTGCAGAAATCTCATACAACATGCTATATGAAATGATGCATGGCGGACAGGCTGGCTATGTTCTGATTGAACCCGAACTGGTCATCGGTGAATCAACCAGAAGAAAATACTGATGCACCACAGAATGACTGAAACTTGGGAATACTGAATATGAACAAATATCCAAACAGGATAAATCCTGTATGCCTTCTGCCGGAAATTCCATCTGCGTATCAGAAAAGTGTCGGATGGTTGTCCTGGAGTTCGGAGAGGACTTTTTCCATGACGGCTTCGCGGTAGAGGACGGCCCTGGTGTGGACATTGAAGCGGCTGCAATATTGGTCTATGGCGGCCATTTCGCTGTCGTTGAGATAGATGACCTGCCTGTGACGGCGCACGAGGGAGGCCTTCTGCTTTTTGAGATATTCGGGATCGACTCCTGATATGGTGCTTTTCTTCTTTTTCATCCTGCGCTTGAATCCGTATTTTCCGGAAAATTTCACAAAAATAGCAATTTATGCGGATTCACACGGACAATATTCAGACTTTGCACAAATCTCAAAATGTTTTCATCGGATTTCTGCATTAATCTCAAAATTCAACGAATCTGAAAATTGACACAGCAATGACATTTTCATTAAATTTTATTCCGATATTGCAGGATATTCGGAAAAAGGTACTACATTTGCCGACAATTATGAAAAATATGGGCGAAATACAGGTTTTCAATTTTCAGCTGTGGATGGTCAGATGCCACGGCAATCTCGCCTATAATCTTGTCCGACGACGATAAGACCGGACACTCCGGGTGCCGGGAAAGGCACAATTCCCTTTAAAATACATGCATAGTGGATTGCAATGGACAATCGAGGTTTGTCTTGCCGTTAGGGGACTTGTATGTCATACAGAAAAAGAAAATAAATCACAAGATGAAGATTGATGTAATGGTGGCAGACGGAAGCCACGCGATTTATGCCCGGGAAATATGCGACGAAATGTTCATATCGGCGCAGGAGAGAGGCACGGGCATAGCCAGGAGAACTCCCGAATATGTAATCGGGAAAATGAAGGCGGGAAAGGCTGTGATAGCCGTTTCCGAAGACGGGCAGTTCGCAGGATTCTCCTACATCGAGACATGGGGAGGGAAGAAATATGTCGCCAATTCAGGACTGATTGTGGCGCATCCTTTCAGGGGGCTCGGGCTGGCTAAAAGAATCAAGGAGCGCATATTCAGGCTTTCGCGCGAACTGTTCCCCGATGCAAAGATATTCAGCATCACCACAGGGGCTGCCGTGATGAAGATGAACTATGAATTCGGGTTCAGGCCGGTGCCCTTTTCGGAACTGACTGACGATCCGGAATTCTGGAAAGGATGTCAGGGATGCAGGAATTTCCAGATACTGCAGAACAACAATTACCGGATGTGCCTCTGCACGGGGCTGCTCTACGACCCGAAGGAGCATATAGCGATACAGGAAATAGAAATCCGCAAGGCACAATAGATGCCGGAGGCAAACTACACTGACAATAAAATATCCATACACAAAAATATCCCCAAGGAGTCATCCCGAGCGCAGTCGAGTGATCTGTGGAATAAAACTGACAACATGGGGAATTATTCCAGACAATAATAAAAACAATGCATATGAACAACAAGGTGGTGCTTGCATTCAGCGGCGGTCTGGACACTTCATTCTGTGTCCCTTATCTGAAAAATGAAAAAGGACTTGAAGTCCATACGATAATGGTCAATACGGGAGGCTTCTCCAAAGAGGAGGAGGAACGGATTGAAAAACGAGCACTGGAACTGGGTGCAGCCTCCCATGTGAATGTCAATGCTGTGGACACATACTACAGCAAGGGACTCAAATACCTGATATTCGGGAATGTGCTGAAAAATGCGACCTATCCGCTCTCGGTAAGTTCCGAAAGGATATTCCAGGCTCTTGAAGTCCTGAAACATGTGAAGAAGCTCGGGGCCGCCTGCGTTGCCCACGGCAGCACAGGGGCAGGCAATGACCAGGTGCGCTTCGACATAGTCTTCAACATCCTGGCTCCGGAAGTGAAGATAATAGCCCCTATCAGGGAACTGTCCATCACCCGCAAGGAAGAGATTGACTATCTGCAGAAACACGGCTTCGACTGGTCGTGGGAAAAGGCAAAATATTCCATCAACCAGGGACTCTGGGGCACGAGCATCGGAGGTGTCGAAACCCTTTCGTCAGACGGATGGCTGCCTGAGGAGGCATATCCGACCAAGGTCACGAAATCCGGACAGGAACACATCAGAATCGGCTTCGAGAAAGGCGAGCCGGTGTCATTCAACGGCAAGAAGATGTCTCCTGTGGATGTGATTCTTGCAGTGCGTGAGGCGGCTGCCCCATACGGAATCGGAAGGGACATCCATGTGGGCGACACCATCATAGGCATCAAGGGACGCGTGGCATTTGAAGCCGCAGCCCCGCTCATCCTCATCAAGGCCCATCACCTCCTCGAAAAGCATGTGCTCACAAAGGGCCAGCTCTACTGGAAGGACATGATTTCCGGATGGTACGGCCAGCAGATGCACGAGGCCATGTACCTCGATCCGGTGATGAGGGACATGGAAGCCATGATGGACAGCATGGAGCAGAATGTGAGCGGAGAAGTGGAAGTGGCGCTGATGCCTTATCATTTCTCGGTGCTCGGATGCAAGAGCAGCCATGACCTGATGAATTCATCATTCGGTGCCTACGGAGAGATAAACAAGTCATATTCCGGGGAAGATGTGGTCGGATTCACGAAAGTGCTTGCCAATCCGCTGAAGATATATTATAAGGTGAATGGAGTTGACGCGGCAAGGTCCGTGGAAGGAAAGGAATAAGACCATCCTGAAAAAGGAAGGATTACTACGGACAACCAATAAAATCAGACAATGATAAGAGCAGCAATAGCAGGAGGCACTGGCTATACCGGAGGGGAACTTTTCAGGATACTCCTGAACCATCCGGAGGTGGAAATAGTCGCGGCGACCACCACTTCTTCCGAGGGTACGCCCGTATGTGAAGTGCACAGGGACCTCATAGGAGAGACATCACTGAAATTCGGGACGGAACTGAACGACCCGGATGTGCTTTTCCTATGCCTCGGGCACGGGATCTCAAGGGAGTTCCTGGACAGCCATGACATCAGCCCCGACTGCAGGATAATAGACCTCGGGAATGACTTCAGAATCGACGGGGACCATGCAGGAAGGCATTTTGTCTACGGACTGTGCGAAGCCGTCAGGGACAGGATACGCAATGCGCACGACATCGCCAACCCGGGATGCTTCGCCACAGCCATACAGCTCGCCCTGCTGCCACTTGCAGGCTCCAGTCTGATAAATGACGAAATACATGTGACAGCCATAACCGGCTCGACAGGTGCGGGGAAAAAGCCCGGAGAAACGACCCATTTCAGCTACAGGGACAACAACATCTCGATCTACAAACTTTTCAGGCATCAGCATCTGGCTGAAATCAGGAAAAACATCGGGGCCGTCTCCGGGGCAGAACCCGTCATCAACTTCGTGCCGATGCGCGGGGATTTCACACGTGGAATATTCGCAAGCGTCTACACAAGGGCTGCCGCAGGAATCACCGAAACGGAATACAGGGAACTGTATGAAAAATATTACGAAGATTCGCCTTTCGTGTTCGTGTCCGACGACGGGATATCGCTCAAGGAGGTGGTGAACACCAACAAAGGGCTCCTGCACATTGAACTCCACGACGGATATGTGCACATCAGCTCCATCATCGACAACCTCGTGAAAGGGGCATCCGGACAGGCGGTGCAGAACATGAACCTGATGTTCGGGCTGGATGAAAGTGCAGGACTGAAACTGAAGGGCTCGGCATTCTGAGATTGTAAAAGATTTGATGAAAATGGAACTTTTCAAGACATACAAACTTTGGGACATAGAACCTGTCAGGGGACTTGGCACGACTCTGTGGGACAGGGACGGAAAGGAATACACAGACCTCTACGGGGGCCATGCCGTCATTTCCGTCGGGCATTCGCATCCGCATTATGTGAAGATGCTGACTGAACAGCTCGGCAGGCTCGGATTCTATTCCAATGCCGTGCAGAACTCCCTGCAGAAGGAGCTTGCCTCACGGCTCGGGAAAATCAGCGGTTATGACGACTATTCCCTTTTCCTGTGCAACTCAGGAGCGGAAGCCAATGAGAACGCGATGAAACTCGCCTCCTTCCACACCGGGAAAGGCAAGATCCTGGCTTTCAGGAAGGCTTTCCACGGCAGGACATCCGGAGCGGTCGCAGCCACTGACAACCCGGAGCTCCGCTCCCCTTTCAACGGATGCGGCAACGTGACTTTTGCAGAGCTCGGTGACCGTGACGGGGTGGAAAAAGCCCTTGCCACAGGAGAATATGCAGGAGTGATTGTAGAGGGGATACAGGGGGTCGCCGGAATATATGAGCCGGGGGATGACTTCCTCAGATGGCTGCGCACGGCCTGCGACAAGTACGGGACAATGCTGATACTGGACGAAATACAGTCAGGATACGGCAGGACCGGGAAATTCTTCGCCCACCAGTTTCCCGGCATCCGTGCAGACATCATCACCACAGCAAAAGGCATGGGAAACGGCTTCCCTATAGGCGGAGTGCTCATTTCCCCGGTGATAAAGGCTGAATACGGAATGCTCGGCACCACTTTCGGAGGCAATCACCTTGCATGCACGGCGGCACTTGCCGTGCTGGACATCATCGAAGACGAGCGTCTGATGGAAAATGCGGCGAAAGTCGGGGAATATTTCCGCAGGGCGTTCTGCGGTGAAGGTACCGGCACGAAACAAAATGCACCCGACCCGGCGCTGAAGGAATACCGCGGACGGGGACTTATGATAGGCCTTGAAATAAAGGAGGAATACAAGGGGCTGCGCGACAGGCTGCTGTTTGAGAGGCATTTCTTCACCGGAGCCGCCGGAGCCGATGTGATAAGGCTGCTGCCGTCACTCACGATTTCCGAAGAAACGGCAGGAAAGTTCGTGAAGGCATGGAAAGAGCTGACAGGACAATGATTCATTCAATGCCCCCGGATGCCAATCTCCGTTTCTCATTTTTCCTTGATTCACGGCCCTCACGTTCAACATCGGCCCTTGACTTGCTCCTGTTGACAAGGAGGACTCCCGAAAATACAAGGATAACGGCAACAAGCTTGATGATGTTGAATGAATCCATGCCCCAGAGCACGGCAATGAAGGTGGCGACCACAGGCTGGACATAATTGTACATAGCCACAAGGGTCGGGCGCAAAGTCTTCTGTCCCACAGGGACAAGAAGGTAACAGATGAATGTTCCGCAGAAAAGGATGAAGGCAAGCCCGGCATACTGCTCCACAGGGACTGAAGCCCATGGCTCCGACACGAACTGCACTATGGTCAGAGGCAGCATAACGGCGGAAGCGAAGGTGAACATCCATTTCATGAGCGTAAGCGGGGAATATTTGGCAATGAGATCTTTGAAAAGAACGAGATATGTGGCATAGGAGCATTGGGCGAACAGGCAGAGCAGGTCACCCCAGATATTGGAAGATGCCCCTTGCGCCGCAACGGACTGCCCGGCTCCAGGCATAAGACGGTTGCCGAAAACGAGAAGGATGGCTCCGCCCATGCCGAGAAGCACTCCGGCGGCTTTTCTGGAAGTTATCGGCTCCTTCAGGAATATGGCAGCCAGAACCATGGTGACGATAGGCATGGAAGTGGTGATAATGGAGGCATCGACAGGAGAGGTCATCGAAACTCCGGTAATGAAGACTCCCTGGTTGAGGATTATTGCAAACATGGCGGCACCGAAAAGCTTGACATAGTCTTTTCTGTCCACCTTTTCCTTGGGTGCGAAAGGAGAGAAAAGCCAGAAAAGCAGGGCTGCACCGAAAATCCTCACATCAGTGACGGCAACGGAACCGAGCAGACCGGCTGACATCACAAACTTTGAAATGGGCGCCATCGCACCCCACATCATACTCGCCACCAGCATCGAAAGATGCCCTTTCCTCTGATCTTTTGTCATGGTCTTGAATCTTTTGAGCCGGCAAAAATACAACAAAAAACAATTCATTGTCCTGACAGACTGAAAAACAAAAAAGGAATAATAACATGATTATCCGCAAAGTACCTACCCCAAGGAGTCATCCGGAGCGCGGTAGGACTACGCTCTACGGGCGGAACGACGGCAACAAGAGGGATTGTTGCGGACAATCATAATAAAAAACATTTGATGCAGATATGAAACATTTTACGTCAGTCACGCAGCTCGGCGACCTCACCGCCGCATTTGAAAAGGCAAGGTATGTGAAAGAAAATCCTTTCGCCGACCAGAATCTGGGCAGGAACAGGACCCTGCTGATGATATTCTTCAATTCCAGCCTGCGCACAAGGCTCAGCACACAGAAAGCCGCGATGAACCTCGGCATGAATGTGATAGTCCTCGACATCAACCAGGGCGCATGGAAACTTGAGACGGAAAGAGGCGTTGTGATGGACGGCGACAAGCCTGAACACCTGCTCGAAGCCATTCCGGTAATGGGATGTTACTGCGATGTGATAGGCGTCAGGTCATTTGCAAGGTTCGAGAGCAGGGAATATGACTACAACGAAACCATCCTAGAGCAGTTCATAAGATACTCCGGCAAGCCGGTGTTCAGCATGGAGGCGGCGACAAGGCACCCGCTCCAGACCTTTGCGGACATGATCACCATAGAAGAATACAAGACCAAGGCAAGGCCGAAAATCGTGATGACATGGGCACCTCATCCGAAAGCCCTCCCGCAGGCCGTGCCTAACTCATTTGCCGAAGGCATCAACATGACGGGATATGAATTCGTCATCACACATCCGCACGGATATGAGCTTGACCCGGCATTTGTGGGGAATGCAAAAGTGGAATATGACCAGGACAAGGCCCTCGAAGGGGCGGATTTCGTCTATGCCAAGAACTGGGCGGCATACAGCGGCGACAACTACGGCAAGGTGCTGAGCACTGACCGCTCCTGGACAGTGGACAGCAGGAAAATGGCACTTACTGACAACGCATATTTCATGCACTGCCTTCCGGTGCGAAGGAACATGATAGTCACAGATGACGTGATCGAAAGTGAAAGGTCCCTTGTCATCCCCGAGGCGGCAAACAGGGTCGTTTCTGCCCAGGTGATACTGAAAGAAATTCTCCAGGGGCTATGAAAATAAAAGTAATAAAGATCGGCGGGAATGTGGTGGACAACGAAGTCCTGCTGGAACAGTTTGCAAAAGACTTCGCGGCACTGGAAGGGCCAAAGATACTCGTCCACGGAGGCGGTGTAGCGGCAAGCCGCATGCAGAAGCAGCTTGGCATGGAGCCGCAGATGGTCGCAGGGAGAAGGGTGACCGATGACGGCACCCTGCAGATCGTGACAATGGTCTATGCCGGCTGGTGCAACAAGCACATCACCGCCCTGCTGCAGAAGAACGGATGCAATGCCATCGGGATGACAGGAGCCGACGGGAATGCCATCTGCGCATCAAGAAGACCACCGATGATGATTGAGGGCCATGGCACTGTGGATTTCGGCCATGTCGGGGATGTCACACCGGAAAGCATAAACCCGGGATTCCTGATGCAGCTGCTCTCCGCCGGACTCACTCCGGTGTTCTGTGCCATAAACCACGACGGAAATGGGCACCTGCTGAACACTAATGCCGATACGGTGGCCTCGTCAATAGCCGTAGCCTTCGCCAATTTTCCGGCACCGGACGGAAACGGTGCCGAAACATCCTCGATAAAAGATCCGGGACAAGCATCGGACAGCCGTGAGAAGACAGACAAAGGCACCGGCCCGACAAAGAACAGCCGACATGAAGTGGAACTCATATACTGTTTTGAAAAGGACGGGGTCCTCCACGACAAGGACGATGACAGCAGTCTGATTCCTGTGCTCACACATGAATCATACATGGAACTCAGGCAGGAAGGCCGCATCGCCGACGGGATGATCCCGAAATTGGACAATTCATTCCAGGCCATGGATGCCGGAGTCGCAAAAGTAATAATAAAACATGCCGGGAACCTCAACTCGGACAAAGGGACAGTCCTCACAAAGGACAGACAATAACAATAACAGACTCCGGACCTGACCCGGAACAATTCCCTTGATGACATGAAGACTTGGCACAAATACACCGGAGATGCAGCCGGGCTGCTGAAGGAAATGGTGGCAATCCCCTCCCCCTCTTTTCATGAGGAGGATGTCTGCCGTCACATTTCAGCAAGGCTGACGGAATTCGGAATCGGACATAAAGTGGCGGGAAACAACATCGTGGCATACAACAGACATTTCAAGCCCGGGAAAAGGACGCTGATGCTGAATGCCCATATCGACACCGTAGGCCCTTCAGAGGGATATTCCTTTGACCCGTACAGGCCGGATTATGAAACTGCTGTCCGTCCGGTAATGACCTCCCTTGAAGAAGAGATGAAAGGCTGCACCATGACGGACAAAGACGCAGACTCTGAATATACGGTGCCGCTGAGCAGCAATGATTTCATCTGCGGATTGGGCAGCAACGATGACGGAGGCTCCGTGGTGGCCATGATTTCCGCATTCAGGCATTTCTACGAAATGGAACTGCCGGTAAACCTGATGCTTGCCCTCACTTGCGAAGAAGAGAGGTCCGGGAACGGAGGCATGACATGGCTCTGGGACCATTTCCCATATCCTGCAGGAGAGGCGGACTACGGAACTTCCAATACGGACAGCAGCACTTTCCATCCGGACTGGGCCATAATCGGAGAACCGACAGGGATGAAGGCTGCGATTGCCGAAAGGGGACTTCTCGTGCTGGACGGGGAAGCACGAGGGGTCAGCGGACATGCGGCCCGGGAAGAGGGTGTGAATGCCCTTTATATTGCCATTGAAGACATTGAAAGGCTCAGGAAACATGAATTTGCCAAGATATCCCCGGCAATGGGCAAGGTAAAACTGACTGTCACACAGATAAACGCCGGGACTGCACACAATGTGGTGCCGGACAGCTGCAGGTTCGTCGTGGACATAAGGCCGACAGAAATGTACGGCAATGAAGAAATTCTCCGCGAGCTGCAGGCGGAATGCCGCAGCACCCTCACCCCGCGCAATCTCCTGAACAGGTCATCCGCCACAGCTGCAAACTCTCCTCTCGCCGGATGCGCCAAGGCCCTCGGATTGGAAACATTCTCCTCACCCACCACTTCAGACTGGATGAGAGTACATTGCGATGCAATGAAGATGGGGCCAGGAGAATCCTCCCGTTCGCACAGGAAAGACGAGTTCATCCTTGTCAGCGAAATCAGCCATGCCATCGGCACATATATAAAATTCATTGAAACATTCATTGAAAACCGACTCTGAAATTTTCAAAAACGAATTTTAAGAAGTATTTTCGGGAAGAAATAATTCATCATTTATGATACGGAACATTGCTCTTGTGGCGCATGACGCCAGAAAATCAGAACTTGTGGACTGGGTGAGATTCAACGCAGGCTCCCTTGAATCCTGCACATTATACTGCACCGGCACCACCGGAAGGCTCATCCGGGAAGCCTTGAAAGAAACTCTTGGAGAAGAAAACATGCCTGAGGTGAACTGCCTTCTCAGCGGCCCTCTCGGAGGGGACGCACAGATCGGGGCCATGATTGCCGAAGGGAAGGTGGACATGCTCGTGTTCTTCTGCGACAACCTCATAATGCAGGGACACCAGAACGACGTGATGGGCCTTGTGAGGCTTGCATCCCTCTACAATGTGCCTTTCGCCACCAACAGGAGCACAGCGGACTTCATCATTTCATCCCCGCTCTATCAAAGCTCGGAATACGAAAGGATAATCCCGGCCTGCATAGAGTCCTACAAGAACAGAAAACTTTAATAAAATGGCTGAAACACTCTGGAACAAGGGAAAAGGAGCAACAGACCTTGTGGAAGAATTCACTGTGGGGAACGACAGGACCCTGGACATGAGGCTGGCAGAATACGATGTGAAAGGCTCGATGGCCCATATAAAGATGCTCGAATCAATAGGCCTTCTGGAAAAGGAGGAACTTGAAAGGCTGCTGACAGGGCTTGAAGAAATCCTGGATGAGATAAGGTCAGGGAAGTTCTGGCTTGAGGATGACGTGGAGGACATACATTCACAGGTGGAACTGCTGCTCACACGCAGGCTCGGAGAAATCGGCAAGAAGATACACTCCGGACGCTCGCGCAACGACCAGGTCCTCGTTGACATAAAACTGTTTCTGAAAGACGAGGTGAAGAAGTTCAGGGATGAGGTTCTCGACCTTTTCTACCTGCTCCAGAACCTGAGTGAGAAATACAAAGATGTGCTTCTGCCCGGCTATACCCACGGACAGATAGCCATGCCGTCATCCTTCGGACTGTGGCTCGGGGCGTATGCCGAAGCTCTTGCAGATGACATGTACCTGCTCCACGGGGCATATATGGTCACTGACCAAAATCCTCTCGGCTCGGCGGCAGGATACGGAAGTTCCTTCCCCCTTGACAGGGAAATGACGACGGAACTGCTCGGCTTCGGCTCCATGGAATACAATTCAGTCGCAGCCCAGCTCAGCCGTGGCAGGACAGAAAGGGCAGTGGCCTCGGCAATGGGAGCCATAGCCTTGACCATCAATAAATTTGCCTCAGACTGCTGCATGTACATGTGCCCGAACTACGGCTTTATCTCGTTTCCTGACGAGCTGACCACCGGCTCCAGTATCATGCCGCACAAGAAGAACCCGGATGTCTGGGAAATGATCAGGGGCAACTGCAACCGCATCCTAAGCACCGAAAACGAAATCTCTCTTCTCTGCAGCAACATGCCGCACGGCTATCACCGTGACTTCCAGCTGCTGAAGGACATCCTCTTCCCTGCCATTGAAATGCTGCACAAATGCATATTCATGACCGGCTACATGGCTGAAAACATGAAGGTCAATGAGCACATCCTTGACTCTCCGCTTTACGAATATCTCTTCACCGTGGAGGAAGTCAACCGCCGTGTCCTCTCAGGAATGCCGTTCAGGGACGCCTACAAGGCCGTCGGCATCGAAGTCAACAACGGCACCTTCCGCTACCGCAGAGGCATGACCGTCACTACCGGCTCCGCAGATGCTGCAGAGGCGACGGATGCTGCCGCCACCACAGTTACTGCAGATGACACACACACCGCAGGCAACACTCCAGAAGCCAAGGACCTGCACCACACCCACACCGGCAGCATCGGGAATCTCGCCACCGGAAAGATAAGAGGAAAAATGCTGAAAGCGGCTGAATGGCAATGATGCTGAAAGCGGCTGAATGGCAATGATGCTGAAAACGGACATATGACAATAAGAAAAACGGGGATCAGCTGTCAAGCTTTTCCCCGTTTTCAGTAAAGAATTCATTCTGCAGGACCGTAAAATCTGTGACTTCAACGAGCCTGATCTTACATCTGTACTTTGATTTCCATTTTCCCAGTATGGAAGAAAACACTCCCCTGCTGAGATATGACCCCAGAATCGGACTTACCTTCAGAACGAATGACCTGATATTCTTCTCTGCGGCATAATATGCAAGACGACGTTCTATGGCTTCGTCTATCACCACGCTGGATGTAATCTTTCCCGTGCCATGGCAGACCGGACAAACCTCCGTCGTATTGATCTCCGTGGCTGGTCTCACACGCTGCCTTGTTATCTGCATAAGGCCGAACTTGGTCAGAGGCAGCACATTGTGCTTTGCCCTGTCGGTCTGCATCAGTTCCTGCATGCGCTTGAAGAGCATATTCCTGTGCTCATTGCTCTCCATATCTATGAAATCAACGACCACGATGCCGCCCATATCCCTCAGCCTGAGCTGACGGGCAATCTCTTCCGCGGCATAGCAGTTGATGTCATAGGTATTCTGCTCCTGTTCCTTGTTCTTGGAACGCGTGCCGCTGTTGACATCTATCACATGCAGTGCTTCCGTGTGTTCTATGACCAGATATGCTCCCTGCCTGATGGGAACCACTTTCCCGAAAGAACTCTTTATCTGCCTTGTGACCTCGAAATGGTCAAAGATAGGAGTGTTGTCCTTATATAACCTGACTATCTTCTCCTGTTCCGGCGATATGAGGGAGATATACTTCCTCGCTTCCTCATAGACAGCCTCATCATTGACATATATATTTGAAAATGAGTCATTGAGAAGGTCTCTCAGGATAGTGGTGGTCTTGCTGTATTCTGTAAAAAGCAGCTGGACAGCCTTGGATTTGGCCAGTTTTTCCCATGAACTCTCCCACTTTCCGATCAGGGACATCAGTTCGGCATCAAGCACCGCCGCATTCTTGCCTTCGGCTGCCGTACGTATGATGGCTCCGTAATTCCTGGGGAGGATATTCTTCACTAGGGCTTCAAGTCTCCGTTTCTCTTCCTTGGAAGAGATTTTCTGGGATACGCTCACCCTTTCTGCAAAGGGGAGGAGTACGATATTGCGTCCTGCCAATGAAATTTCCGCAGTCAGTCGTGATCCTTTCGTCGAAATCGGCTCTTTTACAATCTGTACCACTATCATCTGCCCGGGGACAAGGACATTTTCTATGCGCCCCTCCTTTTCAAGAATCGGCCCGAGCTTTATGCCGGAAAATATCCCTCCGGCATCGGCATTGGGATTCAGCCGTTTCACGAATTCGTCGAAAGCCCTGAAATTCAGGCCGAGGTCAAGATAATGTACAAATGCTTCCTTTTCGTCGCCGATGTCAACAAAAGCAGCATTCAGGGCAGGAAGAATCTTCTTCACCTTTCCAAGGTAGACATCCCCTACGGAAAAGGAGTGCCCGTGGCTGGACTCTTTGTTAAGCTCGATAAGCCGATGATTCTCCATCAATGCTATCGAAACTTCTGTCGAATTGACATCAACAATCAGATCTTTAACAGATTCCATCAAGAAAGTTCATTTTCAAGAACGATGAATAGAGGAGACCTCCGTCTCCTTAACCACAAAAGGGCGACCAAATTCCCGGTCACCCTTTTAACTTAGCAGACTGCTAAAATGGCAGACACCAGAGATTACTTTCTCTTCTTATGTCTATTCTTGCGCAAGCGTTTTTTACGCTTGTGCGTTGCCATCTTATGTCTCTTACGTTTCTTACCGCTTGGCATAATCTTAAAAATTTAACAATTATTTCTTTACTACGTTCACAAATACCTTTGCCGGTTTGAATGCCGGGATATCGTGAGCAGGAATAGTCATAGTGGTGTTTTTGGTGATGTTCCTTGCAGCCTTCTCAGCCCTGTGCTTGATGATGAAGCTGCCGAACCCGCGGAGATAAACGGCGTTACCCTTTGCAAGGGATCCTTTCACGCTCTCCATAAATGACTCGACTACTGTCTGTACAGTAATCTTTTCGATACCGGTTGCCTTCGCAATCTCGTTTACTATCTCTGCCTTTGTCATAACAATTATAGAATTAAAAACCCAATTTTTTTTCGTCATTAGGGCGCAAAATTAGGTTTATTTTTTTAATATTCAAAATCGTAACCGTCATTATTTTCATTTTTTTAATTTGGCACAGAGATTGACCATAGAGCGGCACGGTTTTCCGGAATGGCATCTTCTGCCATTTTGGCAGTGTCATGCCGGAAACACCATATATAATATAAGGAATAAGTATGAAAGACATTATCAAAGACATTTTATCTCCGTCAGGGACAGAGGTCAACATAATACCTGTCATGCAGGGTGAGGGGTTCATGAAGGTGGATGAGGCCGAACTTCCGGACTCGCTCCCTATCCTTGCGCTGCGGAATGCCGTAATGTTTCCGGGGACCGTGTACCCCATAACCATAGGCCGGGAAAAATCCATCCGGCTCATTGAAGATGCAGAAAAGAACAACAGATATATAGGTGCAGTACCTCAGACGGACATTTCAATTGAGGACCCGAAGAAGGAAGACCTTTACAGATACGGCACTGTCTCCAAGATTCTCAAGACATTGGAGATGCCGGACGGCACCATCACTGCCATCCTGCAGGGGTTCAAGAGGTTTGAAATCGAAAGCATCACAGAGTACGAACCGTACATGCTGGGAATGGTGCACTATATGAACGACATCATTCCTGATGCGACAGATAAGAATGTGAAGATGATCGGCGAAGCCCTCAAGGAAAAGGCGGTGACGGCGATCAAGATGTCAACCTACATGCCGAGAGAGGCCGCCTCTGCCCTCAAGTCAATCGACAATTTCGAATTTCTCGTGAACTTCATAGGGTCGACCCTGGAAGTGGAGAACTTCATGGACAAGGTGGAACTTCTGCAGTACGGAGACCTGAAGGAAAGGGCGATGAAGCTGCTCGCCGTGCTTGACACGCAGATCGAGCTGCTGAAAATCAAGCAGGACATAAACCAGAAAGTCAAGACGGAAATCGACCAGCAGCAGAGGGAATACTATCTGAACAGCCAGCTCCGGACCATCCAGGAAGAACTCGGAATGGACGAGATGGAGGATTTTGAGAGGCTCAGGGCAAAGGCGGAGGAAAAGATATGGCCGGAATCCGTAAAGGAAATCTTCGAAAAGGAGATGGCCAAGCTGGAAAGGTACAACCCGAGCTCTCCGGAATACAGCATACAGTTCAACTACATCCAATTCATGCTGGACCTGCCATGGGGAGAGATGTCGCAGGACAACCTGGACCTGAAACATGCCCAAAAGGTGCTGGATGAGGACCATTTCGGACTGGAGACGGTCAAGGAGAGGATAATCGAATACCTTGCGGTGCTGAAGCTCAAGGGCAACATGAAATCCCCTATACTATGTCTGTACGGTCCTCCGGGAGTCGGCAAGACCAGCCTCGGCAAGTCCATAGCAAGGGCACTCGGCAGAAAATATGTCAGGATAGCACTCGGAGGCGTTCATGATGAATCAGAAATCCGGGGGCACAGGAAGACATATGTAGGAGCATTGCCGGGAAGGATACTGAACGGAATCAACCGTGCGGGCACTTCCAATCCGGTGATAGTCCTGGACGAGGTGGACAAGATCAACAGCGACATAAAGGGGGACCCGTCCTCCGCATTGCTGGAAGCACTCGACCCGGAACAGAACACTACCTTCCATGACAACTATCTTGACATTGACTACGACCTGTCACATGTGCTGTTCATAACCACGGCCAACAACACCTCCACCATCCAGCCCGCCCTGCGAGACAGGATGGAAATGATACCCGTAAGCGGCTACCTGGCCGAAGAGAAGATGAGCATAGCCAAGGACTACCTGATACCTCGCCAGCTGGAGGAGCACGGGCTGGACAAGAAGCAGCTAAGAATAGACAAGGCTGCTCTTGCCGCCATCATAGACCAGTACACGAGGGAATCAGGAGTGCGCGGGCTTGAAAAGCAGATTGCCAAGATAGCAAGAGTGACGGCCAAGAAAATAGCCCTCGAAGAGGACTATCCAAAGGTGATAAAGAAGGAGCACCTGAAGGAATACCTCGGCCTGCCGACCAATTTCCACGATGTGCAGAAAGGCAATGAGGCCCCGGGAGTGGTGACCGGCCTTGCTTGGACAGAAATGGGAGGGGAAATCCTTTTCATCGAAAGCTCCATCAGCAACGGCAAGGGAGTCCAGACCATGACCGGAAACCTCGGCGACGTGATGAAAGAATCCGCCACCATTGCATACCAATATATAAAGGCGCATCCGGAAATGGCAAACATGACCTCAGAGGAATTCGCCAAGAAAGACATCCATGTCCATGTGCCTGAAGGTGCCGTGCCAAAGGACGGTCCGTCTGCAGGTATCACGATGGTAAGTTCCATGGTATCAGCCCTCAGAGGACAGCAGGTCAGGAGCGGAATAGCCATGACAGGCGAAATGACTCTCAGAGGCCGTGTGCTGCCGGTGGGAGGCATCAAGGAAAAGATTCTTGCCGCCAAACGCTCCGGCATCCACACCATCATCATTTCCGAGGACAACCGCAAGGATGTCGAGGACATCAAGGAAATCTATGTCAAAGGCCTGTCATTCATCTACGTGAAGACTATCGACGACGTGATGAAGGCCATCTTCTGACAAGACCTGAATTTCAGAAAATTGCAGATTGCAAGCAATAGACATTGAAGTCCGCTGTCCAACTCCTGCCGGGGTGATGACAGCGGACTTTCCTTTAATATATGCTCATTTGCAGATATACCCTTGGAGTCCGTCATGCCGTAAAAGTTTCACGACAACCCTGCCCCATTGATTTTCACAGAAACATGCAGATTCTGTTGTCAGGTACGGAATTTTTTTTGAAATTTGTCAGGATATTGCCGGATGTGGAACGGATCTTATGGAGAGGGCGTTATGCCGGCAGAAAAACGCAACAGGATAATTCAGAAATGGAAGTAAAGATAGAGCAGAGCTGGAAAGAGGCTCTGAAAGACGAATTCGACAAGCCATATTTTGTCCAGCTGGTGAAATTCCTGCATGAGGAAAAGGCGGAAGGAAAGACGGTCTACCCTCCGGGCAGGCAGATATTCAGGGCATTCGAACTCACGCCTGTGCCGCAGGTCAAGGTGGTGATCCTCGGACAGGACCCGTATCACGGCTACGGGCAGGCCATGGGACTTTCCTTTTCAGTGCCGGACAATGTGCAGGCTCCTCCGTCACTCCAGAACATCTTCAAGGAAATCCACGACGACCTCGGCATAACCATGAGCGGCAGACCCAACCTTGAGAATTGGGCAAGGCAGGGAGTACTGCTGCTCAATGCGATACTTACCGTAAGGGCAGGCGAACCCACATCGCACAGCAAGATAGGATGGACCGACTTCACGGATGCCGTGATAAGATACATTTCGGACAATCTGGACGGGATAGTCTTCCTCCTGTGGGGAAACTTCGCAAGAAGCAAGAGGGCGCTCATCGACACTTCCAGGCACCATGTCCTCGAAGCGGCCCACCCCTCCCCTCTCGCCCGCGGGGCATTCTTCGGCTGCAGACATTTTTCAAAGACGAACGAAATCCTCGCCGCCGAAGGTAAAACTCCGATAAACTGGCAGCTATAGCAGTGCGTAATCCACAAAAGAAAAAAGATGAAAAAGAAAGCATTGTTCCCGGGGTCTTTCGACCCGTTT
The DNA here is from genome assembly GCA_017694755.1 of Candidatus Cryptobacteroides merdavium. Lineage (GTDB taxonomy): Bacteria > Bacteroidota > Bacteroidia > Bacteroidales > UBA932 > Cryptobacteroides > Cryptobacteroides merdavium. The sequence goes on from JADIMO010000016.1 coordinate 40,966, forward strand.
ACGGCAGGACACCTCAACATACTCAGGCGGGCCCTCACCATGTTCGATGAAGTGGTGGTGGCCATCGGCGTCAACATCGACAAAAAGGGATTCTTTCCGACTGAAGTGAAGATGGAGATAATAAGGGAAGCCACCAGAGGGATGCAGGGAGTGGAGGTGACATATTATGACAACCTTACTGTAGACAAATGCAGGGAACTTGGTATCAGGCACATAGTCCGCGGTGTCCGCAACATGATAGACTTCGAGACCGAAAGGTCGATAGCAGATGCCAACAGGAAGCTCGCCCCGGAAATCGAAACCATCATCATCCCCACCGCCCAGGAATTCGCACACATATCTTCCACGGCGGTCAGGGACATACTGAAACATCACGGGGACCTGTCCCTGTTCATTCCGGAAGGAGTGGACCTTCACAGGCTGATGCATGAAAAATAATTGCAGAAAAATGTCGGTACGGAAAATCATATATGCCGCATTGTCCTTTATAATGCCTGTCTTCTGCAATATACAGGAGGCGGCAGGACAGGAAATAAATGGAGGACAGACAGTCCAGTCAGAAGAGAATGCCGCCGTCCCAAGGCAGGATTCCCTGCTCACTTCGATACTCACGGACAAGCTTGAAGAATATCTTGATGTACTGAAAACCGAACCGATTGATGTGCAGGTCAGGGAGGCGGATTTTCTCATCGGCAGCTGCAACGACTCGCTTGTAAGGCAGACAGTGGCCTTGAAGATATTTGACCATTACCTCAATTCAAACATAATGGGCGCTGAAGCCGTAGCGGTGCATCTGTGCGACAACTGGTTCATTCCCGGAAAGATAGCCATGCGCAGTCCGGAAGAACTTATGGCGGCAAGAATATATGCAGAGTTCAACAGGAGTTCACTGATAGGGATGAAAGCTCCGGAACTTGCACTGAAAGACACGACGGATGCAGATGTAATCCTGTTCCCAGACAATCCGGCAAACATGGGATATGAGAATCCGGATGACTGCCGGACAGCATCAGGACAAGACGCCACAGAGGCACATGAACAAGGGAAAGCCTCCGGTAAAAGATATTCGATATTGTATTTCTACGACACTGACTGCGCAAAATGCAGACTTGAAACAGTCATGCTGCGCAACACCCTTGAAAACGGCAATTTCCCCGTCGACATTTATGCAATCTACACGAAGGATGACAGAAGAAAATGGATGGACTGGGTACACGGGAATTTCAACATCGACGCCCCTGCCACCACGGTCCGCCACCTGTGGGATCCGGACTTCAGTTCCGGCTTCCTGCTGAAATACGGCATTCTGGAGACTCCCGCCATATTCCTCATATCGCCTGACGGGACCATAGCCGGACGCAGGCTTGACAGCATGGCATTGGAACAGCTGCTGAAAATGCTGCTGGCACCGCCTGCTCCTGCAGAATACGGTTCGGAGAAATCGGCAGCATTTTACGGAAAGCTGTTCGGAGACCTTGGTCCGGAAACAAAGTGCGGCGATGTGAAGGCCCTTATCAACCACATGGCGGCAAAGACACTTGAAGACGCCCATGACACACTGCTTTTCAAGCAGATGACAGGCGACCTGCTTTACTGGCTCTCCGGAAAGAGGGGCGAAACAGCCAAATGCGGGACAGATTATCTCATCCACAGCCAGATACTGCCCCGACACGACATCTGGAACACATCTGACGACTCACTGAAAGTGGTACAGTTCGCTGAAGTGATGCAGGAACTGCTGGAAAGGGCACAAACCGGCAGCCGCATGCCGGAGATAAAGGTCCATGCCATATTGAAAAGCAGCAAAGGCGAAAGATACGGACAATACAGACTTGACAGGCTGCATCATTACCGTACAATCTTCATCTTCCATACGGAAGGCTGCAACATCTGCAAGGCCGAACTCGCCGCAGCAGACTCCCTATTGGAATCCGGCACAAAGGAAAGCCGCAGTACAAGAGTGCTGCTCATCGACATGGATGAAATATTCAGTTCCTGGCCGGAGACTGCCGAAGCACTTTTCAATGCATTCGACCTTACCGCCCTGCCGTACATCACTGAAACTGACCGCAATGGAATTATAATCAGGAAATATATGACCCTCGCGGTGAGCGGGGAATCCACCACGGAACCGCATCCGGCCCTTAAAAATTTGTCCGATGAAATTCAGCATTAAATTTCATCGGACTCATGTCATTTAAGTCTTAACGTGATGAATGCGCGGAAACCGGATTTGTCGAAATTTCCGAGCAGAGCGCTGTTACCGACAAGATTCCCGTAGTTGCAATTTCCAAAGAGGTATTCTGCACCTATACCGATCACGCCCCATGAGACCATGCCTCCTGTGACGAACATCGTCGCATAATTTCCGGACAGAGCGAATCCGTCATTTGCGGTAAGGAGAGCAGAGAATGTCGGAGCATAACGGAAATATGCATTGATATTCAATTTCCCGACAGGATTCAAGGCTATAGAAGGCCCTACATGAAGAGAGTATTCCACCTGATGGACAAGAGATGTCTGCAAACCGTTTTCACCGATGAAATCATACGGATAATTGTTGTAGTTCAGGTCCACCCAAGTCGCATCAATACCTATCTTGATCATGCCGAGAATCGGCTTTCCGTGCAGAAAATAGGTACGTCCGCTGACAAAGGAGCCGCCTCCCCTTGACTCAAGTGCAGTTTCACCAGAAGGAGCAGAAAGAGACATGGATGACCAGTTGAAATTCCGGTATTTCCTGCGGAAATCATCACCCCTCGCATCCGTGAGGGCCACAATGCAAAAAAGCACCGGCAACAAAAACATAATCTTCTTCATATACTAATGATTTTTAGTTAAACTTCACACAATCAACTCATCCCCCCTCATCTCTCTCATCCTGCAAAGATATGAAGGAGCAGAAAACGGAGCAAATAAAATTGACTGCCAAAGCCGATATGATTTTATCTGCGTCTGGCAGGGATAAGGAGGCGGACAAAGAGAGCTGCAAAGAGAAGGATGAAGACAAAGGACGAGACACGGCCGGCAATGTCACCGTGCTCAACAAAAAATGTCACCTTGTCATTGCGGTTGAGCGTGCCACGGATTACGGCCGGTTCCCACCACGCGGTGCGCTCGACTATCTCTCCGCGCTGGTTGACTATGGCCGAAATGCCGGTATTGGCACTGCGGGCTATGCTCCTTCTTGTCTCGATGGCCCGGAGAGAAGCATATGAAAGGTGCTGCCGGTAGCCTGGGGTGTCCTTCCACCAGGCATCGTTGGTGATTACAGTCATCACTTCAGCACCGGCACGGACATAACCGGTATAGTAGTCTCCATAAACGGATTCATAGCAGACTGCACAGCCGACGGGAATGGACTCAGTCAAATACGAAGCATTCACACTGTCATTTCCCGGCTGGACGTCACCGGCTGCAAGATTCCCGGCTGCCTGTCCTGATACATCCGGTGGTGTGACAGCAGAATCCACGGCAGGACGGAAGCCGTATGCGACGCAATGCAGCACCGTTATGGAATCCTGTCCTACACAGCGGCCCATCACTCCACCGAGCAGGTCGTCAATCTTGCAGAAGAAGTCCGGATACGGAGTCATTTCCACTGCCGGGACAAGCTTACTCTTATGGAAAATCTCATTGCGGCCGGTCCCGTCCATCATCAGGGCCGAATTGTGGGACTCCACCCACCTTCCTTCACGCACTTTGCGGGCAGTGTACGACGGAGGCTCCGGGCTGTCAATGTATGTATAGGAGGAAGCTCCGAAAAGCATATTCACTCCGGGATAATCCTTGAGGAAAGACACAAAGCGGCGGAAAGTCCGGCCGGAGGATATATTATTGGTGACTACATCGTTGGTGAATGTCTCAGGGGCGACTATCAGCAGAGGCTCCGGAGTATCCGGGACGGAAGACTGAACAGAAGTGTCTGAATGCATGGCAGTTCCGGCAACGGCCTCCACCTTCCTGTCCGGAATTGCACGGCGGATCTGGTCGAGAAGGATGACATTCTGCTGGTCCTGGCTCATGGCCTGGAACTTATTGTAAGGGTCTATGTTCGGCTGCAGGATCAGCACTTCGAGAGGGTCCTCCTTTTCCTGATAAGAATCGAACATCACCTTGGAAATGACAAGCGGAGCCGCTATCACAAGCACCACTGAAGAAACCATCGCAATCTTGGCCTTGATGTTCCAGCGGAACTGCCAGCTGCCGTCTGAAAGGGCCACCATAAGGCCGAATATCAGCAGGTTGGATGTCCATATCCACAACGACCCGCCGAGATGGCCGGTGAACTCGTACCACTGGATGGACTCTATGCTCCTGGCAAAGGAATTGCCGAGCACAAGCCACGGCCATGATATCTGGGCATCGAAATAGACATGTTCCCATGCTATCCATCCGGCCGCAAGGAAAATATATGGAAGGATGCCCTTGAAATATTTCTTGCTGAAACGGAACAGGCCGAAGATCAGCGACATCTGAAAGGCATTGGCAAAAACGGCGAAAAACCCGCCCCCGACAGTGGCATTGCACACCCAGAAAGTGGTGGCGGCATTCCAGAGCACGAACGCGCTGTAATGGTATATCCATCCCCTGCGCATTCCCGACAGAGACACAATCCTCTCCATCATGAGCAGAGGGACAATCCCGAAAAGCGAAAAGAAGCCGCAATGCGGTACAAGGAACGGGACAGACATCAGCCCTGCAAAAAGCAGGACAAGCACCCACACAAGCAAAACAGGCCCCCGCTCATGCTCCCGCACGGAGGACATCTTTTTCTTTTTGTATTTCATACCAAAATCATACTCTGAAATCGTACTCTGAGAATCGTAAAATCATACTCTGAAATCGTTGCTGCAGTCTTTCCAACACACTCATAAATTGACATATCATTTTGTCCATCAATCACTTCAACTACAAATCCCTCAAAAGACACGATGTTCAAAATCGAACTCAGATCATACTCAAAAAAAATCATACTTGTTGCAAATATAAATCATATTATGATAAATTTTCTTATGTTTGCGTGGATTTTGGATTTTATGCTGACAGATATATTGAAGGCCTTCCTCATCGGGATATGCGCATCCGCTCCGATAGGCCCCATAGCCATATTTGTGATACAGAAGTCTTTGAGCAAAGGGCACAAGGCAGGATTCATAGCCGGGATGGGCGCCTGTCTGGTGGATACTTTCTTTTCTGTGATAGCCATATTCTTCCTTGCGATAGCCCAGAAGTTCCTTAACGACTACAGGGAACTGATAATGATTGCCGGCGGCATTGTGGTGGCCGTGATCGGATGGTTCATGATGAAGTCGGACCCGTTCAGGAAGCTGAAGGCGGACAAAGGCGGAAAAACTGCCATGATGAAAGACTTCATGCAGGCTGTAGTCATGGGGCTGTCCAATCCTGGGGCCATTCTCGTGATATTCGGACTGTTCGCCTTTTTCGGGATCGGTCCTGACGGGCAGAACGACTGGAAAATGACCCCGATCATAATTTCCGTCAGCCTCGGGGCCGCGATATACTGGTTCACATTCACAGCCATACTGAGCCATTTCCGGAAAAGATTCAAAATGTCCTCGATAGCCTGGATCAGCAAAATCACGGGGGCGGCAGTCATCATCATAGGCATTGTCCTCCTCGGAGAAGGGCTGTACAGAGTCATTTTTTTGGGAATGCCATTGCCATAGAAATTGAAAATTTTCAAAACAGTTTCTAAATTTGCACGTTAAAAATCTCAATCAATGGAAAGCAAAGTATATTTCACCGATCTCAGGACTACTCCGGGCAATGATCTGATGACAAAACTGGTACGCCTCGTGAAACGCGCCGGGATCGAAGACATTGCATTCAAGGACAAATTCACTGCGATAAAGATACATTTCGGGGAGCCGGGCAACCTCGCCTACATCAGGCCGAACTATGCCGCCAGGCTCGTCGACCTGATAAGAAGCCTCGGCAGCAAGGTATTCCTCACGGACAGCAACACGCTCTATTCCGGAGGCAGGTCCAACGCCGTGGACCATCTCCATGCAGCCATGGACAACGGCTTCAACCCGATTTCCGCCCATGCCGACGTGATCATCGCGGACGGCCTCAAGGGAACCGACTGCAGGGAAATCCCGCTCAACGGGGAATATTGCAAGGCCCCGAAGATCGGTGCAGCCATTGCTGACGCCGACATCATCATTTCCATGAACCATTTCAAGGGGCATGAGCAGACAGGCTTCGGCGGTGCGCTGAAGAATCTCGGAATGGGCTCTGCAAGTGTAGGGGGCAAGCTTGAACTGCATTCCTCATCCCAGCCGGTGATCAATGCCGAAAGCTGCATAGGATGCCGCATCTGCGAGAAATATTGCCGTCACGAGGCCGTGAAGGTGGTAGACAAAAAGGCACAGATAGACTACTCGAAATGCGTGGGATGCGGACAGTGTGTGGCCGTATGCCAGCACGGAGGCGCAGTGATAAAGGACTGGGACTCATCCGAAACATTGAATTACAAGATTGCAGAATATGCACTTGCAGTGGTGAAGGACAAGCCATCATTCCACATAAATTTCATTATGAACGTGTCACCGAACTGCGACTGCTGGAACCACAATGACGCCGCCATCATTCCGGATCTCGGCATTGCGGCATCATTCGATCCTGTAGCCCTCGACTGTGCATGTGCAGACCTCGTGAAAGCGGCACCGGCTCTTGACAGGAATGTGATTTCAGACATGGACAGCAAAGCCGGGACTGACTGCGGACACCATCATCATGAAGGCGAGGACAAGTTCCACATAGTACATCCTGACACCAAATGGGAAGCCGGAGTGGAACACGGGGAAAAGATCGGCCTCGGAAACAGGAACTATGAACTGGTCATTGTCAAGTAAATAAAACACAAAAACAACGGATGCAGTAAAGATGGGAGCAAAGAAATTTTTCGGGAACTGGATTGTGGTGAACATATTGGGGGCTGCAGTATTCTTCGCCGTCATCATCTTGGGAGCCAATCTGCTTCTGAAAGGGGTGACCAGACACAATGAAGAGATCAGGGTACCTGACCTTTCCGGGATGACAACGGCGGAAGCAGAAAAATATCTTGCCGAAAGAGGAATGCGGTCCGAAGTCACCGACTCTGTATATATCAAACGGATGGAACGTGGCGTGATATACCGGCAGAATCCGGAAGCAGGCAGCCATGTAAAGAAAAGCAGGCGCATCCTGCTGACCATCAATGCTGTCAATCCGAAGAAAGTCACCATGCCCAACCTTGTGGGCTACTCTCTCAGACAGGCCAAGGCCGAACTTCTGTCACGCGGGCTGAATCTCGGAACCCTGATATATGTGGAGGACATAGCCACCAACAATGTCCTGAAACAGCTTTACGGGAACAGGGAGATCAAGCCGGGAATGCCCGTAGAGAGCGAATCGAGAATAGATCTGGTCGTAGGACTCAACGAAATGGACAACATGACCTATGTCCCGTATGTAACCGGACTCAAATACATGAGTGCAGTGAGTGCCGTACAGGACAATTCCCTCAACATCCAGGACCTGATATTCGACAATACCGTCAGGGACTATTCCGACTCCCTTGATGCGGTCGTCTACAGGCAGATGCCGGAAATATCCGAAGAACCGCTTCTGATGGGTTCCCCTGTGACCCTGTATCTCACCAAGGACATCACCAAGGTTCCTGAAAAACCGGTGCCGTCAGACTCCACCGCCATTGCGGAATCTTTCTGACATTTATGAACAATCATTCTGATTTCGACATGAAGAAAATGCCAGACCCGAATGACTGGTTGCAGAGGGATGTGCTTTCCCTGGCTGAAATGCCGGCGGAAGATGAAACGGCCGGAAACACGGCCTTCGCCGACTGTGACACGGCAGACGAAGAAAACTACGAGGATGAGGAACAGGAAATGTTCGAGCATTTCCGCTTTGAACTTGACAAGGGCCAGGCGCCGATGCGGGTGGACAAATATCTCGCCACCCATATGGAAAACACCTCCCGCCACCGTATCCAGCTTGCCATAAAGGAAGACTACATCCGCGTCAACGGCAAGGTCGCCAAGGCCAACTGCATAGTGCGGCCTGGAGATGTGATAACATTCGTGATGCCGTACCAGAGGCGCGGGCTGGAAATACTGCCGGAAAACATTCCGCTTGACATAGTATATGAGGATGACGACCTGCTTGTGCTCAACAAGCCGGCAGGACTTGTGGTGCATCCCGGCCACGGACATTTTTCCGGGACACTGGTAAACGCATTGGCATATCATTTGGGAATCAGCCAGGGACCGGATGCCGAAGATGAAAGGATGGGAGTGCTTGTGCACCGCATAGACAAGGACACCTCCGGCCTGCTCGTAGTTGCAAAGACAGAAGAGGCCCAGCTCGATCTTGCCAAACAGTTTTTCGTACACTCCATAGACCGCCGTTATGTCGCCATAGTCTGGGGAAACCTGAAGGAAGACGAGGGCACAATCACCGGAAATATCGGCAGGGACCCTTCAGACAGGATGCGGTTCAAGGTGTTCCCGGAAGGGGACCACGGGAAGCATGCCGTCACTCACTACAGGGTCATAGAAAGATTCGGATATGTCACTGTGGTGGAATGCAGGCTCGAAACCGGAAGGACACATCAGATAAGGGTGCATTTCAACTGGATAGGTCATCCGCTCTTCAATGACGAAAGGTATGACGGAGCCGAAATCAGAAAGGGCACCATATATGCCAAATACAGGCAGTTCATCGAAAACTGCTTCAAGCTGCTCCCGCGCCAGGCTCTCCATGCAAAGACTCTCGGGTTCGTGCATCCACGCACAAAGGAATACATGTCATTCGACTCCCCCATTCCTGACGACATGCAGGCTCTCATAGACAAATGGCGCAAATACGCTGAGCATCTTACTCCTGAACTGGAATAAAGAATTGTCCGGACTTGAAATGAAACAGCCCCGTTCCGGATATTACCGGGGACGGAGCTGTGATTTTATCAGCGTCTGTGTGGAGGTCCCATAGGGCCGCCCGGACCGCGGTGTCCGCCGCCGGCCTGGCCGAAATTGCCGAAACGGTAAGTCAGCGAAACCATTATGTATCTTCCGAGCGTATTGTTGCGTGTCTCAAGGTGATAGTTGGACTCGTCAGTCACGGAAAGGTTCTTGGACTGGTTGAATATGTCATAAGCCTTCACTGCAAGGGTGAACTTGTCCTTGAACAGAAGTTTGTTGATCTCCGCATTGAATACAAACTCATCATCCTGAGGAGTGGTGTATCCGCGATACCAGTTGTAGTCACAGTCCGCAATGAGGCTCACCCCTCCGGGGATGGTCCAGTTCATTGAAGCGTCAATCTGGTTGTTCCATGTGGCATTCTGGCTATAGGAAGCAATGGTGTACCACGATTTCGATATTCTCATCCTCCCCCCTACATTCAACTCAAGAAAATCATTCCTGAACGTGAAGCGCAGCCTCTGGGTGAAATTGAGGCTCTGGGTCCTGTTTTCCGTGAACATCTCGTCACGCCTTTCGTCAAAATGCTTATGGAAGAGGTCATAATTGAATTCGGCCGTCTCGCTGTCATAATAGTCTTCAGTATTGAATCCGTCAGTCTTCCCGATGTAGGAAGCTGATTCATTGTACCTGGCATATGTCATCGAGAATATCGAGAACTTGGAATTCTTCCCGAACGGGGAATTGATCATCACGCGCCCGTCCACCGAACCTGATGTCGGACCGTTCACCGGGATTGAATACTGCGCCCCGTTGCTGTCATACCACTGGGCATTCACTATCGGGTCCTGCACGATGCTTCCGCCGAAACGGCCATGTATGGACATGAATGTATTCTTGTCGGTATATCCGAACATTGACCTGATATTGTGGCTGAAATAAGGTATGAGATATGGATTTCCGAGGGAGACGTTCAGCGGGTCCGAATTGTCCGGGACAGGCATGAGCTGGGAAGTCGACGGCTGGGAAGAGCGGCCGAAATAGAACATCCTTATGTTCGTGTTGTCGTCTATGTCATACCCGAACATTGCCTGCGGGGACCAGTTTATCACCTTGCTGTCGTAGTTCTCCCCGTTTGTCTCGTTATGGGTGTCCGTAGGGCGGATGGCGGCACCGAGCTGTGCCCTGAGTTTGTCTTTCTGGTACATGAAGTTGAGCCCGGCGCTCTGGTTGATGTACCTGTTCAGTATATTGCTGGAATATGTGCCGTCATATGTCTCTCCCGAAGGATCGTATGTCATGTGCCTGCCGTCGCTGTCAATCAGGTCAGAGGCATTGCCTCCGCTGTTGTATGCATCCTTTATGGAAGTGCTTCTGTTCCAGCTGTAGGAATAGTTTGCTTCAACATAGAAGTCATGTCCGAGCGGCTCGGTGTACACGACTCTTCCTGTCATGGAAGTGCTTTTGGAATTCTGGTCGTATCTCTGGTTGACAATGTCGTCGACTGCGGCATCGTTCTCAAAGGTCCTCGTCAGGGACTGGTTGAACCCCCAGAGGTCATTGTTGCTGAAATTATAATTGAACATCACTGACACCGTCCTTCCCGGCTTTCCGAGACGCTGGCGGAAGAGGAGGAAACCGTTTGCGGTCCAGTTTCTGTTGATACCTGTATTTTCATTGAAGCCCCTGTTGGTTGTATCCCGGATGGAATTGCTTTCACTCAAGGTAAGGAAGTCGGAATACTCGGTATAGCTTCCGTTACCGAAATTGAACTGCGGCTCAAACAGGATGGAAGTGTTCTCGCTGAACTTGTGGTCGAGGCGCACACCGAACCTGTGCCCGTCACTGGTCGAGGTGTTATATCCGTCATTGTCATATATCAGGACACTGCCGTCATCCATGTATGTGGTCCTGGAGCTCTGCTCCTCCACATATCTCTGCGACCCTCCGTACATGTAGTTGCCATTGAGCTCCATGTTGTTGTCCAGCAGATTGAATGCCCCGTTGGCACCTGCCATCCAGGATGTCGTGATGCCGTTCCGTCCCCAGCCTCCGGTGCCGCGGCCCATTCCGCGGGATCCTCTCATAGTCTGCATCATGCTCCCCGCAATGTCATTGAAGCCCCTGTTGTTGGTATTGTTCCCGTTCAGGATGATGCTGATCTGGCTGTTGTTCGTAAAACGCCCGGCCATTCCGGCTGCCTGATAGCGCCAGTCGCCTGCATCTCCGGTATTTTTCTGCAGCATGTCATGACCGCCGCCGGCCATCACATTGCCGAACCATCCATCCATCATTCCAGGCTTCACGGACAGGTCTATAACAGTCTCCTCGTCACCGTCATCTATTCCGGTGAACTCGGCCTGCTCGGATTTCTTCTCCACTACACGGACCTTCTCGATTATCTTGGCCGGGATGTTCTTGGTGGCAAGCTGGGGGTCGTCAAGGAAGAATTCCTTTCCGTCAATCATCACTTTAGTTATGGTCTCCCCGTTGGCGGTGATAGATCCGTCAGAGCCGATCTCCACACCCGGCAACTTCTTGAGCAGTTCCTCCAGCATGTCATTGTCGGATGTCTTGAAGGAAGATGCGCTGTATTCTATGGTGTCCTTTTTGACTATGATGGGGTTGCCGACAGCTTCCACTTTTGCAGCCTCAAGGACTTCCACATCAGGCAACAGCTTCACCTCTCCAAGGTCGATGAGCCTGTCAACCGTCAGTTCCTGCTCATACGGCTTGTAGCCCATCAGCTCCGCCTTCAGTATGTATGTGCCGCGGACAATGCCTTCGAAGACAGCCTCGCCTGTCTCCGTGCTCATTATGTATTTCAACGGCTCCTTGGCCCCCTTCAAGGTCATGGACACTGTGGCAAAGCCGACAGGCTCCCCGGTGACTTTGTCAGAAAGCTTCATTTTCACAGGAAATCCCACCTGCGCATATACATCGGCACACAAGAAAGCTACGGCAAGGCTCACAAGTAATTTCAAAAGGAATATTCCTCGGCAGTTCATCTTTACAACAAAATGATTATGACATGCTTAATAACATCACCGGCATCCGCCGGACAAAAACACACGAATATTAGACACCAATGTTCATACAAGGTTTAACGGACAGCCGAAAATTTTACGGGACAGGACTTCATTTCACCCTGTCAGGATGCGCTTCTATAAATTTCTTCCAATCCGAACCTGCTCCTGCAGCCGCAAACGGATTTGTCATCTGGTAATAATGGCATAAGGCTATCGCGAGTGCATCGGTGGCGTCAAGATGCTCAGGTCTGAAGCTGACATCCAGTATCTTCTGGCTCATGATGCACACCTGCTCCTTGGATGCCGCCCCGTTGCCCGTAATGGCAATCTTCGCCTTCCTCGGAGCATATTCAAAAACAGGGATACCTGCATTTACGGCAGCCGTTATCGCCGCCCCCTGTGCCCTGCCCAATTTCAGGGTCACCTGCACATTCTTCCCATAGAAAGGAGACTCGATGGACATTACATCAGGAGAATAGATGTCTATGAGACGCGACACTTCACGGAATATGCATGCAATCTTCTCGAAATGCTCCGGAATCTTCCGCATGTCCAGCACTCCCATATCCACATATTCCGGATGCCTCTTTCCAACACGAATGACCCCGTAACCTAAGATATAAGTTCCGGGGTCAATTCCCATTATTATCTGCGGCTTCGTACCGTCCATGACAGTGTCAGCCGATGAAGTCAAATCCTGTGTAAGGCCTGAGAGCCTCAGGAATCACGATGCGTCCGTCCCTGTAATTGTTTTCCAAAAGAGCGGCCACCACCCGAGGCAGGGCGAGTGAACTTCCGTTGAGGGTATGGGCAAGCTGTGTCTTTCCTGCCTCGTCCCTGTATCTGAGCTTCAGCCTGTTGGCCTGGTACGACTCGAAGTTGGACACGGAACTGATTTCCAGCCATCTGCCCTGTGCAGCAGAGTACACCTCGAAATCGTAAGTGATGGCGGAAGTGAAGCTGAGGTCTCCGCCGCAAAGGCGAAGTATCCTGTAAGGCAGTCCGAGCCTGTTCACTATCCCCTCCACATGGGCTATCATCTCGTCAAGGGCCTTGTACGAATTCTCAGGCTTCTCGATGCGCACGATCTCCACCTTGTCGAACTGGTGAAGCCTGTTCAGTCCGCGCACATCCTTGCCGTATGACCCGGCCTCGCGGCGGAAGCATGGGGTATATGCCGTCATCTTCACAGGGAAGTCGCTGTCATTGAGGATGACATCCCTGTAGATGTTGGTCACGGGCACCTCTGCAGTCGGCACGAGATAGAAATTGTCAAGATTGGCATGGTACATCTGCCCCTCCTTGTCCGGAAGCTGGCCTGTACCGAAGCCGGAAGCCTCATTGACCATTACAGGCGGCTCCACTTCAAGATAGCCGGCTGCGGTGTTGATGTCAAGGAACATGTTGATGAGGGCGCGCTGAAGCCTTGCACCCTTGCCCTTGTACACAGGGAAACCGGCTCCTGTCAGCTTCACGCCGAGGTCGAAGTCTATTATGTCGAACTTCTTTGCAAGTTCCCAGTGAGGAAGTGCATCAGGACCGAGGTCAGGGATTTCATTCCCCATCTTCACCACCACATTGTCATTGGAGTCCTTCCCTTCCGGAACGAGGTCGCAAGGTATGTTCGGAAGAAGGACAAGAAGCGAATTGAGCTCCGTATTGTTCTCCTCTGACTGCCTTTCCAGCTCTTTCGAATGCTCCTTCAGGGCAGCGACTTCCGCCTTCACGGACTCGGCCTCATCCTTCTTTCCCTCTTTCATCAGCCCCCCTATCATGGCGGCCTTCTGCTTCTGCTGTGCGAGGCAGCCGTCCAGCTCTGTCTGGAGGCGGCGTCTGTTCCCGTCCAGGTCAACTATTTTCCCGACAATCTCGCGGGCATCGAAATTCTTGACTGCAAGCTTCCTGATCACATATTCCGGATCATCACGAAGCAATTTGAGTGTCAGCATGATATCTTTGTTTTAAAAAAGAAAAGAGGACTGAACCCTCACGGAGTACCAATCCTCTTTATTGTTCTTCTTTCACTCCGCCTCAGTTCTCAAAAGGGATAACCGAAACGAATGACTTGTTGTCTGCTTTCTTGCGGAAACATACGGTCCCGTCCACAAGAGCATAGAGAGTGTGGTCCCTTCCCATTCCGACATTCTGCCCAGGGTTGTGCACCGTACCTCTCTGGCGGACGAGGATGTTGCCGGCTTTTACCGCCTGGCTGCCGAATTTCTTTACGCCAAGTCGTTTGCTTTCTGATTCACGGCCGTTCTTGGAACTGCCGACACCTTTTTTATGTGCCATAATCCTTTTCCTCCCGTTGCGTTAATTAAGCGATCTCTTTGATCTGGATTTTTGTAAGATTCTGACGGTGACCTGTCAGCTTCTGATAGCCTTTGCGGCGTTTCTTCTTGAACACCAGGACTTTCTTTGCCCTGCAGGTGTCATCCAGCACGGTAGCCTTCACGACTGTACCGTCAACATAAGGAGAACCTACCTTCACTGCCCCGTCTGCATCCACCAGAAGCACCTTGTCGAACTCGACATCCTCCCCTTTCTTTGCTGCAAGACGCTGAACGAAAATCTCCATGCCAGCCTCAACCTTAAACTGCTGGCCTGCAATATCCACGATTGCGTACATAAATGTAAAAAACTTAAAAGTTCCGGCTGCAAGCGGCCGCCATCATAAACGGCTCTTTTTCAACGGCTTGACAACCCTGTCAATAATTTTGGTCTGCAAAGATAACACTTTTCCCAAAATCTGCAAAACAAATGCATCACATCTATTCATCAAATTTGCCCCGTTCTCTGTCAGACACGGAACAAAAGACCGGATACAATAAGCACGGCAAGCCATTAAGCAGACCCGGCTCAGATCCTGAGCAGCCAGAATGTCATCTGCATGGACACGCCGTCCTCAGTGACAGAAGTTGAAAGCGACATCTCATTCCCCGAAAGAGCATTTACAGTAAAGACAAGCGTTTCAAGGGGTTGCTCCACGACAAGAACATTGCCGTCCAGACTGTAGGCAAATGATTCTTCGGAGATGTCTGTACCCCAAGTCGCCCCTGTCCCGTCATCATCGAACCTGAAACACAGGCTCATGCCAGTTTGCGACAGGTCAATGTCGATTTCAGAGCCGCCGGATACCAATGTGGCCCTCTGGATTTCCCAGTTACCGACAATGTCCGATGCGTCGAATGAATCATTTTCCTTGTTGCAGGATGAGAAAAACACCAGTGACAGAAGCGTCACCAAAAGCGTAAATAATCGTTTCATAATGGCAAAATCAAGTTATCAATTATGAGGTTAACAGTAAATGTCCCTCAAATTTAGTCTTTTCAGGACAATATGCAAACTTCTTTGGCATCGGTACCGGTTCTTTCATATTTTTCATTTTTCAGATATAACTCTTTTGTTATTTTTATAAATTTGTGTGCCTAACGGAAATTTTCAAGACATGGACACGCCTTTCATATATGACAAATATGTCATTGACAGGAATTTCATAGGCAGGAAGACCGACTGCAACACGCTGAGGAACCTGCTTTCGGGGAAAGAGGATGTGGCAATATACGAGCCTCCGAAGAGCGGAAAGATGTCGCTGATCCAGCAGGCCCTTTTCAACATGAGGATTTCGGGGCTGAGGTTCGCCGTGGGCCAGACGGACATATTCAACATCAGGGAAAAGGACAGGTTTCTGATAAGGTTCGGCACGTCCGTGCTCAGGGCCGTGGCGACCACTCCGGCCGAATATGAGGACCTCGTGGCCAGACACCTTGCCGGGACACATTTCGTCTTTGACCCCCAGAGGTTTGCCGACTGCGAGGAGGTGGTGTCGCTTAACTGGGATACGGACAGGGATGACATGCTGGCAATGCTGAGATTCCCGCAGAAGATCGCGGAGGAGAAACAGACGCAGATATACATGATAGTGGAGGAATTCCAGAACCTTATGATGATTCCTGAATATGAGGAGATCTTCAGCGCATGGGAGACAGTGCTTTCCGAAAAGGACAAGGGCAAGGAGTTCTGCTGCACATTCATCCTGACAGGCTCCCTGCTCAATGCGATGAAATACATATTCGAAGAAAAGAAATATTTCTGGCGCATGGTGGAGCATCTTCCTCTGCAGCCCGTAGATGACCGGGAAATCATTGAGCATATAGTCAAAGGCTTCCTTTCAAGCGGGAAGGTCATCGACAGGGAGCTTGCCGCAGGTGCGGTAAGCCTGTTCCGGTCCAACCTGTGGTATCTCAACCACTTCATATCCATCTGCGACTCTCTATCAAAGGGATTCATCAATGAAGGGGTGCTTATGGAGGCGTTGAAGATAATACTGTCCATCCATGAGCCGAGGTTCTTCGCCATGACCAACAGCCTGACAGACCACCAGATGAGCCTGATGAAGGCAATTCTCGACGGGGAGACGAAATTCAGCGCGACCGATGTGATAGAAAAATACAGGCTGAACTCTTCCGCCAATGTGCGGAGGGTGAAGGACGCCCTGAAGAAAAAGGAGATCATAACATTCAACGACAGGGATGAGCCTGTAATCCTCGACCCGCTCTTCCAGTACTGGCTGGAGAAAAAATATTTTGAAATGAAATGACATCATATATGAAAAGGAAGATAGCGGTGCTCACAGGTGCCGGAGTGAGCGCAGAAAGCGGAATCAGCACATTCAGGGACAGCAACGGGCTCTGGGAGAACTACAATGTGGAAGATGTGGCCAGCATAGAAGGCTGGTACAGGAATCCGGGGCTGATGCTGGACTTCTACAATGCCCGGCGCAGGCAGCTCGCCGAGGTGAAGCCCAATGCCGCCCACCTTGCAATAGCTGCCCTGGAAAATGACTATGACGTGACAGTTATCACCCAGAATGTGGACAACCTGCACGAAAGGGCAGGCAGCACCCGCATCATCCACCTCCACGGAGAACTGACCAAGGTGCGTCCGGAAGACTGCTGCAATGAGCAGGACGGCTTCTCGGAGGAAAGCGTCTTCGACATCGGCTACGATGAAATACACCTGGGCGACAAGGCTCCGGACGGGGCACAGCTCCGGCCCCACATAGTATGGTTCGGGGAAGCCGTGCCGAAGATGGAGCAGGCCATCAACGCCGTTGAAAAGGCCGACATCATGCTCATCGTGGGCACATCCCTGCAGGTGTACCCTGCCGCCGGCCTGTACAGGTACGCAGGGATAGACACTCCGATATACATCATAGACCCGAAAGATGTCCCCGTCCACGACAAAAGGATCACCCATATAAAGGATGTCGCCACCTCAGGAATGGAAAAATTCATCGGAATGCTCAAAAAATTTTGAAACTCCGGGAAAATGACTACCTTTGCAGCCGCAAATAAAAAGGAGGTGATTAAGCGATGATTATAGTTCCTATCAAGGAGGGCGAGAACATAGAAAAAGCTCTTAAGAAATTCAAAAGGAAATTCGAGAAGACCGGCGCAATCCGCGAGCTTCGTGCAAGAAAGGCTTTTGTGAAGCCGTCAGTGAAGAGAAGAGAGGAGATCAAGAAGGCCATCTATGTTCAGCACATGCAGCTTATGGACGAGAAGTAGTCCGTCACCACTGCAGATGAAAATAAGATTCAACAGATAGCGGTTGCCGATGACGGCAGCCGTTTTTTCATAAATTCGGACGGCACTGGCCATCCTTTTTCCGTTTCACCAATTGGTGCAGGCATGTGCATAATGTCTTGATATTTTTCCTAAATTTGTGGGATTGTCAATTTTTCAGACCATGAGCGGGAAAAAGAGAAAAACGAGAACAATATGGAAGGTGCTCCTGTGGATTGCGGGCATCTGGGCCATATTGCTGATTGTCATTCAGATAGCACTGTCTCCGGCAGTGCTCACAAGGCTCGCAAACAAATATGCAAACAAATACATCGACGGGGATGTTTCGTTCGGAGAGGTGAAGATGTCAGTATTCAAGAGTTTTCCATATCTCAATGTGGGATTTTCTGACGTATCTGTGACCTATCCTTCGGACAGGTTCAATTTTCCGGATGAAAATTTCTACTCCCGCCAGGGAAAAGGAGAAACCGCAGACACGCTGGCATCATTCAAGAACCTTTATGCTTCAATCGATGTGGCGGCACTGGCATTCGGGACCGTAAAGGTGCCGGGGATAATGCTCAACAGCCCGAGGATATTTGCCAAAAGTTATCCGGACGGAAGGGCCAACTGGGAGATATTCAAGACATCCTCTGACTCCACAGACACCGGAACCGCTGCTGAGGACACCGCAGAATCGCAGATGCCGAAAATCGTGCTGGGCAGGATCATGCTCAGGAACAACCCGCACATAGTCTACTCAAGTCCGGAAGATACGGTCTTTGCCATGCTGAACCTGAAGAAGCTGCGCTTCAACGGAAGACTGGCCACCGGCAGAAACGGCAGAAACCGCGTGGGATTTGAAATCGACAGCATGTTCGTGGCAGGAAGGCTCCCGTCCGACACCCTTGCACTCAAGTTGGACAGGTTCAGCGTAAGGGAACACCGCAGACATATCGACCTTGACGCCTCAGCCACAACATGGCTTGCAATGAACTCATACGGCAGGATGAAGGTGCCGGTCGACATAAGTTCCGAAATAAGTTTCCCTAAAGACTCGGTCTTTGCCATCGAAGTCAAGGACCTCAAGGCCACGGTGGCCGCAATACCGTTGGAAGCGGACGCTTATGTCAGATACGGGGACAGGCTATATGTGAAAGGGACGGCGGCAATCAACGGATGCAAGGTCAACGATGTCATCAACTATTTCGGCAAGAACCTGTGGAAGCCTGCCGGGGACATCAGCACCGATGCAGAGATTTCGATGTCCGCCGCTTTCGACGGCTTCTATGACTCTTCCACAGGAGAAATACCGGACATCACAGCCCACATTGAAATTCCGGACTCATGGATAGGCAACAAGAAAGTGGACATCCGGCACGAAATAGCACTTGACACGGACATTTCCGGAAAAAGCGACGGAAAACTTAATGTAAGGCTCAATGACTTCCACATAAGAGGCAAGGCACTGCAGATCATGGCATGCGGTTCAGTTTCCGACCTCCTCGGCAAAGACCCTCTGCTGGATGTGGAAGCGGGAATTGACATGAGTCTCGACACCCTGTCCCGATATTTGAAGAAGAAAAGCGGTATAAGTGCATCAGGCTATCTCACCGCCGGTGTCAAAGGTCAGGTGACATTGTCTCAGCTCGACCCGTATCAGCTTGCCCAGGCAGACCTGTCCGGCAAGATAAAGACCACCGGGCTCAACTTCATGTCCGAAAAGGATTCACTGAGCCTCTACGCCGACAGCCTCGACGTATGGCTCGGAGCCGTGGGCAATACACGGGATTCAAGCATAACACAGGGAGAAAGGATGCTTGCCCTGGTGGCATCCGTGGACAGCACCCGCTTCTCGTACAAGAACGGCATGCTTATCATCGGCAAGAATCTGTCCCTCAAGGCCCAGAACTCCGCCGCCATTCTCAATGCCGCCGACTCATCAAAATTCTATCCGTTCGGAGGAAAACTTGACATAGGCTTCCTTTCAATGATAGGGACAGATACATCCTTCGTGTCCGTGGCCAAATCAAGCAGCATATTCAAGATTTCTCCGAAACAGGGCAATCCGAAGATACCTGTCCTGACGCTCGACAGCTCCAACGGAGGACTGTTCTTGCGCGGGCCCGTCAACCGCATTGCAGTGCGGAATCTGAAGATGGATGCTGTTGCCGCCATGAACTCGATAGAAAGACGGCAGAAGGCCAAGGCCTTTGTAGATTCTCTTTCAAGGAAATATCCGGACATTCCGCGTGATTCCCTTTTCGGACATCTGAGAAAAATGCGGGGTGCAAGGCCGATTCCTGACTGGCTGAGTGAAAAGGACTTCATGAAAAGCGACCTGAACCTGAAGCTGAGCGACAGCATGGCGAAATACTTCCGTGAATGGGATGCGGAAGGCTCCCTCTCATTCTCCAGGGCACACATAATGAGCCCGTATTTTCCTCTGCGCAACAGACTCTCCGATGTCAAGGCCGGATTCAACAACAACGAAATCCGGTTCGACAGTTTCAACCTCAATAGCGGAAGATCCAATCTCTCCGCCAGCGGCCGGCTGACCGGACTCAAAAGGGCCCTTCTCGGCAGAGGCTTCCTGAACCTCACCATGGACATACGCTCGGACAGCCTCAATGTCAACGAGCTGCTCGGAGCATATACCGTAGGGTCAAAATTCGTCCCTGCAAACACATCGTCCGCCTCCCTCAATATCGAGGATGAAGATTATATGGACATGATAGTCACCGATACGCTTGCTGAAGCCGAGGTTCCCGCTCCCGCCCTGCTGGTGGTACCGGCCAACATCATGGCCGACCTTTCACTTGAAGCGAAGAATGTAAAATACAGCACCCTGGACATAGAGAAGATGACCACCGACCTCACCATAAAGGAAAGATGCGTACAGCTGACCAACACGGTGGCAAATTCCAACATCGGGGACATCGAATTTGAAGGTTTCTATTCCACAAGGACAAAACAGGATCTCAAAACAGGATTCGACCTCGCCCTGAAAGACATCACTGCCGAGAAAGTGGTGGAAATGATGCCTGCAGTGGACAGCGTGATGCCTCTGCTGAAGACATTCAAAGGGATGCTCAACTGCACCCTCTCTGCCACTGCCGAGCTCGACACGACAATGAACATCGTGATGCCTTCCATCAACGGTGTGCTCAGAATCTCCGGCGATGACCTCACATTCACCGAGAGCCAGGCATTCAGCCAGATAGCCAAGACCCTGAAGTTCAAGGACAGGACAAGCGGCCACATCAACCACATGTCCGTGGAGGGCCTCATATCAGACAACAGGCTCGAAATCTTCCCGTTCGTGCTTAAGCTTGACAGGTACACCTTAGCCATGAGCGGCATCCAGAATTTAGACACAAGTTTCAAATACCATGTGTCCGTGATAGACTCCCCTATCCCGTTCCGCCTCGGCATCGACCTCTCCGGCAACTTCGAGGACTTCAGGTTCAGGATAGGAAAGGCAAAATACAAGAGTGCAGATATTCCTGTATTTTCAAGCGTGATAGACCAGACAAGGGTCAACCTCCGCGAATCAATCCAGAACATCTTCCAGCATGGAGTGGACAAGGCCGTGCGTGAGAACGAGCAGCAGAAGCTCATCGAAGACTACAAGAAGAAGATCGACTACAAACAGGTGGTGGACCAGCAGCTTGATTCACTCTCGGCAGAAGAAAAAGCCCAGATTGAATAAGCCAGAGTGTATTCTGCATGAAAACCAGATAAGGATTTGCCTTTATGCCAGAAGCATATTCAAAAGCGAGGAGACTTTCAGAAGAAGAATTCGGGAGGATTTTCACAAGATGCCGCCCGATGTTCATCCGCATTGCCGATTCATATGTACATGACAGGCATGCGGCCGAAGACATCACTGACGACAGTTTCATAAAGCTGTGGGAAAAGCGTGACGAAATAGTGACAGGCAACTGGGAATCCTATGCATTCAGGTCCGTCATCAACAGGTGTCTGGACCACATGAAATCCAAGACGGTACAGACATCCGTCCAACAGGACATGCACGAGACCGGCAACAGGATGCAGATGTATGAGATAAACTCCCTCAAAAGCTGCGACCCCGACAGACTATTTGCCTCGGAATTGGAATCACTGTTCTGGGAATGCGTTGACAAAATGCCTGAAATCACAAGAAAGATATTCATTGCCAGCAGGTTTGAAAACAGCACCTATAATGAAATAGCGGACAGGTTCGGCATCCCGGTCCGCCAAGTGACTTCCCATATACAATATGCCCTGAAGCTGCTGCGAATAGATCTCCAGGACTATCTTGTGCTCATCCTTATCCTGATGATGTTCAAGCCATTGCAATAGGCAGCCCAGGATATATCCGAAACAAGGCTTCATTACGGAGAGATACAAATGAAAATGGGGTGAATCAAATTTATGACTCACCCCATTTAGCACTTCCGGAGGGAGCTGGCACCCCCTGCCGTATTCCAAGTCAGGCATCGGAAGCCTTCATGCATATTACATCATGCCGCCCATTCCGCCTGCCGGCATTGCAGGAGCCGGCTCCTTCTCAGGAATCTCGGCGATGGCACATTCAGTAGTGAGGAACATTCCTGCAACTGAAGCTGCATTTTCAAGGGCCACACGTGAAACCTTGGTAGGGTCGATTACACCGGCCTCATACAGGTTGCAATATTCATCAGTCCTTGCGTTGTATCCGAAGTCATCCTTCCCTTCACGGATCTTCTGGATGATGACGCTGCCTTCCACACCTGCATTTGCAGCTATCTGACGGAGAGGCTCTTCAAGTGCACGGGCAACTATATGGATACCTGTGGTCTCGTCATCATTGTCACCCTTCATGTCCCTGAGGACTTCAGCTGCGCGGACGTATGCCACTCCGCCGCCCGGTACGAAACCTTCTTCAACTGCGGCACGGGTTGCATTGAGGGCATCCTCCACCCTGTCCTTCTTCTCTTTCATCTCAACCTCGGTTGCTGCACCCACATAGAGGACAGCGACACCGCCGGCGAGTTTGCCGAGACGCTCCTGAAGCTTTTCCCTGTCATAGTCTGAAGTGGTGGTGGCAATCTGCTTTCTGATCAGCTCTGCCCTTTCAGCGATATCCTCCTTGTTGCCTTCACCGTTCACAATGGTAGTGTTCTCCTTTGTGATGACCACTTTCTCTGCCTTTCCGAGCATGTCAGGAGTAGTGTTCTCAAGGGTGAATCCCCTTTCCTCTGAAACTACCATTGCGCCTGTCAGCGTGGCGATGTCCTGAAGCATCTCCTTGCGGCGGTCTCCGAAGCCAGGAGCCTTCACTGCAGCTATCTTCAGTGTACCGCGGAGCTTGTTGACTACGAGAGTTGTCAGAGCCTCACCGTCAACATCCTCGGCGATGATGAGGAGTGAACGGCCTTCACGGGCGATAGGTTCAAGGATAGGAAGAAGGTCCTTCATTGTGGAAATCTTCTTGTCAGTGATGAGGATCTGTGGATCGTCAAGCACTGTCTCCATCTTCTCGCCGTTGGTCATGAAGTAAGGAGAGATGTAACCTCTGTCAAACTGCATGCCCTCTACAACCTTCACCTCAGTCTCGGTGCCTTTGGCCTCCTCGACAGTGATGACACCGTCTTTCTTCACCTTTGACATTGCATCAGCGATGAGTTTTCCGATGTAGCTGTCGTTGTTTGCAGAGATGGTGCCCACCTGCTCTATCTTTGAATAGTCGTCACCTACAGCCTGGCTGTGAGCCTTCAGTTCTGCCACAACAGCTGCAACAGCCTTGTCGATACCGCGTTTGAGGTC
Organism: Candidatus Cryptobacteroides merdavium; assembly: GCA_017694755.1. Classification (GTDB taxonomy): domain Bacteria; phylum Bacteroidota; class Bacteroidia; order Bacteroidales; family UBA932; genus Cryptobacteroides; species Cryptobacteroides merdavium. The sequence goes on from JADIMO010000016.1 coordinate 64,303, forward strand.
CATAGGATTGGCACCTGCAGTCACATTCTTCAGCCCCACATTGATGATGGCCTGTGCGAGGACAGTGGCTGTGGTTGTACCGTCACCGGCCTGCTCGTTGGTCTTGGAAGCCACTTCCTTGACCATCTGTGCCCCCATGTTGGCGAACTTGTCCTCAAGCTCGACCTCCTTTGCGACAGTCACACCGTCCTTGGTCACCTGAGGAGCACCGAATTTCTTGTCGATAACCACATTGCGTCCTTTAGGACCAAGTGTCACCTTCACTGCATTTGCAAGGGCATCAGCCCCTTCCTTCATCTGCGCACGCGCATCAACATTGAATTTTATCTCTTTTGCCATAATTCTTTTCTCCTGTCATTAAAGTATTGCAAAAATGTCCGTCTGCTTCATTATGAGATATTTCTTGTCATCGACTGTCACCTCTGTCCCGGCATATTTCCCGTACAGCACCTCATCTCCGACCTTAACCTCCATAGGCTCATCCTTCTTGCCCGGGCCGACAGCTACAACTGTCCCCTGCTGAGGTTTTTCCTTTGCCGTGTCAGGAATATAAAGACCTGCCGCTGTTTTGGTCTCAGCCTCCTTAGGCTCAACCAATACTCTGTCTGCTAATGGTTTGATCATAATTCTATAAAATTTAAATTCTATCTTTGATTCCAGGCTTCCCCGCTTTCCATCCCATGATGCGCTCCGGAAGCCGGGAACTCGAGACACAAAAGAAATGCCAGCCCGCAGGGGCTGACATTTTGTCATTTCACATAAGGATGCCTGAAAGGAACAGAAGCCTTTTTGGCATCCCGACAGGTCCAAGCCGCTAAAATGTCACATCATCCGGGCACGGACATGACGCCACGACACTACAGGAAACGTTTCCCTCCTGCCATGCCAGCTGACGTCCTTGTCCCGAAGTCCCCGGAAGTGATTTCATCAGGTATTTCAGACCTCGTGAAGACAGAAGTATCTGAAGAGTCACCGTTCAGGACAAGCTGCATCCTGTCGCCGTCTCCGCTGAAAGACACCGAATACGTCCCGGCCCATGCGGTGCCGTCACTGTATGTGCCTCCCAAGGTATTGCCATCCAGATGCCATGTCCCGTCATAATGCTCGTAATAAGGGCTGTATATTCTCTGATAAAGATCAAAGGTGCCGTCATTTTCCAATGACAGATAGACATCGGCAGCCTGCAGGCTGTTCCAGCCGGCAAGATGCCATGTCCCAGTAACGCTGCCCTCGCCTGTCCAGCCGCCATCACCTCCGCCAGGATTATCCTTCCCGCAGGAAGAGAAAGCCAATGCGGTGACAAGCACCGCAAACATCAGTCTTATATGTTTCATCATTTTTCCCATTCTATGTCATTTGTCATAGCCATCCGCCGTTATCCGAATGCGAAGCCCTGGACACAAGCGCAAATTCTTTTGTCACTGTCTTTCCGAACATGCCTGAGCCGCTGTTGGTGCCGGCCCTGAATGTCACGGTCATGATGCCGGAACCGACCTTGCTGCAGGAGACGAGGATATTGTCACCGAATATGACCGGATCGGAAGTGATGCCGAGATTGGCCTTGTCCGCAGCCGATATTTCTGCAGATGTCAGCGAAATCTGTGCATTTCCGTCACCGATATAGTCTGCCACCCTTATCTGTGACTGTGAAGAAGCCGAAACAGGAATGCATGTGGTCCCGCGGATGTTCATGAGCACCTGATAAGCATCTATGGCTCCGGTCCCCATGAGTCCCCTGAAACGGGACAGGGTGAGCGTTGTGAGCTGGCCGAAGTCATTGACATATCTTTTCGACCCCGTACAATATTCATTGATTCCGTACACGGATGACAGAAGGATGCTGTTGAACTGCTCCCTTGTGAATGTCTTGCCGGTCTGGAGGGCATAAGACAGGCCGAGGGCTGCCACTCCCGACACATGCGGACAGGCCATTGAAGTGCCATGCAGATAGCCGTATCTCCCGGAAGTTATGGTAGACAGGACACCGGAAGCCGAGGAATTATAGTTCGTCTCAAGAAGAGACTGGTACTGGTCACCGCCCGGTGCGGCGATGTTGCATCCCGGACCGTAATTGGTATAACAGGCCGGAGTGTAGTCACAGGAAATGGCGGTGACAGATATATAGTCCTGATATGCACCAGGATAGGCAGACATGCCAGTCAGGTCATTGCCGGCAGCGAAAATCACTATGCCGCCGTTAACTGCATCACAGTTCCTCGTACCGATGAAATAGTCAATCGCCTGCTTTTCCGCACTCACCCCCTGCTCGAATGCCGTATCGGAAGTGATCCCTCCGGCAGCACCGGCCGTATATCCGAAGCTGCACTGTATGATCGCTGCACCGTTGTCCGCAGCATACTTGATGGCGCGCGCAGTCGCGGCTGTAGAGCCGCCTGTCTCGCCCTGGAATATCTGGCAGGACATTATCCTGACACCGTCCCCGTTGCCCGAACCGCCGGCGACACCGCAAACGCCTGTCCCGTTGTTGTTGACCGCGGCTACTGTTCCGGCAACATGTGTCCCGTGGACACCTTCGTCACCAGACGTTATGGTCAGAACGGTATTGTTGACAAAATTATAGCCGTGCACATCATCTATGAAGCCGTTGCCGTCATCATCAATGCCGTTGCCGGCTATCTCGCCGCTGTTGGTCCACATGTTTGCAGCAAGATCAGGATGGTCCCACTGCACACAGTCATCCACCACCGCCACAACGACTCTCGGATCGCCTGTACAAAGTTTCCATGCTTCTTCACACCTCACATCGGCCCCTTCACGGATACCTGAATAAATGTCAGTATCTCCGGTATTGATGTAATGCCACTGGTTTCCAAGCATCGGGTCATTGAAGTCAGCACCGTCTGTCCTGGTGACTGCTCCCCCTTCCGAAAAAGGAACGACCTTTCCTGTGCCTTCCATTTCCACCTTTTGGCAGAACTCCACATTGCTCACTTCGGAAAACCCGGCCACGGCCCTGGCAACCTTGTCCAGATCTGCAGATTCATCGAACTTGACCATGTACCATCTGTGCAGTCCGGCTGCACGCGTACGTTTCTCATTCCTCTCATCCACAGGGAAAAGCCTCTCCACTGATGTCACACCGGCACCGGCAAGAACCGCATCAAGTCCTGATATGCCCGAACGGGTGGACGGGCCTTCATCCGAACGGGTCATTGCAGAATTCTCCACGTGAGAAACCGCTTCGGCACTGAAATAGACCAGAAGGCTGCCCCGGGCTGCATTTTCCGATGTAAAGATCAGTTTGGACTCCACCACCGGGTCCGCTCCTGACTCCGCTCCCGGGCCGGGCATCAGTTCCTTCTCCGCACATGAAGCCATTATCATGGCAGGGAACATAATTCCGGCAAAGATTTTCAAAATTTTCATTTTATTATCCGATTGTTGTTGATTGTCATAAGCAACATAAGCCGGATGTCCCGAAAGAGACTCCGGCCAAGTTGACGTTAACGGCAGGCCGTCATCTGACAGATGTGCATTTTCCCGATGCTCCGGCTACCCTGATCCTGAAAACTCCATCTGACGGAAGCGGCTCACATACCCGAGTCTTTACAGGAAGTGTCCTGAGTCCCGCCGCAACCGGCTCCGGAAAGACATTTGCTGTCTTGAAGACCGGCTCCTGACGGAAGATGCTGCAGCCGTTTCCTGCTGAAGGCACAGACATGTAGCCGGAAGAAAGTCTCTGCATGGTCTGTACGGCTGAAGTTTCCGATGCCGCAGCCTGTGATATTTCCGTGCTTCCGGCAAAGAATACCGCAATCGTTGCCGCATTTGAAACCTGGTTTCCGTTCACGATGCCGACACCGGCCTCTATATTCGTATTGAGGGATGTCAGTCTGCCTGAAGCATCAACTCCGAACACTACAGGATCATCCACTACGGTTTCATCCGAATCACTGAAATATGTAAACAGCACATAAGCAGAGAGATTGTCACCGGTAACCCAGCCTCCGAAGAAACTGCCGCGGTCCTCCTGTCCCGGGAATGTCCCGTCAAGTGTCAGAGTGGAAGCTTCCGGATCATACACCGCATTCCAGGACATCCCGTTTGCGACACCAAGATCACTTACTACAAAATTCGTGCTGCTTCCTTCCGTCGGAGACACTTTGAATGTGTTCCTGGAAGTAAAGTCACTGCCGTCCTGCGAACCGCCCGGCACGGTGCATGTCATGGTGTAGTTGCCGGCTGCAAGTGAACCGGAATATGCATAATCACTTGTCAAAAGGTCAGCGCGTGCAACAGCACTCTTGCCGTAGCTGTTCGAGGCCTGCAAAAGCAGGGTATAGGATGTTCCGGAATCAAGCCGAATGAAGATATCCCAATATTTTTCTCCGGAATTTATCGCTTCCAGATAATCAGACATGTCGCTGCCGTTGGCGGCAATGATCTCCTCTGCAGTAAATCCGAGTGCAAGGGCAGCGTCTACTGCCGAAGTATTCATTAAGGTACCGCTTAGGAAACTCAGTTCGCTTCCGGTGATTTCATATACAAGGGATGTCTCATCCGGACATTGCGATACATATTCTGCGGCCTCAGAATACTCGCTGACCTTGTACAGCTTGGCCTGGATGTCACACTCAGGGACAGCCCCTTCCATGGCCGGGAAGTAGAATGAATCGGATGCGGCGGATGCGGCGACAAGTTCTCCGGAAGTGCCTGCAGGCACAGCCACTACGGTATACAGGCCCGCTGCCAATTCAGCTTCAACTGAAACGGATTCAGCACCCTGCTCAAATCCGTTCACCTCATATACATTTTCCAGGGTCCCGTTGACAATGCCGTTTACATATTCCTGAAGTGCAGCACCTGAAATCTCACCGTTTACAAAGGCATAGCTGATGCCCGTGACATCCGCTCCGTATGAGAAGTCAATGACTGCGGTTGCAGTCTCGTTATCAGATCCGACTCTCATGCCGCCATAGCTTGCAGTCAATGAGTAGTCTGTAGCCTCATAGCCCGGAAGGACAATGCGGAACAGCCCGTTGGCATTTGCCGGAGCCCCGTTTGGAACGAGGTCGCAGATAAAGGCCAGGCCACCTGTCGGGAATGTGATGATTCCGTCAACCAATGTCCCCAGTCCGTTCTGATAAGTGGCAATGATATGGTCTCCGGCTCCCTCGCTCGACTCGGAAATTCCGACAAACTGCTGGGGGATGAATACGGCCTGCGGGTCGCTGCAGTTAATGGTAATATTGGTAGGAGTGTAACTGAACTGGCCGGAAAGTTCCTCTTGAGTGGCACCGAAGAATTCCGTAAGGAATGGCCAGCCGTACATGTCCTCTATCATATATATCCCTTCCTGGGTCTTGTGCCTGTGGACAGTGACATCCAGTTCGACATTTCCGCCGCCCCAGGCGGTATTGAACCAGTCATCGCGGAACTGCCCCGTCCCCATCTCTTCCCATGGCCATGGGGTGACTGTCACATAAAGGCTGCTGATTCCATAAGGGCTTGTATTGTTCTCGTCATTCAGCAGGAGCCCTATTGTGTAGTCTGTATCTTCGACAAGTTCTTCCCTCTCGAATGATATTACAAGCGAAGCTTCGTCTTCACCGTCAGCGAAGGTGACACTGTTCGGCACAGTGAACAGGCTTCTGTCAGCCTCATTTTCAATTCCGGACAGGTCGGAAAGTATGTTCACGGTCAGTTCGCCGTCAGTCTGCAGCCTCATCACAGGGACAGTCACGGAAGTCACTCCGTCCTCTATGTCATACTGCGTCTGTGTCGTTGTCGGGAAGTAGACCTGGGCCCCGTCCACCTGCGGCCCCGGCTGGAATTCCTCCTCGGTGCAGGACACGAGGCCTCCGGCCAGAACAGCAAGGGCTGAAAACAAAATCGTTCTTATCTTTTTCATAAGGATCTATCTTAATTATTGCACATTATAGGACATACAAGGATCCGGATTGTTGGTGGTCAGCAGGATGGTATTCCTCTGGGCTACAGAAATAGGAATGGTCTGGTTCCACCAAGGTGCTCTTCCGTCCGTGTCAAGCTTTGCTCCGGATGGTGCGTTGTTGGAAGCATTCTGGATGCTCATGTTCAGCCTCTTCATGTCAAACAGGATAAGTCCTTCGCCCCAGAGTTCTATCCTTTTCTGGAAAATAATCTCATCAATGAGGGCATCGCCTGAAGAGCTGGCGGCAGGAACGGTATAGCCCGGAGCCCTGTTGGACATGAAGTTCTCAAGAAGAGTCCTTCCGGTGCCTTCATCATAATGGGCAGTGGCCTCGGCCTCGATCAGATACATTTCCTCAACTCTCATTAGAGGGATACTCGTTACATTTGCAGTTGAATAGTCAGACTTCTCACCGCCTGCAGTATGGAACTTGGTGGAAGCATAAGCAGCCACAGTCTCAAATTCGTCTTCAGTGAGATTGGTATATGGCTCGAACGCGGACCAGTCACGATCAGGGTTGACGAATGAAAGCCTTCTGAAGTCGTTGGCGCTGATGCGGGCGTAAAGGTTGGACGGGATGCCAGGCTGAGCCAAATATCCATATCCGTACATAGCGTCTAGACTCATGTGGGCACTCCATGACAGAAGGTTGTTGAGGACAGTGTCAGTGGACTGGATCATCGCCCACATCCATGCCGCATTCACGGTGTTGAATCCTGTGGCAGGGTCAAGCCACTGTGCTGATGTCATGATTGTGCATCCTGAAGCATCTATAGCCTTGCGAGCATATTCGGCTGCAAGCCTGTATGCCTCCACTCCAGTCGGCACATTTGCATAGTTCAGATTGTCGAAGCCTCCGAGCCACAGATATGCCCTTGCCTTCAGTCCGTACACGACAGCCAGTGAAGGCATGTTCTTCCTTGCAGGAGTATAGTCGGCAAGGCATGCCTCTGCATCGTCGAGGTCAGAGAAGATGAATTCAAATGCCTGCTCGCGGGTCATGCGCGGATTGTTGCGCAGCTGGTCCACTTCAGATGCCTCTGTAACAAGAGGCACGGTCAGCCCTTCCACGGCAGCCCTCTGGCTTTCATAGCCGGTGAGCAGAGGAGCATTTGCCGGAAGCGGGTCGTAATGACGGACAAGGTCCAGATAGAAAAGGGCGCGGAAAGCCTTCGCTATACCTCTTGACTCCTTTGTGTCCTCATCATTGCCCACAGTGGCAAGCACATCATTGGCAGCCTTGATGAACTGGTAATAGTTCAGATAGTGCATGGATGACCAGCCCATTGAGGCATTGAGGGCATTCGATGCACACGGATACAGCCATGGCTGCCAGCGGTCATAATACTGGTTACCTCCAGGAAGGTTCTGTGCTACAGGGAACACATCTCCGGCAAGCCGGTCATTGGCTCCAAGGATTCCCGGATAGCCGAAATCTACATGTTCTCCCAAATCAAGATAGTTGGTGATCATTATGGTCGGGATGGAAGAAATCATTCCTTCCAGAGCCATAGAAGATTCGGCAATCTGATCTGCCGTGGCATAGCCGCCTTCAGGGAAGGTCTCCTCGATACATCCCGGAAGGAGCATGACGGCTCCGGCAAAAAAGCAGGTCTTTCTAAGTATACTGTTCATTTTGATCTGTCTTTAAATTAGAATGTAATGGATATACCGCCTGATATGGTACGTACAGGTGCATAATAGAAAGGATTCGTAGAGCCGGAGATTGACTGTCTCGGATCAAGACCCTTGCGGTGTGACCAGTACCACACGTTGTCGCAGGTTGCATAAACGCGGAGGCTCTCAACGAGGAACTTGCGCGTAATGCGCTGAGGAAGCGTATAACCGATGGTTATGTTCTGGATATTCAGATATGACGCGCTTGTAAGGAATCGGCTGGATGCTCTGTTGGAATCTGTATCCCCATAGGCCAGACGCGGGATGTCCGTGCCAGTATTGGTCGGAGTCCATGAATTCCAGAGGTCACGGTGATATGTGGAGCCTGTGGATGTTCCTGTAGGAGACGACATGAAGAAAGCATATCCGCTGTCATATACGAGACCGCCTATCTGATAGGTGCAGTTGACAGAGAAGTCAAGGCCTTTCCATGAAAGCGAGGTACCGAAACCTCCGTAGAGGTCAGGAATGGCATCCCCCTGGATCTCACGGCCATTGGCAAGTGCTGCAGAATAGTCGGTGGTAGTCACTCTTTCCCTTTCCTGCGTCTGTTCATTTGTCTGGTACGTGTACCACATTGAAAGACCTGTTTCCTGATCTACGCCTGCATAAGTCGGAAGATAGAAGGAGAAAAATGAATTGCCTTCACTGCGGAAATAGTTCCCGTCAAGAAGACCGGTCAGGGAGCCGTCGGAAGTGGTGTTGGTCTTATACTCGTCAGGCAGCCTGAGGAGCTTGTTGCGGTAGTGCGTCATGTTGAGGTTGAAGCTCCACACAAGGTCCCTGGTCCGGATGAGGTCTGCATTCAGTTCTATTTCCACACCTCTGTTGGCCATGTCACCGATATTGGTATAATAGTAGTTGTAGCCGGCCTCAACAGGCACAGGAAGGGAGAAGAGCATGTCTGAAGTCTTGCGGTTGAAGAAATCCACGCTACCGGAAAGACGGCTGTTCCAGAATCCGAATTCAACTCCCACATTCAGGTTTGCGTTGGTCTCCCATGTGATGTTCTCATTTCCTTTCCTCTCGAATACGGTAGTGATGCCGCCGCTTCCGTCATTGGAAATGGAATAATAGTCCACATAGAGGTAATCGGCAATATTGTCATTACCCTGGGAACCATAGGATGCCTTTACTTTCAGCATATCCACCCACGGTGCCTTGAACCAGCTCTCGTCGCTGAGAATCCAGGCTGCACCGACAGACCAGAAGTTTCCCCAGCGGTGATCCGGATGGAAACGGGAAGAAGCGTCACGACGGTATGAAGCAGATGCGTAGATACGGTTGTCATAGTCATACTGGCCTCTGAAGAAGTATCCTTCGTTGTTATACTCGGCCACGGATGATCCTGATCTTGAATTGTCGACCACTGCACCGCTGAGCTCCCAGTTGTCATATGAGAACATTCCGCTTCTGGAGGCATAGAGGCCGTACTCCTTGTTGTTATACATCTCATGACCAAGGAGCAGGTCCATATTGTGCTTGCCGGCAAAAGTCCTGTTGTAGGAGATAAGCTGCTGGAGGTTGTATGCAATCTGCCTTCCATGCTGCTTTGTGACAACTCCGCCGGACTCCGCAAACTGTCCGTAATAAGGGTTGAGCATAGTGGTGGAACGTATCTCGTCAATGGTCACATTTCCGTTGATGGTCACCTTGAGACCTTCATAAAGGTTAAAGTCAGCAAATCCGCTTGCGGAGAATGCATTTCCTTCATTTATGTATTTGTTGAGCTGGATGTCCTGAAGGTCGTTGCTTGTGCCTCCGTTCGTACGCACGGATCCTCCGTTACGGCCGTCACCGGTATCATAAAGCTTGTAGCCGTATTCGTCATACATGATGTTCCCGTTCCCGTCACGGATGTAGACCGGATATATAGGAGCCATCATATAGGCTGTGGCAAAGGCATTCCCTCCGTCTGAAGCACCTTCGGAATCGATGTCATTTCCGTTTTCCCAAAGGAAATGGGTATATGACATGTTAGCTCCCACCTTCAGCCATTTCTTGGCCTGATAGTCAGCGCGCAGACGGGCCGTAAGACGCTCGTTGGCAGATCCGGCGATGATTCCCGTATTGTCGAGATAGCCGAGAGACGCATAGAAGTTGGATTTTTCGGTGGCACCGGCCACGCTGAGATTATATTCCTGACGGAAAGAATTCTTGTAGATTTCATCCATCCAGTTGTCCGGGTAAAGGAGATATTCCTGGCCCTGATACTCCACGAGACGGCCGAGGGTGGCATTCGGATTGAGACGTCCGTTGCTTCCGATGAGCGTCTGGCCATTTGGAACGGTATATACATTATAGCCTACACCGCCGGCATTGTTGGAAATAAGAAGCGAGTTGGCTGCCACATAGGCGTCAGTGGCACTCATGCCCTGCTTGAGAGTATAGTCGTTGTACAGAGCCTTGTATGCCATCTCATAGAACTCGCCGGCATTGTCCACCAGGTCATATGACTGGAGCGCCTTGTTGTTGAGTCCCCATTTTGCATCAAATTTCACCGTTGCCTGACCAGCCTTTGCCTTCTTGGTTGTGACCATTATCACACCGTTGGCACCTCTCGCACCATAAAGGGCATTGGAGGCGGCGTCCTTCAGCACGCTTATGCTTTCGATATCCGCAGTATTGATGTTGTTGATGTCCCCCTCATACGGTACGCCGTCCACTACCCACAGCGGCTTGTTGTCAGCGTTCACCGAACCGTATCCACGCACATAAATGGTCTGGTCCGAACCCGGACGGCCTGATGAAGAGGCGAACTGCACACCGGCAATCTTTCCTACGAGAGCATCCGAAACATTGGTGGACTGTGTCTTTATGAGATCATCGGTCTTCAGGACCTTGGCTGAACCTGTGAACGCCTCCTTCGTAGTCGTTCCGAAAGCGACCACAATCGTCTCATCCAGCATTTCAGCGTCAGGAAGCATGGAGACATTGATGAGCGCCCTGCCGGCCACCTCGATTTCCTGGCTCTGATATCCTATTGACGAGAATATGAGGGTTGCGTCAGAAGCCACGAGAATAGAATACTTTCCGTCGCTGTCAGCAGTTCCTCCTGTCAGAGTCCCTTTGACCTGGATGTTCGCACCCGGGACAGGCTCTCCCGAATCAGCATCCAAAACTATTCCCGAGACCGTCACATCCTGGCCAAAGGCCAGTCCGGCAGTCATCAGAATAGCCAACATAGTAAGAAAAAGTCTGATTTTTCCCATAAGTTGATTGATTAATTAAACATAAATATTGAATATTGTTGTGTCCCACTGTTCCGTATTTTTCCGCCGTATGGAATCCAGTCAAAATCCTGCGCCTTTAAAAGGGCGTTTTTCGCAGCAAAGTCTTACAAAGTTTGCAATAATAAATCAATATTCCAAACTTGTCTGAAAGTTTCAGAATGATTAACAATCAGTATTTTATAATATTTGGCTTTTAAATCATAAAAAATAATGCCTGAAATGACGACATTTGTAATGTCCAAATTATAAAATATTCGCAAATAAAAATTTTAAACGAATTTATCACTTTTTTCATTTTTATCATTAATATGTGCTGTACAATACTTTCTGAGCGTATTTCTATGTATTCCGTATTTCCTGGCCACCTTGGAAAGCGGTATTCCCAAATCAATCATTTCCGTGATTTTATCCCATTCCTTATATATTGTAACCTTCTTTTTAGAACTTCCGGGAGGCCTTCCCAGCCTTATGCCTGATTGTTTTTTCAATGCAAGTGCCTCTTTTGTGCGTTCAGAAATAAGGATTCTTTCGATTTCTGCTGCCAAAGCAAAAGCGAATGCAATGATTTTGGAATTGATATTGTCCGAAAGGTCAAAATTGTCCTTTATGGAATGGATGGAAATGCCCTTGCTTGAGCAGATGTTGAGTATTGACATGATCATAAGCATGTTGCGGCCAAGTCTCGATATTTCGGTGCAGATGAGCATGTCGCCATTTCGCATTTTCCGTATCATCCGTCCAAGCGTGCGCTTTTCAAAAGATTTTGTCCCGGAGACCGATTCCGATACCCATTTGTCTATCACAATATTGTGACTTTTACAATATTTCCTGATCTCAAACTCCTGGCTTGAGTATGTCTGCATCTCTGTGCTGACCCTGATGTAAGCATAAACCATTTTTGTGTGGATTAGAATATTATCAATTTACTGTCTATCATAGATTTGATGCATACAAACATTATATGTTCCGTTATAATACACTTAAATTCAAAGTATTGCAAATGGAGTTCTGATGTCCATAAAAACGCCCCTTTAAAAGTGCAGGATTCAGGCCAGGGTAAGACAGATCGGGGAATGCAGGTCAGCCGCCGCGGGAAACGGACGGGAGAGACAGCAGAAGGACCTGAAAGGCGTGTACGGGCACACACACGCAAAGACCGGAAGAGATGCAGGACATAAACCGGGACGGGACAAGGCAGGACCTGACACGGCAAGAGGCGGCAAAGGAGCGGTTGGATACAATGCTATTCAATATTTATGTTTAATTAAAAGTTTCACTATGGGAAAAATCAGACTTTTTTTCACATTGGTGCTGATTTCTCTGTCGCTTTCCATGACAGCACAGAATCTGACTGTGTCAGGACAGGTTACAGATGATGGAACAGGGGAAGGAATCCCTTTTGCATCTGTAATCGTAAAAGGCACCACACATGGTGTCGCCACCAATGCAGACGGTTTTTATTCCATCTCTGTTTCTGATGGGGCAATTCTGGAATTCAGTTCCATAGGCTATGTCAAGGTTGAACTTCCCGTCAACGGAAGCTCCGTCCTGGATGTCGCACTGAAAACAGACTCCGAATTCATCGACGAAACAATTGTGGTCGCCTATGGAGTACAGAAGAAATCTTCATTTGTAGGAGCCGCAGAACAGATCAGCGGAGAAAAGCTGGAAACACTGAGTTCCACAAACATCTCCAAATCCCTTGAAGGCGCCGTTGCCGGACTCCAGACATCAAGCTCATCCGGAACACCGGGCTCATCCGCCAGCATCAGGATCAGGGGTCTCGGTTCCGTATCAGCTTCACAGGAGCCTCTGCTCATTGTAGACGGAGTGCCGTATGAAGGCAGCCTCAACTCAATTTCATCCAATGACATAGAATCTCTTACCGTATTGAAGGACGCAGCCGCGAACTCAATGTACGGAGCGAGAGGATCCAACGGTGTGATAATCATAACCACCAAACGCGGTACTTCAGACCGCGTAAGTGTCACATTTGACGCAAAAGTCGGCGTGAATTCACGCGGTGTGCCGACATACGATGTCATAACCAACCCGGCCGACTATTATGAAATGACATGGGAGGCTGTAAGAAACTCCCTGTATTACGGCGGGCAGATGTCCCTCGGACAGGCAAACGCCTATGCATCCGGAGCGCTCATCGACAATTATCTCCGCTACAACATATACAAAGGTATATCTAACACGGAAGTGATTGATCCGGCCACAGGAAAAATCAACCCATACGCATATGATCTCAAATGGAACGACAACTGGAACAAGGATGTGTTCCGCAACGGCGTAAGACAGGAATACAACCTTTCTGCAAGCGGCGGTTCGGAGAAGACGCAGGCATACATGTCAGTGTCTTACCTCAATGACAAAGGCTACGTGCCAAGTTCCGGATTCCAGAGAATCTCAGTGAGAGGCAAGATTGACCAGTCCATCGGCAAATACATCAAGGTGGGCCTCAATGTAGCGTACTCGAATACTGTCCAGAATCTGTATAACTCCTCCGAAAGCCAAGGTTCATATTCCAATCTGTTCATGTTCGGACAGATGATAGCTCCGATATATCCTATTTTCCAGTATGACCTCGAAACAGGCGAGCGCCTTTACGGAAGCAACGGAGAGGATCTCTACGACTGGGGAGAAAACCGCGCCTATGGACAGTTGTCAAACCCGTATGGCCAGCTCATGACATCAAAGAATGAAGTCATATCCGACAACATTTCTTCAAGAGGTTACATAGACATCCAGATTCTCAAGGATCTCAAGTTTACCGCAAATGTGGCTTACGACACATTCATCGACAAGTACGACTATTATACTACACCTGTCGGAGGAGACGCAGCCACTGTCAACGGACGCGGAACACAGCAGACCTCAAGACATTCAGCACTGAATGCCAACCAGCTCCTCAGCTATACCCCGACTTTCGGAGACCACAGCCTGAGCATACTCCTCGGTCATGAAACGAAGAGCGATACGGAATATTATCTGTCCGGGCAGATGACCAACTTCGTGGACCCGAACAACACGGATTTCGCCAACGGCGTAACATATCAGAACCTCACATCCCAGACATCCGAGTATTTCCTGCAGGGTGCATTCGTCAGGGCTGAATACAGCTATGCGAACAAATATTATGTGTCAGGCTCATACCGTATGGACGCATCTTCAAGATTCGCTCCGGACAAAAGGTGGGGAAGCTTCTGGTCCGTGGGAGCATCCTGGAACATGAAGCAGGAGAACTTCCTTCTCGGTGTGGAAAATGTCAACGCCCTCAAGATCAAGGCCAGCTATGGCACACAGGGAAATGACAACATCGGTGTGACCAAGGTATATGAAGATCTGTATGCCATCAACAGGGTGGACGGAGAAGCTTCCATTGTCAGGACCTTCCGTGCGGCTCCGGACGTGACATGGGAGAAATCCAACAACTTCAACGCCGGCATAGAATCAAGATTCTTCGACAGGCTCTCGGTAAATGCGGATTTCTTCATCAAGGAGACCAAAGACATGATCTACTACCGTCCTCTCGCGCCGAGCCAGGGTTCCCCTGCAACGCAGCTTGTAAACGACATGGACATGAAGAATACGGGTATCGAATTTGAAATCAGTGCAGACATCATCAAGACGCCGAATGTCCTCTGGAATGTCACGGTGAACGGTACCCATTACAAGAACGCCATCACAAAACTTCCTTCAGACCAGCCGCAGGACGGATACAACAGCGGCAGCTACTGGAGAGAACTTGGAGGCTCACTCTATGACTTCTACATTTATGAATGGGCAGGAGTTGACAGGGAGACCGGACTTCCGTTGTACAACAGGTACTCACAGGAAGGCAAGGGAGGAGAATTCCTCGGTACGACAAGTGTCGCAACCAATGCAACCAACAGGGCCGTGGGCAAGAGCGCGATTCCGGATCTTTACGGAGGCTTCTCCACATATCTCACTTTCTACGGTTTCGATGTCAGCGCATCTTTCGCCTACCAGATAGGAGGATGGACCCTTGACTCCAACTACCAGTCGCTCATGAGTGCGGGATCAGTCGGAACAAACTGGCACAAGGACATTTTCCAGAGATGGACTCCGCAGAATACTGATACGGACGTGCCGCGTCTCCAGAATGCCGACCTCAATGCGGCCCAGACTTCAACACGCTTCCTGACAAAGGCTTCATATCTGAGTCTCAGAAACGTGACCATAGGGTATACACTTCCGAAGAGAATCACTGACAAGATCGCCATGCAGAATCTCAGAATCTATCTCACAGGAGACAACCTCTGGTATACATCCAAAAGAAAAGGACTTGATGTGCGCCAGTCCTTCAGCGGAGAGACAGGGTTCACATACTCAGCCCTCAGAACCATATCTGCAGGCATATCCTTCACCTTTTAAACGACGGAGATGATAAAGATGAAAAAATTTCTGATATTGATTACTGCCGGACTTCTGGCCGCAGTATCCTGCGAAGACAGTTTTGATGTAAAATATACGGGATACCTCACAGGTTCCAGCGCATCAGATATGGTGGAAGAGGATCCTACATTCCTCAACTCGTATGTCCAGGGTCTCTATACCTGGATGGTAACTCCCGGCATTTCCTATGACGGACATGACGATTTCGGTTTCCTTTCCTGCACCATGTGCACTGACTTCATGGGAGTCGACATAGCACTGAACGGTACGCAGAACTGGGGATATTTCGATTACATGTTCCAGTACGGAGGAGCCATTTACGTACGTTCATACCAGATGTGGAGTGAATTCTTCACACTCATCAACAATGCCAACACGATAATCGACTTCTTCGGGACAAGCGAGCCCGGCGATGCGACTGCGAGAGGATATCTCGGACAGGCATATGCCATCAGGGCATTCGCCTACACTTACCTGATACAGCTTTTCCAGGACCCGGTGACGACATCCGGAGAACTGAATGCCAATGCCCCAACGGTTCCTCTTGTCTACGCCTCAAGAGACGGCATGTCTGCTGATGAAGTGTCGGCAAGACAGGGAAGGGTGCCGATGAACCTGGTAATGGAACACATAGAGTACAACATCACCCAGGCACTGAATTATCTCAACGGCTACAGCCGTTCCTCGAAAAATGAAATCGACTATTCGGTGGCACAGGGCATTGCGGCAAGATACTACCTTCTCACACAGCAATGGGAAAATGCCGCCGCTGCAGCAAATGCAGCAAAGCAGGGATACCAGCTCATGGACCAGGCCAGACTTCAGTCCGGCTTCATGGATGTGGAGGATGCGGAAGTCATGTGGGGCTTCAACCAGACAACAGAAACGCAGACCACATACGCATCATTCTTTTCACAGATGTCAAATGATTCACCTGGCTATGCCGGACTTGACCAGATGTCAAAATGCATAGACAGGGGGCTCTATGACCAGATACCGAATTCAGACTGGCGCAAGAGCCTGTTCAACGGTGCTGACGGTGACCCTTCTGCAAGTGCCGACACTCCGGGCGCCCAGAGGCCTTATGCCGCAAGAAAATTCGGATACATGGACCAGTGGCTCCAGGACTATATATACATGAGAGCTGCCGAAATGTATCTCATCGAAGCCGAAGCATATGCAAGACTCGGAGACGGCAGGGCATCAACGGTGATGAGCGAACTCATGGCACAGCGCAACCCTGCATGGAGCGCCTCTGCCACGGTCGATGAAATCCTGCTTCAGAGGAGGATAGAGCTTTGGGGAGAGGGATTCTCATACTTTGACCTCCGCAGGACCGGCACAGGGATCAACCGTTCATACACCGGCACGAACCATACAGCTGAATCAAGGATATCGGTAGAAGCCCACAGCAACCTGTGGTGGTTCCAGATTCCTCAGACTGAAATGGACAACAACGACTTCATCAATGATGATGAACAGAATCCATACGAAGATCCTAACGCATAAAGCAGGAAAAACATGAAAAGAAAAATAACATATACCATCGCATTGGCATCTCTGCTCTTGGTTTCATGCAACAAGGCTCTGGAAAAAAGCGAAATTGAGGATGGGTTCGCCCCTCTTGGGGATCTCCCGACCGTCAGCATCAACGCATCGGCCATCGAAGTGGACCAATACGCACAGACAGTAACGCTTGATGTCACATTCAGCGGAGTGGCATCCGGCATGGAAAACCTTGAGCTCGGACTGCTTTCGGCTACAGACCCGGGATTCGTAGAATCAAACGTAACCCTCGTGGATACTCCGGCCGACGGCACATACAGACTTACAGTGCAAGTATCTGCCGGAAACACCAATTACATCAAGGCAATGGCGGCATGCACAAACGGAGGAGCCGTCTATTCGGACAGGATTACAGTGGATGTACCTGACATACCTTGGTACTATAAGATTGCCGATGAATATATCGGCACATACGGCCCTGACGAGAATACGGCAAGCAACGGCGCCACTCCATACGAAAACCATGTAGTGACAGTCGAAGTGGCCGAAGATTTCTCAACTCTGACACTGTATGACATTGACCCGTATCTCGAGAATGAGACCAACGGCTATGTAAGCAGGCAGATGAACTATGTAACCGGCACAATTGACCTGGAGGCAAGAACCGTGACATTCACAGTATCGGGACAGGGAGTTGACCCTCATCTTTCGCCTTATCTTCTTTCTCCTATCAGCGGATACTCTTCAGACGGCTACTCGCTCGCAAAGGAATTCGTCCTGCAGTTCAACGAAGATGCTACGGAACTCCATTTTCCATGGTATGCAGTACTTAACCAGCAGGAAAGTACACTGTCATATGTCTATGCTGAAGACGGGGTGACACTCACGGCGAACTGATGTGCACAGAAAACGGACCGGCCTGCACAGGACCGGTCCAAAATTAAAACAACAGATAAAGATGCATGATATGAAAAACGCAATTCGGAATCTGGCATTGATGGCCATGCCTGCAGCAATGGTCTTCGGACTATCTGCCTGCCAGGAAGATGAAACCAGGCCTGAAAGACCTGAAGTCAACCAGAATGACATAGTGTTTGAAGCAAAGGCCGGGGCGCTCACGTCCGAAAGTGCCACAATTACCATAAAGCACAACGGGACTGACAATGAGACTTATTACGGCTTCTGCTATACCGACCTTGAAACGACCATGGCCAATGCCATCAACAGGGTTGTAGCCTCATTTACAGAGAACGGGACTGACATCAGCACCGTAGTGACGACGGGGACCACCCACGTGACTGTCGTTACAGACCTTTCTCCGCTCACATCATACAGATATGTCGTATTCGGACTCAACGATGACGGCACTGTATACGGTACTCCGGCATCAGTGGATTTCACGACTCTCAAGGGTGAAGTCGCATTCACGGTGTCAGTGGCAAACATAACCGAAACCACGGCGAATGCCACCGTCACAAGCACCGGGGATGACACCGACACATGGTACTGCTTCGCCACAACCGATCTTACTTCCCCGCTTGCCGATGTGGTAAGCGCAGAAGTAGAAAGACTTGGAAGCAATGTCTCATCCGTCATCAAGTCAGGCAATTCCATGGTACAGCTGACTGGACTGACGGCAGGCACAAGCTACCGGGCAGTTGTGACGGGTCTCACCAGCGACGGCACCACTTACGGCACACCGGTATCCACGAGCTTCAGGACAACTTCCCAGCAGGTTGAATACACGGTCAACCCTAACTGGACCGTGACATATGACGGTAAAGGTACCTATGAGGGTTCACCGGCAGACATGCTGTCAGTCACAGTAACGGCAGGAACAGACGGATACATGCCTGGAGTAATAACGACAGAACAATTTGAATCTATCGGCATCGCCACTTTCGTCGAGGGTATGGTCGCATCCTATCAGGAACAGATAGATTTCATGAATCAGATGGGAATTCCGATCTCATGGAGCGACATACTTTATACCTCAACTGAAACAGAACTCCCGTTTGATGTTCTGGATTCCTCAACACAATGGTATGGAATAGCTTTCGGCGTTGATACCAACGGCAATCCGACCGGGCTTTATGCAATTTCCGAAGCCTTTACACCTGAAGAACTTCAGGCCTCAGAGAACTACAACAGATGGATCGGCAGCTGGAGAATCGAGGATGCCGACGGCACGGGATACGACATCTCGATCCAGGCATTGTCTCCGGATATGAGTTTTTCAATGAGCGGCTGGGAAGCAGATGTATTCGGAGGACAGGCACCTGATGTCACCCTCGGATTCGATTCAGCGACAGGCAATCTTGCCTTCGTCTCCAATGAAAACATGGGAACAATCACCGTAAACGGAAATGAACAGTGTGAACTCGGTTTCTACGGCACAGGCGATGACGGATATTTCTATACCAGCTCCTATGACATCGCATATGCGGAACTCGATGAGTCAGGAAATACTGCAACAGTGGAAGGAAATACACTGACCAGCAGTGAGGGAGAAGTGACAATGATTTCAATGCAGTTCTTCGGCTTGGGAACAAGCGGAAACTACAGTTTCTCCGATGAGCCTCTATTCCCTCTGACAATGACAAGGACTTCTTCATCATCCGGGACAGCCCTGCAATGCACAAAGGCGGTCATGTATCATGAGAATTCAGGATTCAGGACAATGAGCCCGCTAAAGATGTACGGTACGGATGCAGTAAAGAAAGCTGAATAATGGAAAGATTTTTCAGGCAATACCTGGAAAATATATGAGAGATGAGGGTGGAGGAAGCCTGCCGCAAGACAGGCTCTTGCCACCCTCATAAAATATGTAAACACCAGTCAATAATATGAACAAGAAAACATTAACATTTATCAGTGCAGTATGCCTGACAGTATTCGGCTGCCAAAAGGAGCCGGGTGAAAATGTTCAGGCAGGAGGAGGCGCCGGAAGCGTCACCGTTCCTGAGCAGGCAGTCATCCCGGGCGTCATGAAAGTGCGCGTATCAGAAGAACTTGCAGAAAAACTTCTCGAACATGCCGACGAAAGCGGGTCAGTAAGCGACCCTGCAGCAGCCGGACTGTCCGTTCCTGGAATGACGATCGAATCCGTCAATACCACCTTCATGATCGGAGGGAAATATGAGGCCAGACAGAGGAAGGCAGGCCTGCACAGATGGTTCACCATAACATACAATGAAAATGTGCCGATGACCCGTGCATCTGCTGACCTGTCAATGGCAGACGGGATTGAACTGACTGAACCGGCCCTGAAGGTGAAGAGGACAACCGTCACCATGAATGATCCGATGTATGCTTCCCAATGGCATTATAACAATACAGGGCAGAACGGTTTCAGGAGCGACATCGACATCAATCTTCAGGAAGCATGGAACACATACGAGGTATTCGGGAACGAGAATGTAACAGTGGCGATAATCGACGGAGGGGTGGATGTCACACATCCGGACCTGATACCGAACCTTTGGGTAAATGAGGCGGAGCTCAATGGCCGCTCCGGATATGATGACGACGGTAACGGCTACAGGGATGACGTCTACGGATATAATTTTGTGACCAATTCAGCCGACATCAACGGAGAGTCACACGGTACGCATGTGGCCGGTACAGTCTCTGCAGCAAACAACAACGGCATAGGCGTGTGCGGAGTTGCCGGAGGACGGTATCCCGACCAGCCGGGAGTGCGTCTGATGTGTCTCCAGATCATGGACGAGAGGCATCCCGATACAGGGGCAAATATCGCTCGGGTCTTTCAGTATGCCGCCGACAACGGGGCACAGATAGCCCAGAACAGCTGGGGTTACGAAGTATCTCCGGATGAAATGCTGCCTTCCGATGCGGCTGCCATAGACTATTTCATAGACAATGCCGGAACGGATGAATATGGAAACCAGATCGGCCCTATGAGAGGCGGCCTTGTGGTATTCGCCGCAGGAAACAACGCGCTGGACTATGATTATCCTTCCGGATACGAGAGGGTGCTGGCCGTAGGGGCAATCGGGCCGAACGGCCGCGCGGCATACTACACCAACTATGGCAGCTGGGTGGATGTATGCGCCCCGGGCGGAGACCAGCAGGTAAACTACAACTATGGCGGAGTCCTGAGCACTGTCCCTGGCAGCAGCTACGGCTATCTGCAGGGAACCTCCATGGCCTGTCCGCATGTTTCCGGCCTTGCAGCCCTCGTGCTTTCGGTCAAAGGCCAGGACGGATTCACCTGCGACGATCTGTTTGAGCTCATTGTAAACAGCACGGATGCCTCAATATACGATTACAACCAGGACATGAGAGGCCAGCTCGGCAGCGGAATGATTGATGCCATGCTAGCCCTTTCATCCATAAGCACGGAGGCTCCGGAGCCGCTTTCGCATCTTGATGCCGAAGTCCAGTCCAACACGATACATTTCACGGCAGACGTGCCGGCAGACCCGGACAATACCACCGCCTACTATTACAACGTATATTACAGCACCGCGGAATTCAGCAGCGACGACCACTCGGGTGCAGAATTGTTCAGGACTGTGATCAACAACGCCGAAGATGCCGGAAACGGGCTCAAGAGATTTTCTCTAAGCGGTCTGGAGTTCAATACAAAGTATTATTATGCCGTATCGGCAAGTGACTTTGCGGGGAATGAATCGGCCCTGACTGATGTAAGCTCCGTCACGACAGGCTCAAACACCGCTCCGGTCATTTCCGCTGACAGCGATGAACCTCTTGTGGCAGGGTCATACGGCAGTTTTTCAAAGACCTATACCGCGACCGATCCCGACGGTCATGCAGTGACATTGTCCTGCAGCCTTGCCGGGAACAGCGGAGTGACATCTGAACAGATTTCAGAAAACAGCATAAGAATCACTGTCAAGGGGGCCATGGCCGTTACCGGCACACACACATTCACCCTGACAGCCGTTGACGAATATGGAGCCAGGACTGATTCTGAAGAAGAATATACAGTACTGGAGAACCATGCGCCGCAGATAGTCAAGGAAATAGGCACCGTATGCATAGACGGCCCCGGCAATTCAGTGGATATTCCTGTCAATGAATATGTTACAGATGAAGATGGAGGTCCGCTTTCAGTATTGACATCCATAACGGACAGAAACATCATATCATACGTATACCTTAATGAAGTAGTCACATTCACCGGCAGGCAGCTTGGAATGACGGAAGTCAGTCTTACCGTGACGGATTCCAAGGGAGCAAGCGCCCAGTTGCGCTTCAATGTCGTCGTAAGGGACAGCAGCAAGCCATACGACATATACCCGAATCCGGTGATCGACGTACTGAACATAAGGACACAGGATGAAACCGACTGCAATGTCGTCATCCGGTCTTCCGGAGGATCAACGGTATATGACGGACAGGGGCATGTCAGCATAGATGCACCTATGCAGATAGACATGTCTTCTACGGCACCGGGGCAATACAACCTGACGCTCAGCTTCGGCGGCCAGGAATACCGTACATCATTCGTCAAACTGTAACATCATCCTGAGATCTGCAGAGCGGATTTCACCAAGGTAAAAATTCAGAACAATGAAATTGACCAGAATAATCATCATTACGGCACTTGCCGCAGCTCCGATATTGCCGGCCATGGCGCAGGAAGGCTCGAGTGAAACCGCAGCCCTGCCGTTCCTGAACAACAGCGGAAACTCCCGTTCACTGGCAATGGGCGGACTTGTATCAGTACTTGAGGCGGGAGCGTATTCCCATTTCGGCAATACAGCAGCCGTCCCGTTCTCTGACAACACATTCTCAGCAGCCTTCAGCTACGGCAGCTGGCAGCCTTCTTCTGCAAAGGAGAACATTTTTTCTCTTGGAGCAATGTGGAACATAAATGACAGATTCGGTGTGACATTCGCCGCGTTGACCCAGTCAGGGCAGAAGTATGACACAATCAATGAGGCAGGAGTACCGACAGGCTCCTTCACGCCAAACGACCTGAGAATCGGTGCAGGCTTTTCATACCGTTTCATAGACAATATGTCCGTCGGCATAGGATTAAACTATGCACAGAGTTCACTTGCGCCGAAAAGTGAATTATACAAGACGGTTTTCAGCACATTTTCCGCTGATATCCAACTGCTCTATACCATAAGTGATTTCAAGATTTCATTGGAGGCAGACAATCTCGGAATTCCTGTAAAGTCCGCTTCCGGCATGAAATCTTCTCTTCCTATGAACGCCAGACTCGGCGGAGGATATGACAATGACTTCGGGAAACATCATCTTTCAGCCGGAATCGAAGGAGGAGTGTTTTTCGGAGGGCCTTCCACAGGCTTTGCATCTGCCGGAGCAGAATACATGTATGACAATCTTGTAGCTGTGAGAGCAGGATACCACTACGGTTCAGAAAAGAACGGAATTCCTTCATTCGCATCTGTCGGACTCGGATTCAGGTTCTTCGGAGTGAACATAGACGCTGCATATCTTGTGGCAGGCAATGATTCACCGATGAAAAACACATTTTCAATAGGCATCGGCTATTCATTTTAAGCATTAAAAGCCGGGAACGACACTTCCGGCAGTCCAAATGCATCAAGGAAAAGGGGCAGGCCTTAAGTATGGGCCAGGCCCCTTTTCCTGCTTTTTGTGTAATTAGTGAAAAGATGCTGTCTGTTCCGTCAGCAGGTGCGGGAGATTTTTCCACTACATCCTTTCGGCTGTCTGATTTTTTATTACATTTGCGGAAAGATTGAAACAAGAGGGGTGCCTGCCGGAGTGCGGGCTGAGATCATACCCTATGAACTTGATGCGGCCAGTACCGCCGAAAGGACTTGTTCCCCGTTCATAGACAGGCGGAATTCTCCGTGTATGGCATCCCCAAGACAAAGGAAGAGCCATGAAAGTTTACATCAATCATTCTCCGGCCGAAGTCGGGACAGGGATCTCGCTTTCGGACCTGCTCAACAGCCAGGGCATAAGCACAGAAGGCACGGCGGCGGCTGTGAACAACAAGGTGGTGCCTCGTGCGGACTGGGACAGCACAATACTTGAAGACGGCGCAAAGGTCACGGTCATAAGAGCTGTCTGCGGCGGATGATGAAAGTCATTGTCATAACGCCTCCGGAGTTTGTCGCGTACGAGGCAGAAATCATCCGCATCCTCCTTTGCGAGGGGGCGGACAGGGTGCATCTCCGCAAGCCGGAATCATCTGAAAATGATTTCAGGCGGCTTGTGAAGGCAGTTCCGGAGCAGTTCCGGAAACGGCTTACATTCCAGGACCATCTGCCGCTCGCAGCGGAATACGGGGCAGGAGGGGTGCATCTGAATGCGCGTAATCACCGTGTCCCGGACGGATTCTGCGGACTTGTCAGCCGCTCCTGCCACTCTTTCGTGGAGGTTGCAGAATATTCCGGACAGTCGGACTATCTTTTCCTCAGCCCCATATTCGACAGCATTTCAAAGCAGGGATACCGCTCGCATTTTTCTGAAGGACAGCTGCTGGAAGCCGGCCACAACGGCATTTTGGGACCGAAGGCGATTGCCCTCGGAGGCATACTTCCGGAACACATGCCGCTTTTGGGAAAATACGGATTCGGAGGGGCGGCCTTTCTCGGCTATGTCTGGAAGGATGTGACACCTGAAGCGGCGGCAAAAAGGATAAGGGCAATAAGAAAGATGGCAGAATCAGACAAAAATGGATTCACGACAGCGCAATAACGACTGCCGCAGACGATTCTGAAAATGGAAGTTTAAATTATCATATTGAATTTTAATGCAATGAAAGATCTGGTGATAGGAGGACGGACATTCCGTTCGCGCCTGTTCACGGGAACAGGAAAATTCAGTTCCAATGAACTGATGTCGGAAGCAATCAAGGCGTCCGGCACCGAAATGGTCACTGTGGCAATGAAACGCATAGACATGAGCAATCCTCAGGATGAGATGCTTTCGCATGTGAAATTTCCGGGAATCCAGCTTCTGCCGAACACATCCGGCGTGAGGGATGCCGAGGAGGCCATACTTGCTGCGCAACTTGCACGGGAGGCTTTCGGCACCGACTTCATCAAGCTGGAGATACATCCGGACCCGAAATATCTGTTCCCTGACCCGGTGGAGACCTTGAAGGCCACCGAAGAGCTGGTGAAGATGGGATTCGTGGTGCTGCCTTACATTCAGGCAGACCCTGTCCTCTGCAAGCGTCTTGAAGAGGCAGGGGCGGCTACCGTGATGCCGCTTGCGGCCCCGATAGGGACCAACAAGGGACTTGTGACCCGTGAGCTCCTTTCCATCATCATTGAGCAGAGCAATGTACCGGTGGTGGTGGATGCAGGAATAGGGGCACCTTCACATGCGGCGGAAGCCATGGAAATGGGGGCGGATGCCGTGCTGGTCAACACCGCCATCGCGGTTTCAGGGGATCCTGTGCGTATGGCCAGGGCATTTGCCGCAGCCGTTGCTGCAGGTCGTGAGGCATACGAGGCGGGACTCGGTGCGCAGTCAAGATGCGCCGAAGCCAGCAGCCCGCTGACATCATTCCTCGACTGATTTTTTATTCGTCATCATTATGTTTTCAGAAGAATTGGAAAAATACGGCTGGGAGGAGACGACCGAGGCGATCATGTCCAAGAGTCCTGCCGATGTCGAGCGGGCGCTCGGAAAGGAACGCCTCGGGCTTGAGGATTTCATGGCACTGATCTCCCCCGCGGCGGCAGCATATCTCGAGCCGATGGCCCGGCTCAGCCGGAAATATACGCAGGAGCGTTTCGGGAAGACGGTCTCCATGTATATACCGATGTATATCACCAACTCCTGCACCAACTCCTGCGTCTATTGCGGGTTCAACAGGCACAACAAGATTGCCAGGGTGGTGCTCACTCCGGAACAGATAGAGGACGAGTGCAAGGCGATAAAAAGGCTCGGTCCGTTTGAAAACCTCCTGCTCGTGACAGGGGAGAATCCTGCAGTGGCAGGAGTGGAATATCTTGAGAAGGCCCTTCAGGTGTGCAGACCTTATTTCAACAATCTCACCATAGAGGTGATGCCGCTTTCTGCGGAGGACTATGCCCGGCTGACCCGCTCAGGGCTCAACGGGGTGGTCTGCTTCCAGGAGACCTACAACAGGAAGAATTACAACATATACCACCCTGCGGGGATGAAATCGAAGTTTGAATGGCGAGTCAACGGCTTTGACCGCATGGGGCAGGCCGGGGTGCACAAGATAGGTATGGGCGTGCTGATAGGACTGGAGGACTGGAGGACAGATGTCACGATGATGGCCCTGCACCTGCAGTACCTGCGCAAGCGTTACTGGAAGACCCGCTATAGCGTCAACTTCCCGAGGATGCGTCCGGCCGAAGGCCATTTCCAGCCTAATGTGATAATGAGCGACAGGGAGCTTGCCCAGGCGATATTCGCATTCCGCATCTTCGACCACGATGTGGACATCTCCGTGTCCACAAGGGAGAGTGCAGGGTTCCGGAACCATATCGCCACCCTCGGCGCGACTTCAGTAAGCGCCGGGTCCAAGACCGATCCTGGCGGATATTTCACCTATCCGCAGTCTCTCGAACAGTTCGCGGTCAGCGATGAACGCACACCGGCAGAGGTGGAGACGGACATCCGCAGGGAAGGCTACGAGGTGGTCTGGAAGGACTGGGACAAGGTATTTGACTGAATGAATTTATGGGAAATAGGGATACAGCCAGGTCCGGGCGTTATGCCAGACAGACAATGCTGCCGGAAATAGGCATTGAGGGACAGGAGAGACTGGCCGGAGCCTCTGTGCTCGTGGTCGGGCTCGGAGGGCTCGGCTCTCCTGCAGCACTCTACCTCGCCGGGGCTGGAATCGGCCGCATAGGCCTTGCAGACCCGGACACCGTGTCGGAAAGCAACCTGCAGCGGCAGACCCTCTACGAAGTGCGGCAGATAGGGATGCCCAAGACGGAAGCGGCAAGGCAGCGGCTCTCCGCCTTTTCTCCTGACACGGCTTTTGAATGCTTTCCTGACGGGCTTACGCCTGAAAATGCAGCGGAAATTGTCGGCAAATACGATGTGATTGTGGACTGCTGTGACAATTTTCCGACCAGGTACCTCATTGACGATGTCTGCGCCTCCTGCCGCCGTCCCTGGGTCTACGGGTCCATAGGTGCATTTTCCGGCCAGGTGAGCGTGATGAATTACAGAAGCGGCAGACGCTATTCCGACCTTTATCCCGACAGGGAAAGCCTGTGTGCCCGTCCCCGTGAAATTTCCGGTGTCATCGGCACGGTACCGGGAGTCATAGGCACCATTGAGGCCTCCGAGGCATTGAAAATCATTGCGGGTTTCGGCAGGCCGCTTGACGGCAGGCTGCTGACCGTTGACCTGCTGACACTTGAAACAGAGATGATAGAGTTTTAAAAGGAATTGATTATCCGAAAAATGACCCCTAAAATAAACAATGATTAATAATTTTATATGAAACAAAGTTTTGACGAATACGCACAGGAATACGATGCATGGTTCCTCAACAACAGGAACGTGCTCTATTCGGAAGTGAATCTTGTGGCCTCGACCCTGAAAGATGCCGGGCGTGTCCTGTCAGTGGGATGCGGCAGCGGGCTTTTTGAGATGATAATGGCCAAGGAATACGGGATCACAGTCACCGAAGGCATCGAGCCGTCCGAAGGGATGGCTGCAATTGCCCGCAAACGCGGTATGAATGTGACCATAGCCACTGCCGAGGAGGCGGATTTCGGCAGCGGAGACTATGACACCATCCTGTTCAACGGCACCCCGAGCTACATCACTGACCTCGAAGGGGTCATCAGAAAGGCATACGCGGCACTCCCCTCAGGCGGCAGGATAATCCTCGTGGATGTTCCCAAGGAAAGTTCATACGGTCTGATGTACAATCTTGCCAAGGCTCTGGGCACATGGGAGCACCCTCTTCTTGAAGGAGTCTATCCGCCTGACCCGTACCCGATCGAATTCGTGAAGATGGCCAACTGGCGCACCACTGCGGAGAAGACAGCCCTGCTTGAGAAGGCCGGATTCGTGGACCTGAAATATGCCCAGACCCTTACCGCACATCCGCTATGTTCCGATCTGAGGGAAGAACAGCCTTCGGAAGGCCATGACAAGGGCGACTATGTGGCTATTACAGCCTTCAAGGCATAGACATTAAAATATAGCGGTTTGTCTTCAGGTCACCTGAATGCTGTCAAACCGCTTTGATTCTTATGGAACAATGAAAAAATGGAGCGAAGAGGTCTGGGAACTTGCAGCCCCGACCTACGGGAAAATAATAGAGCACCCGTTCATCACAGAATTGTCAGCAGGCAGCCTCCCGCAGGAGAAGTTCAGGTTCTATCTGCGTCAGGACGCCCTGTATCTTGAAAACTATGCGAGGATATTGTCGCATATTGCCTCCCGTCTGCCGGACAAGGAGCATGTGACATCATTCATCAATTTCGCTTCGGCGGGAATCGTGGTGGAAAAGGAGCTGCATGCGTCATTCCTCGGAGGGGAAATCCCCCCGGTTTCGGAAATCAGCCCGTCCTGTCTGCTGTATTCGTCAGTTCTCCAGAGCTTTGCCACTGCACCGGTGGAAGTGGAGGCTGCCGCCATCCTGCCATGCTTCTGGGTATACAACCGTGTCGGAAAGGAAATACTGTCAATGCAGACAGGGGATGGAAACCCTTATTCCCGCTGGATAGGGACATACGCCGACGAGGGCTTCACCGCCTCCACCTTCAGGGCAGTGGAAATCTGCGATGCCCTTGCCCACGGGACCGGAAAGGCCACAAGGGAAAGGATGACCGATGCGTTCCTGCTCTGCACCAAGATGGAATGGATGTTCTGGGACAGCGCATGGGAAATGGAAAAATGGAAAATATGAATGCAATGAAGACATACAGGAGAGCATTGACGATAGCCGGCAGCGACCCGAGCGGCGGAGCCGGCATACAGGCTGACCTGAAGACATTTTCCGCATGCGGATGCTACGGGATGTCGGCCATAACAGCAGTGGTGGACGAGAACACGGTGGGAGTGACCGGAGTCCATCCGATTCCGGTGGATTTCGTTTCGGGACAGATAAAGTCAGTCATTGATGACATCGGCGTAGATGCCGTGAAGATAGGCATGCTGCACTCATCAGAGTTCATTCTTGCCGTAAGGGACACTCTTGCGGGCTACGGCATCAGCAACATAGTCCTAGACCCGGTGATGGTGGCCACTTCCGGGGACCCGCTTCTCCAGGAAGATGCTGTCGCGACCCTCAAGGCCGAGCTTGTGCCTTATGCAAGGGTGATAACCCCGAACATCCCCGAGGCGGAACTTCTTCTCGGACGCCGTCTGGAAAGCCAGGACGAACTCCCGGACGCCGCCAGAGAGCTTTCCCAGGGCCGTCGCGTGTCAGTTATGCTGAAGGCAGGGCATCTCCATGACGAGGAACTTGTGGACATCTTCTACAATGCCGAGACCGACGAGATTCTCCGCCTGAGTTCTCTCCGCCTTGACACGCCCAACACCCACGGCACAGGCTGCACCCTCTCCTCTGCCTTTGCAGCCTTCCTCGCCCACGGCCAGAGCCTCAATGAGGCCGCCCGCAACGCAAAGGACTACATCACCGCAGCCATCACCTCCGGCTCCGCCTACAGCATCGGCCACGGCCACGGTCCGGTACATCATTTCTTCAGATTCTGGGAATAAGTATCCTGATTACAGGAAAAATGAAAGGGAGTAGGGTCCGAACCGGACCGCACCCCCTTTCATCTGATTCATGAAGCCCGGCGGCAAGACCGTCCGATTTTCTTCAGTAACTGTTTCAGTCGTCGTAGCCGAGCAGATTGAAATTGCTGTCGAATTTTATTTCAAGACCGTTTGAAAGGTCGACTTCCCATGTATAGGCATTCCTGGAAATGGACTTTATGTACTGGCCCTGGAAATTGCCCTTGGCCACAAAGTCTGCTATCTGCTTAGGTACAACGGAGGCAGGGACGGCGCTGTATTTGCGTTCAACGCTGGTCCAGTTGCCGTCAGTGCCGAAATCCACTTCCGTACGGTCAGTGTAGGTGACCTCATATTCAGACCCCATCATCTTCGGATCCTCCACCACGAAGGCCACTGTAAGGTCCTTGAAGTGTTCTTTCAGAAACTGCTGTGCAGCTGCAGGAAGCTTGTCAACAGTGGTCGGGCGCTCACGGTCATCTGCGTTGGCGGCGAAAATTCCTCCCAAAAGGACAACGGCGGAAATCAAAATCTTTTTCATGGCAATAAAAATTTAAATGTTTGTAAATTCATCTTTATCAAAAATCCGGATGAAATCATTCCTTTTCAGGGGAACGGAAATATTCATCTGAACCTTTTTCCGATGCAAAGGTGGGCCATGATTCTGAAATGAAAATAAAAAAAACAGAAAATCTTCCGGATATTTCCGTCTTTTCAAAAGCCTGTCTGAAAAATGACAAAAAAACTGAAATCAGAAGCCGGTTCCCTTCATTTAAGTTTCAAAATATAGAAAGCTGAGGTGGTGAAAAAGTCCCTCAGATACGGGATTGCAGAGATGAAACGGGCAAGGCGGCGCGGCCTGAGGCCGAATTTGACCTCATAATGAGGGTTGATGAAATACAATGTCCTGTCAAGGGACTCAAAACGGCTGGCGGCAAGAAGCCTTTCAAAAAGCTCTATCGGAAGCCTCGTATCCTTTATCTCAAGCAGTTCCTCTATGCGGAACGGCTCTTCCCCTCCGGCCTTCAGCACTGCCCTGTACAGGCTGCGCGGCAGAAGATGGAAAAACGGAAGATGCGACAGGAACTTGCTCCGGCATATCTGCTGATGTCCGCCGAAAGGCATCTGCCACGCCGGGAATGCCATGAAGACCAGCCCTGACGGCCTGACATATTTCTGCAGGTCGGAAAGGAAACGCGCCTTGTCCCCGATATGCTCCAGGACATCATGGCAGATGACAAGGTCAAATGAAGATTCCAACTCCTTGATCTTGAATATATCCGAAGCAATGAAACGGCCCGGGGCACCGGCTTCGGCAAAGAATTTCCGGGCATTTTCTATTTTCCCTTCTGAAAGATCCACTCCGGTGACATTGCAGTCCAGACGGGCGAACGGAAGCAGGTTGCCGCCGTCCCCGCATCCTATTTCAAGGACATTCATCCCCGCCTCGATCTTCATGAACGGGGAGATATAAGGGATGAAATATTTTTCGCTGGTATGGGCAAGCTCCCTGAAATACCTTGCCCGGTCTTTCTGCCTTTCCTGCATTGCCGCCGATCTCCCTAGTAAAACAAAAACGGGGCTTGACCCCTATTGGAGCCAGCCCCGTCTTGAATTCATCAGTTACTTTGAAAGCCTTTCGTGAATGGCCTTCGCCTGCTCCTCATAGCCAGGCTTGCCGAGAAGGGCAAACATGTTCTTCTTGTAGGCCTCCACACCCGGCTGGTTGAACGGATTCACCCCGAGGATGTATGCGCTGATGCCGCAGGCCTTTTCAAAGAAATAGAAGAGAGCTCCGAGATTGTACTCGTCTATCTTCTCGACAGATACGGAAAGCTGCGGAACGCCGCCGTCGATATGGGCAAGCTTGGTCCCGAGCTCGGCCATGGCGTTGCACTCCTCGACATGCTTGCCTGTCAGGAAGTTGAGCCCGTCAAGATTCTGCGGGTCATTGGCGATGGTCACGCTGCGGCTGCTCTTTTCCACAGTGACGACCGTCTCCATTAGCATGCGCTCCCCTTCCTGGATGTACTGTCCCATGGAATGGAGGTCGGTGGTGAAACTTACTGACGCAGGGAAGATACCCTTGCCGTCCTTGCCCTCGGACTCGCCGTAGAGCTGCTTCCACCACTCTCCAAGATACTGGAGCTTAGGGTTGTATGAAACAAGTATCTCGACTTTCTTGCCTTTACCGTAGAGAAGATTGCGCATGGCCGCGTATTCCACGGCAGGGTTGGTGCGGCTCTTTTCAGCCGTCTTCTCCTCCATTTCGGCTGCACCCTTGAGCATGGATCTCATGTCAAATCCGGCCAGGACTATAGGAAGGATGCCGACAGGGGTGAGCACTGAGAAACGGCCTCCGACATTGTCTTCTATCACGAAAGTCCTGTAGCCTTCCTGGGTGGCGAGGGACTTCAATGCTCCCTTGTGTGCATCTGTCACTGCCACAATGCGTTCTGCAGCCTCAGCAGCACCGTATCTTTCCTCGATGAACTGCTTCACGAGACGGAATGCCACGGCAGGCTCAGTGGTGGTGCCGGACTTGGATATCACGACGGCAGCCACATTTCTCTCTTTCATCAGGTCAAGTAGCTCAGCCATATATTCTTCCGAAAGGTTATGCCCTGCAAATACAATCTCAGGGGCATCCTTCTTGCCTGAAAGCTGCTTTGCAAATGAGTGTGAAAGAGCCTCAATGGCGCATTTGGCTCCAAGATATGACCCGCCTATGCCGATGACTACGACAAGGTCAACACCTTTGCCCTTCCATGAGTCGCGGATGGCCTCA
Organism: Candidatus Cryptobacteroides merdavium; assembly: GCA_017694755.1. Taxonomy (GTDB): domain Bacteria; phylum Bacteroidota; class Bacteroidia; order Bacteroidales; family UBA932; genus Cryptobacteroides; species Cryptobacteroides merdavium. The sequence continues at coordinate 96,530 of JADIMO010000016.1, forward strand.
CAATCAGCAATAAGGGAATCCGGAGTCCGTGAAGGAAGATGTTTCCACCCGAGGAAATCATTGCCCGCACCTGTTTCATTTTCAAGCACATCCAAGGCTGCCAGAGCCTTGTCCACATATTCCTGATATTCTGCATCTTTTACAAAGGAGCTGCAGCCTCCCAAATCTACTTTCAGCATAATTTTCAATTTTTTGGATGGACAAAATTAATTCTTTTTAAAGACTGTTTAAATTTTTTCAAGATAAATTTTAATAATCTTCTGTATAATCATTATTATCCCTAAGTCAAATATAATAATCCTTAAAAATAAATTAATAATCTCCAAAGTCAGACACTATTGTGACAGTTTAAGGAATCATCTCACCTCTATTATGTCATCAAGCGATGTCGAATAGAGGCGGGAGCGGTATTCGCTGCGGACCACATCAGTGCAGTTGCCTGTACGCTGGGACGCAAGCCTGATGAGATTGGCACCGCCTGCATTGACCTTGTCCATGATTCCGGAAAGACGGTCCTGCCTGCGCCTCAGGCCGGCATCATAGTCGAAGATGGGCATCTGCACGGAACCCGCATCAATCAGACCGTCGACAGTCACTCCGGCCTTCTTGTAGAGGTAATCGGGGCGGTAAATGGTACTGAATGCCCTTATTGCAGCGGACACTATCTCCTGGGTGCTGTTGGCGGCCACCTGCAGCCTTACCGTGGCTGCCGGGAAATATTGCGGCAACTCTGTCCTGAACCTGTTGGTGTGCAGGAAGACGGTCACTTCCGTCGCGGCAGAATGCTCCTTGCGGAGCTTCTCGGCACATTTCGCGGCGAAGTCGGCCACCCTCGCTGCAAGTTCGTTTTCATCAGTCACCATTTCCGCAAACGATCTCGAATTACAGATGGACTTGCGCCTGTCATCATGCTCCTCCTCCACGCACACCTGTCCCTGCAGCTCCAGCCATGTCCTCATCCCGTGAAGCATGTAATGTTCCCGGATCCAGGCAGCCGGCCTCTGCACATAGTCCAGGGCCGTCCTTATGCCGTTCTGCTCCATCTTGACGGAAAGTTTCCTGCCGACGCCCCACACTTCCCTTATCGGAGTCAGGGACAAGGCCTTGATGCGCTTCTCTTCATTATCCATCATGCATACCCCCCTGTAGCCGGGATATTTTTTGGCGAAATGGCTTGCTATCTTGGCCAGCGTCTTCGTGGGTGCGACACCGATGCTCACCGGGATGCCCACCCACTTGCGCACCTTGCGGACAAGAGCATCGCACAGTTCCGGAACGCGGTCCATGCCGATGCCGTCAAGACACAGGAAAGCCTCATCTATCGAATATATCTCTATCTTCGGCACCGCCTCGGCAAGTATGGACATCACCCTTGACGAAAGGTCGCCGTAAAGGGCGTAATTGGAGGAACATGCCGTCAATGCACCGCTCCTGACCATATCCTTTATCTGATAGAAAGGTGTTCCCATCCTGATGCCCATGGCCTTGCTTTCATTGCTCCTGGACACCACGCAGCCGTCATTGTTGGACAGGACCACGACAGCCCGGCCTTCGAGCTCCGGGCGGAAAACCCTCTCGCAGGAAACGAAGAAATTGTTGCAATCCACCAATGCATACATAGTCTGCACATTTTTCCGGAAAGACATCAAAAAGCTGATTCAGGACAATGGCAACATCCATTCCGGTCATTTTCTCCGGACCTTCTTTATCACATAGGTGACGACGCCCCAGACGGAAAATGACGAGGCATCCGTAATCTCGATGACAGGATACGCATCATTGGCAGGGACGAGATTCAGGTGTCCGGGGTCTTTGAATGACAAATATTTGAGAGTAAATTCCCCGTCCACGAAGCATACGCACATGTCCCCGTCGGCCGCCTCAATGGAGCGGTCTATGACCAGGATGTCGCCCTCCTCCACCCCGGCATCTGTCATGGAATCCCCCACCACCCTGCCGTAGAATGTGGCGGCAGGATGCCTGACAAGCTCCCTGTTCAGGTCAATGCAAGGCTCCATATAGTTCTGGGCCGGGGACGGGAAACCTGCATGTATCCCCTCCACCGCCATCTGCGGCAGAGCCGGCACTGCTTCAGGGCCGTCTGAAGAGCGGTCAAAGGCCCCGGCATCAGTCACGGCATCCGCTCCGGCAAAAATTCTCTCCTTATCCATCGTCAGAAAATCCAACAGTTCCATGACAAATTTAGCAATTGTCAGATAAAAGAAAAAAAATGCCTATCTTCGCAAGGATGTTCCGGAGCGGACGGCAGCTGCCGCAAACCGGAGCATCATGCATAAAAACTGACCGGCAATGAGAAATTTTTATATCACCGACACCCTTTCAAGGAAAAAGGAACTTTTCACACCGATAAATCCGGGGCATGTGGGACTTTATGTCTGCGGCCCTACAGTATATGGAGATGCGCACCTCGGCCACGCAAGACCGGGAGTCACATACGACGTGCTCGTGCGCTTCATGAAGCACCTCGGATACAAGGTGCGCTATGTCAGGAACATAACCGATGTGGGACATTTGGAGCACGACTCGGATGACGGGGAAGACAAGATAGCAAAGAAGGCAAGGCTGGAGCAGCTCGAACCTATGGAAGTGGTCCAGACATACACCCTCAGGTACCACGAGGCAATGAGGATGCTGAATGTGGCCCCTCCGTCCATCGAGCCGAGGGCATCCGGACATATAATCGAACAGATAGCACTGGTGCAGAAGATATTGGATGCAGGGTACGCCTATATAAGCAACGGTTCCGTATATTTCGATGTCCAGAAATATGACAAGGACCACAGATACGGCATCCTGTCCGGAAGGACACTGGACGAAACGAGGGAGGGCACCCGCTCGCTGGACGGACAGGACGACAAGCATGCCCCTTACGACTTCGCACTCTGGAAGAAGGCCTCGCCTGAACATATCATGAAATGGCCTTCCCCGTGGAGCGAGGGATTTCCGGGATGGCATCTCGAATGCTCCGCAATGAGCGAAAAATATCTCGGCAAGGAGTTCGACATCCACGGAGGCGGAATGGACCTGATGTTCCCGCACCATGAATGCGAACTGGCACAGAATACGGCATCCAGAGGCACGGGCGGAGTGAAATACTGGATGCACAACAACATGATCACCATCAACGGCAAGAAGATGGGCAAGTCACTGGGCAATTTCATCACGCTGCAGGAGCTGTTCACCGGCACACACAGGCTGCTCGCCCAGGCCTACAGCCCGATGACCATCCGTTTCTTCATCCTCCAGGCCCACTACCGCAGCACATTGGACTTCAGCAATGAAGCCCTGCAGGCAGCAGAAAAGGGACTGAAAAGAGTGATGCAGGCAGCAAAAGACCTCCGGGAAATGGCTTCCGCCGCAGGAGTCGAATCCGCAGTGCTGGGCACAGAAGGGCACAAGGCCAATGAACTGTACTATGGTGAATTCATCACTGATACGGCACCGGAATCCGCACAGACTGCTTCCGGAGCACCGGCAGCTGCGGCGAACACGACCGGCACCGCTTCCGGAGATGCCGTTGCGGAAATCGCCTCCATCATCGAAAATGTCTACGAGGCATTGTGCGACGACCTCAACACCCCTGTAGCCCTCTCGCACATCTTTGACGCAGTGAGGCTGGTCAACTCCGCCAAGGAAAAGAAGATTTCCATTGACAAGGACGGGCTCGGCGCCCTTCTCAGGCTGTTCGACGACATAGTCTTCGGCGTCCTCGGCCTGCGTGACGAAGAGGCAGCCGGCGGCAAGGCCGAAAAGGTCATCAGCGGACTCATGGACATGGTGATAGAGGAACGCCGCGTCGCCAAGGAAGCCAGGGACTGGGCCACCAGCGACCGTATCCGCGACACCCTCAAAGCCCTCGGCATCCAGCTCAAGGACACCAAGGACGGTACCGAATGGTCTTTTTGAGAAGTTTAACGCAGTCATTACAAAAAGAAATGAAATTTATATCGTGGAATGTGAATGGGCTCAGAGCCTGCGCCGAAAAAGGCTTTTCCGAAGCCTTCGCCGCCCTTGACGCCGACTTCTTCTGCCTGCAGGAGACCAAGCTGCAGGCAGGGCAGATAGACATTGCATTTGAAGGATACAGATCATGGTGGAACTATGCCGACAAGAAGGGCTATTCAGGCACGGCGATTTTTTCAAGGCATGAGCCGCTGTCAGTGTCATACGGCATCGGCATTGACGAACATGACCACGAAGGAAGGGTCATCACCCTGGAAATGCCGGACTTTTATCTTGTGAATGTATATGTCCCGAACTCGCAGGACGGGCTTGCCAGGCTGGACTACAGGATGAAATGGGAGGATGACTTCAAAGGCTACCTTCTGAAGCTCAATGAATCAAAACCTGTGATCGTCTGCGGGGACCTCAATGTCGCCCACAAGGAAATAGACCTGAAGAACCCGAAGACCAACCGCAGGAATGCAGGCTTCACCGATGAGGAAAGGGGCAAGTTCTCGGAACTCCTGGCAAGCGGCTTCACCGACACCTTCAGGCATTTCTATCCGGATGCGACAGGCATCTACTCCTGGTGGTCCTACAGGTTCAGGTCAAGGGAGAAGAACGCCGGGTGGCGCATCGACTATTTCCTTGTATCTGACGGGCTGAAGGACAGGCTTCAGGGAGCTTCCATCCACAACGAGATCTTCGGTTCCGACCACTGCCCGGTGGAACTGGACCTGCTCTGAAACACACTGAGCCGCCTTATCCAAGGCGGCTCTCTTCGTCAAGTGTACCGACATTGCGCCTCTGCTGCTGGCTGCCGCCCTTGCCGAAACGCCATGTGAAGCCGATGGAGAATCCCCTTGTGCTCTGCTCCTGCATGATCCTGTAGGTGACTACACCGCCATTGGTCATTTCCAGATTGGAAGAGGCGGAATTGAACAGGTCATTCAGGTAAAAGGAAAGGATGCCCCTGCCATCCATGAAAGTCTTGTTGAGGCTCAGGTTGACTGACCACATGGCCCTCACATCAAAATATCCTATACTCTGCGGAGTGGCGACAAAACCGTCCATGCCGAGTTTGAAATCCTTCGGGAGGAAGAATGTCGTGCTCAGATATGCCATGAAGCTGTCCCCGTCATTGCTGAATGAGCCGCCGAAAGAATCCGTGGCTATGGATGGATAGGCCTGGAAATCCTGATGATAATAATATACATTGGCAGTGAGATTCCACCATTTCGTCAGAGGCAGTTCGGAAAGGGATGCCCCGGCAAAGACGGTCTGCTGGTTGCCGGCATTCATGTACAGAAGCCCCATGACTCCGCTCTCATCCATAATCGGAGTCTGCACATCATTGAAATTGCGGGTCATGGAATACCCCGCCGTGAGGGAAAGCCTGCTGAAAAGCACTGCGGTAAGCGAGACATTATGATTGTATGATGGTTCCAGTTCAATGTCACCCTGGCTATATGAGAAGGCAGAGGCATATTGGCGGAAAGGATTGAGTTGCCAATATTTCGGACGGCTTATCCTGTAGGAATAATTGGCCGTCACCACGGCCTTCTGAGATGGGGTCCAGCTCACGAAAGCACTCGGGAACACATCGAAATAGTCCTTGTAACTGGTACTGCTCTGCTCGGAAGACTGGAGCCAGTCCCCGGCCTGGACGGTGTATTCTCCCCTGACCCCTATCTGAGCATTCCATTTGTCAGAAAATTTCTTTGCCACATTTATATATGCCGCATATACCTGTTCATTGTAGGTAAAATCATTCCTTTCGGTCTGCTCTCCCTGCGTCTGCGCATCAAAGTCGTATGCATATTTTCCGTAACGGTTCCTGGTATTGGAGATGGCAAGTTTGCCTCCTGCCTCCAGACGGCCCGTCTGATTCCAGAACGACTGGGAATAGTCCGCCTTGAACGAATACAGATCCAGTATCCTCCTCATGGAATCATCGAAGCCGAAGTTCACCGGAGGGTTGGACGAAGATGCAGCGGCATCCGAAATCCAGGTGTAAATGTTGCGCTGGGAGCTGGAGTTGCTGTTCTGGCTTCTGTAATAGTCGGCATTCAGCGTAAGTTCCTGGCTTTTGGACTCATCGAAAGTCCTGGTGTAGTTGAGGTTGAGGGAATAGTCCTGGCCATCCGACTCCGAGCCCTGCGTACTCTCAAGTTCAGAATACAGGACCTCGGAGGCAGTCCCTGCAGCAGAAAAGTCCATGACCGAATTCGGGAAATAATACCCGCCGTCATCATTGGAGAGACTCGTCCTGAATATCACACCAAATATGTCCTTTGAAGATATGTGCCAGTCATTGCCGAGTCTTATGGTATGTGAGATGTTTGCACTGCTGCTCCCGGACATGCTCTCCTGCCTGAAGGAATTGTCCTGGCCGTAGAGTTTCATTTCATCGGCGGCATATGCCCACTGACTGTAGTTCGGGATATATTGGAAGAACGTGTTGGTCTTGTCCGTACGGTACATGAGGTTCGCTGAAATGTTTCCGCCGTATGTCACCTTCGGGTCGAAGCGCATCCTGTAGCGGGCTCCGACCGTGCCGCTGAAACCGCGCATGAAGCCTTTCTTTGTCTTTATGTTGATGATGCCTCCACTGCCCTCAGCGTCATATTTCGATGAAGGGTTGGTGATGAGTTCCACTTTCTCTATCGATGTCCCGTCGCTGCCTTTAAGATAGGCCTCCAGGTCGCTGCCGGACATGTTGGAAGGCCTGCCGTCTATCCACACGGCCACGGTGGAGCCGTTCAGCTTGATGTTCCCGTCCTGGTCCACAGTCACGCCCGGGGAACTTTTGAGGACATCCATCGCATCCCCTGTCTGTGCCACGGCAAGTTCGGAGACATTCAGGACGAGGCGGTCGAACTGATGCTCTATCAACGGCCTCTCTCCCGAAACCCTGGCACTTGCTATCATTTCGCTGTCCTCCTCAAGAACGACGGTTGCGAATTCCGCTGTCCCGCCGGAGACACCTGCGACAAGTTCCGATGCGGCACAGACCTTCTCCTTATAGCCCACGAAAGAAAAAAGTGCCCTGCAGTCCTCAATAATGATCTTCGTTTCAGGCAGTTTCAGCACATAACGCCCCAATGAATCAGTGGCCGTACCAGCCAGGACCGTACCTGCCGTATCCGAAAGCGCCACCGTGACATATTCCAGAGGCTTTGAAGCCGAATCCGTCACCGTTCCCCTTATCGAAACAACCTTGTCTCCCTGCAGCCTTCCCGCTGCAGATGCTGGAATCAAGATGGACAATGATGCAACCGCGAGCGCGAAATGCCGGAAAACATCCGTGAATCTGAAACGCAAAAACTTTTTCATATCTGTCAAAAACCATTTAATTTCTGTCAAAGTCATGTTACATGGGCAACAGCAAAACCGAACCAAAAATATTAGTTTACTATTATTATCGTGTACTAGATTAGCCTCAAATCCGCAACCTATAGGGTTTAGTGGGATTTTGCTTGCAAAGCGACAAAATTCATTTTATTGTACATATTTCTTGCACAACAGAAATGTCGCAGACACAAAATCCCCTTACCCCATAAAGCGACT
>JADIMO010000017.1 GCA_017694755.1 Candidatus Cryptobacteroides merdavium
TCCGCAAAACCTGACAAATGGCAAATGCCGATATCGGGAAATACATTTTCCAAAGATTGTTCGCATTGCCAAAGTTTCTTCTTATATTTGTCCTTCGGGCACATATACTGTTGCGCCTCGGCAATTGCAAACAAGTTTGCATTGCTCTCGGCTTCTGCGTATATTTGTCCGGAATTGTGTAATACGGTCCGGCATTATGACTGGCCGTGTTTCATGAAAGGAAACATATTTTATCTGAAAATCTGAACATTTCATTAATTGATGGAGACAAAAGACCAGACAAGACATTCTCCGCTGAGATGGGTTCCGAGCGCATATTTCGCCATGGGAATGCCGTTCGTCGTATTGAACATGGTATGCGTGCTGATGTTCAGCGGGCTGGGCATAGCGGACAGCCAGGTAGCATTGTGGACATCGGTCATAATGATGCCGTGGACACTGAAATTCCTGTGGAGCCCCTTCCTGGAAATCTTCAAGACAAAAAAATTCTTTGTGGTCACCACTCAGATGATTTCAGGTGTAGGGTTCGGACTTGTCGCCCTTGCACTGCACCTGCCGCATTTCTTTGCCGTGTCCATCGCCATCCTTGCGGTGATAGCCCTGAGCGGGGCCACGCATGACATCGCGCTTGACGGACTGTATATGGAAGAGCTGTCGAAGACGGACCAGGCCAAGTACATAGGCTGGCAAGGAGCGTTCTACAATCTTGCGAAGCTGCTTTCGACAGGGTTGCTGGTATATGTGGCAGGACTCCTTATCGACCATTTCAGGAACGGAGGAATGACGGAACAGGAAGCGGCACTTCCGGCATGGACCATAATAATGGCTGCCTGCTGTGCGATACTCATCCTCCTGAGCTGCTGGCACAGATTTTCCCTGCCGTCCACGCAGAAAGCCGCCGGGGACACCTCAAGGAAGGCAGCAGGGGACATCCTGTCCGAACTATGGGCCATGATAAGGGACTTTTTCACCAAGAAGCACATCTGGCTCTACATAGCATTCATAATATTCTACCGTCTCGGGGAAGGGTTCGTGATGAAGATAGTCCCTCTTTTCCTGAAGGCGGACAGGGCCGTCGGAGGTCTCGGCCTCAACGAAAAGCAGATAGGAACATATTACGGGACATTCGGTGCAGCTGCATTTGTCCTCGGTTCCCTGCTGGCAGGATACTATATTGCCCACAGGGGACTGAAAAAATCACTGTTTTCACTGGTATGCATATTCAACATCCCGTTCCTGGTATATACATGGTTCGCATGGGCGCAGCCTGAATCCATAATTCTTATAGGTACCGGAATCGTGTTCGAATATTTTGCCTACGGCTTCGGCTTCGTGGGACTTACCCTTTTCATGATGCAGCAGGTAGCCCCTGGAAAGCACCAGATGGCGCACTATGCATTCGCATCCGGCATAATGAATCTTTCGGTGATGCTGACTGGAGCCGTGTCGGGCTTCCTCAGCGACGCCCTCGGATACAAGATGTTCTTCATAGTGGTGATGGCTGCGGTGATACCAGTGTTCATCATGACGAGGTTCCTGCCGTTCAGCTATCCTGACAATACGAAAAAATGACGGAAGACATTCCCTTATCAGTACGGAAAAATCAATCAAACAGCATAGAACAATGGAAAGCAAAATCAGAATCGAAGGCAGTCCGCTTCCGGAAATGCCTTGGGAAGACAGGCCTGCAGGCCGCAATGACATCATGTGGAGGTATTCAGCCAATCCTGTGATTCCACGCAACCTTCTCCCTATATCCAACAGCATATTCAACTCTGCCGTGGTGCCGTTCGGCGACGGGTATGCCGGTGTGTTCCGTGTCGATGACACCAACATCAGGATGACATTGCACACCGGATTCTCCAAGGACGGTCTCAAATGGGAGCTCAGTCCGGAGCCGCTCAGATTCGACTGCGACATTCCTGAGGTCGGAGAATGGGTCTACGGATATGATCCGCGCGTATGCAAGATTGACGACAGGTACTATGTGACCTGGTGCAACGGCTACCACGGACCTACAATCGGTGTGGCCTGGACAGAAGACTTCAAGACATTCCACCAGCTCGAAAATGCCTTCCTTCCATACAACCGCAACGGAGTTCTCTTCCCGCGCAAGATAAACGGACGCTACGCCCTGCTTTCACGCCCGAGCGACACGGGACACACTCCTTTCGGAGACATATTCTATTCTGAGTCACCTGACCTCGAATTCTGGGGAAGACACCGCTTTGTAATGGGACCTTCAGACTTCGAGAAAAGCGCATGGCAGTGCTGCAAAATCGGTGCAGGCCCTGTTCCTATCGAGACATCCGAAGGCTGGCTGCTGTTCTACCACGGGGTACACCGCACATGCCAGGGATACAACTACTCCTTCGGCTCTGCCCTGCTCGACCTTGAACAGCCATGGAAAGTGATTGCACGCACTGGCCCATACCTCCTTCACCCGGAGACCCTGTACGAATGCACCGGAGATGTGCCGAACGTATGTTTCCCTTGTGCATCACTCCACGATCCGGAGACAGGAAGGGTGGCAGTGTACTACGGATGTGCAGACACCGTGACTGGGCTTGCATTCGGGTATATTCCTGAAATCATTGAATTCACCAAAAAGACGAGCATACTTTAAGGTACTGTGTTCCTGTTCTGCAGGCTATTCTGTCCGGCAGGACGGGAACATGTCCAGATATGAAGGAGACCGGGCTTCCGGTCCCTTTCAATTCGGAAATCACATAAACAAGTCTTTATGAAACTGATAATCTTGGCATTGCCTCTGGTGCTGACAGCTGCTTCAATCCAGGCATACGCCGTAGAGGCTACCGATGCCGGAAACAATGTCCTGCAGTATGTGGACCCGTTCATCGGCACCACCAATTTCGGCACCACCAATCCCGGGGCGGTATGCCCCAACGGCATGATGTCCGTCTCCCCATTCAATGTGATGGGATCGGAACTTAATGTCTATGACAAGGACAGCCGCTGGTGGTCAACTCCATACTGTTTTGAAAACAAATTCTTTACTGGATATTCCCATGTCAACCTGAGCGGTGTCGGCTGTCCTGAACTCGGGTCGTTGCTGACCATGGCCACATCAGGCCCGCTGCAGGTGGACTACAGGCTCTACGGCTCCGAATACACTGACGAAAGGGCCGAGCCGGGATATTATACCAATCTTCTGACAGCCTACGGAATAAGGACGGAAGTCACGGCCACTACAAGGACTTCGGCCGAGCGCTATACTTTCCCGGCAGGACAGGGCAACATACTCCTGAACCTCGGCGAAGGCCTGACCAATGAGACCGGGGCAATGGTCAGAAAGGTCAGCAGTACGGAAATAGAAGGCATGCGGCTTCTCGGCACCTTCTGCTACAATCCGCAGGCGGTATTCCCTATATATTTCGTAATGCGCGTGAGCAAAGAGCCGAAAGAATGCGGATTCTGGAAAAAGCAGCGTCCGATGACAGGCGTCGAGGCTGACTGGACCCCGGACAACGGCAAATACAAGCTCTATACCAGATACGGCAGGGCACTCGCAGGGGACGACATCGGATACTGGTTTTCATTTGATACCGAAGAGGGAGAACAGATTGAAGTGCAGGTGGGAGTCTCCTTCGTGAGCATTGAAAATGCAAGGGAGAACCTGGATGCAGAGCAGAAAGGCTTCGCCTTCGATGCGGTAAAGGCCGCTGCAGCCGCAAGATGGGAGTCCGACCTCTCCAGAATAAAGGTGCAGGGAGGCACGGAAAAAGACAGGACCATATTCTACACCGGCCTGTACCATGCTCTCATCCATCCGAATGTGCTCAATGACGTAAACGGCGAATACCCGCTCATGGAGAGCGATGGCATAGGAAAGGTACCTGAAGGCCAGACAAGATACACAGTGTTTTCGCTCTGGGACACTTATCGCAACCTGCACCAGCTAATGACACTCGTATATCCTGAAAGACAGGTAGACATGGTGCGCTCCATGATAGGGATATATGAAGAATGGGGATGGATGCCTAAATGGGAGCTCTACGGCCGCGAGACCTTCACAATGGAGGGCGACCCGGCGATTCCGGTCATTGCAGACAGCTGGTTCAAAGGGCTGAAGGACTTCGACATTGAAACAGCCTACAAGGCATTCGTGAAATCTGCCGATACCCCGGGAGCGCAGAACAGGATGAGACCGGATGTGGACCCGTACATCTCTGACGGATACATTCCTTTGGGAGTATATTCGGCCGACCTTTCAGGAGACAATGCAGTGTCGCATGCCCTTGAATATTATATAGCTGACCATGCACTGTCCCTGCTCGCCGATTCGCTCGGGCATAAGGAAGATGCTGAGAAATACCGCAACAGATCGCTCGGATACAGGCATTATTACTGCCCTGAGTACGGCACATTGAGGCCGCTGATGAAAGACGGCACCTTCTATTCGCCTTTCAACCCTAAACAGGGTGAGAATTTCGAGACTGCACCTGGATTCCACGAGGGAAGTGCATGGAACTATACCTTCTATGTGCCTCACGATGTAAAGGGACTCGCAAAGCTCATGGGCGGACAGAAAAAGTTCGTGGACAAGTTGCAGATGGTCTTCGACGAAGGTCACTACGACCCGGCCAATGAACCGGACATAGCCTACGCCTACCTGTTCAGCTACTTCAAGGGAGAGGAATGGAGGACCCAGGAACAGGTGGCCAGACTCCTGGACACATATTACAGGGATGAACCGGACGGGATTCCTGGCAATGACGACACCGGCACAATGTCGGCATGGGCAGTATTTTCCATGATGGGCTTCTATCCTGACTGTCCGGGCGAGCCGGCCTACACCCTTACGACACCAAGATTCGACAGGGTGGAAATCACTCTCAATCCTGCATATTCAGGCAAGGACAGGCTCGTCATCACCAAGGAGGACAACGGAAAGTACATCAGCCGGATCACCGCAGGAGGAAAGAAGTTCAACGGATTCAGAATCAGCCACAAGGATCTGACCGGAAGCGGAGAGATAAGATTTACGGCCAAAGAAAGCAGATAATAAAAAAAACTGAAATGAACAGCATAACAACCAAAATTTCAATTCTTGCAGGAGTGGCATTGCTTGCAGCAGGCTGTGCACAGGCTCCTGAGGAAGTCCATTACACGGACTATGTAAACACAAGCATAGGCACGGGCGGACACGGACATGTGTTCGTCGGAGCAAATGTACCGTTCGGTCTGGTACAGCTCGGACCTACAAGCATCCCGCAGTCATGGGACTGGGTGTCAGGATACCATGAAAGCGACTCCACTGTGATCGGATTTTCACATACACACCTCAGCGGAACAGGAATCGGCGACCTCTTCGATGTCACCGTAATGCCTGTAACAGGGGAAGTCAGCTACGCAAGGGGAACGGAAGACGATCCTCAGTCCGGACTCTGGTCATATGCGGACAGAAGCAAGGAAGTCAGCCGTCCCGGCTACTACTCCGTGCCTCTGACAAGATACGGAATCAATGCAGAACTCACCTCCACTGCCCGTGTCGGCCTGCACAGATACACCTTCCCGGCTTCTGACAATGCGGCGATAGTGTTCGACCTGGAAAACGGAGGATGCTGGGACAAGGCGACAGAAGTACACATCGAGGCCGTCGGAAACAACAGGGTCAGCGGATGGAGATATTCTGAAGGCTGGGCAAATGACCAGAAGATATTCTTCACTGCCGAATTCTCGAAGCCTTTTGACAGCTTTGAAATCACCGGAGAGAACGGGATGTATGCAAGGGCATCATTCAAAAGCACTGAAGGCGAGCAGGTGATGCTGAAAGTGGCCCTCTCCCCTGTCAGCATTGAAGGAGCCGAGGCCAACATGAAGGCCGAGCTTCCGGGATGGGACTTCGAGGCCACGGCAAAGGCGGCCGACATTGCCTGGAACAAGGAACTGTCCAAGATAAACATCAAGACTGCCGATGAGCAGGCCCGTGAAATCTTCTATACGGCCATGTATCACACAATGGTCGCACCTTCACTTTTCTGTGATGTGAACGGGGACTACAGAGGGGCTGACGGAAAGATGCACAAGAACGAAGGCTTCACCAACTATACAACATTCTCCCTCTGGGACACCTACAGGGCAGCAATGCCTCTTATGACCATCATACATCCGGAAAAGATGAATGACATGGTCAACACCATGATTCATATCTGGAAGCAGCAGGGCAAGCTGCCCGTATGGCATCTGATGGGCTGCGAAACGGACTGTATGGTCGGGAATCCGGGTATTCCTCCGGTAGCGGATGCCATCCTCAAAGGATATGACGGATTCGACAGGAATCTTGCACTGCAGGCAATGAAGGAATCCGCACTCCGCCCTGACAGAGGCCAGGACCTCCGCATGAAATATGGCTACATCCCATGCAACCTGTTCAATGAATCTGTCGCATACGACATGGAATATGCAATAGCCGACTGGGCCCTTGCACAGGCAGCCAAGGAACTCGGAGACGAGGAAACCTACAACCATTTCCTGGAAAGAAGCCGTTCATACAAGAACTTCTTCGACCCGTCCACAGGGTTCATGCGCGGGAAAGACGACAAAGGGAAATTCCGCACTCCGTTCAGCCCGTTTGCCTCGACACACAGGGCAGACGACTACTGTGAAGGCAACGCATGGCAGTACACATGGCTTGTACCTCATGATTTCCAAGGACTTGTAGATTGTTTCGGCTCCAAGGAGGCTTTCTTGAAGAAGCTTGACAGCCTGTTCGAAGCCGACTCAGACCTTGAAGGAGGCAACACTTCCCCAGACATTTCAGGACTCATCGGACAATATGCCCACGGCAACGAGCCGAGCCACCACATCCTCTATTTCTACACCATGGCAGGACAGCCTTGGAAGACAGCGGACAGGGTACGCGAAGTATTGGCTCATCTCTACCATGATGCACCGGACGGGCTTTCCGGTAATGAAGATGTGGGACAGATGTCAGCATGGTACATCCTTTCTTCCCTCGGTTTTTATCAGGCTGAGCCTGCAGGCGGAAGATACTGGTTCGGGACACCGCTGTTCGACAAGGCCGAGATAAAGACAGCCGGAGGCATATTCACCGTCATTGCCGAGAACAACAGCGAAGAAAACAGATACATACAGAAAGTCACGCTGAACGGCCAGGAATACAACAAACCTTACATTGAATTCAAGGACATCAATGCCGGAGGCGAACTCAGGTTCACGATGGGAAATGAGAAGGAGGTCTGCTGGTACTGATACTGCAGCCGGACAGAAAAGCATGACATTTCGCCACTGAAATTCGGGAAACTGTTCCCGAAATACAGGGAGAAATACATTGCTATGGCAAGATCATACGTAAGAGATGGTAAAGCAGCCGAGGACCTTGTCTCCGGCTGCTTTACAGATTTTCAGGACAATAGTGACAATATTGAACTGACACATGTCCTGTTCATGAAATCATGCATACGGCCATACAGTTTCTGAAAGTTCCTGAAAAACCGATGTTTTTACGCAAGTTTTTATTTATCTTTGCTAGATGGCCGGAAATCCGGCATAGACAGATGAATCAAATCAAATATGCAATAAAATGAATAAGACAATTTTGACTCTCGGCGCCATACTTCTTGCCGGAAGCATGTTTGCCGCTGAAGATTCCCCGCTTTGGCTGAGGAAAAACATGATCTCCCCTGACGGAAGCCGGATAGCATTCTGTTATGAGGGAGACATTTTTGTAGTTCCTTCCGACGGAGGCAGGGCAATGCAGATCACGACCAATCCGGCATACGACTCTGACCCTCTATGGACTCCGGACGGGAAAAGCATAGTGTTCAGTTCATACAGGGACAAGAGCAGGGACATCTACATCACATCCGCTGAAGGAGGCACTCCGGTCAGGGTGACAGACTATCCGGGCAATGAAACACCGATGGCAATCCTCAAGGACGGGAGCATCTTATTCTTGGCAAACCTCCAGGCAGACGCCGGTTATGACGGATTCCCCGGAGACAGCCAGCTCTATATGGTGAAAAAGGCCGGGGAAAGGCCGCAGCTCGTGACTTCCCTCCCCATATCAGCCCTGAGCATAGGAAAGGACGGCGCCATACTGTATGAAGACCTGAAAGGCTATGAGGATCCGCTCAGAAAGCACCACACATCTTCCGTGACAAGGGACATATGGCTCTACAGGCCGGCTGCAGGCGAAACCGGCTGCAGCATCAGCGGAAACGGGCAGTTCACAAAGCTCTCCTCATTCAAAGGCGAAGACCGCAATCCCGTATTCGCCCCGGACGGAGACACATTCTATTATCTGAGCGAGAAGGACGGTACATCCAATATCTATAAGAGCTCTCTGTCATCGCCGGACAGGGCCGAGCAGCTGACTTTCGAAAAGAAGCATCCGGTAAGGTACCTTTCAGTATCAGGGAACGGTACCCTTGCATATTCCTTTGATGGGGAACTGTACACCTTGAAGCAAGGTGGAAAGCCGGAAAAGGTCTGCATAACTGTCATATCAGACCAGAACGAAAGGGAGAATGAGCTCCGTACCCTCACTTCAGGAGCATCGGACCTCGCCATTTCACCGAACGGCAAGGAGGTGGCAATAGTTGTCAGGGGGGATGTATATGTGACTTCCATCGACTACAGGACCACAAAGCGCATCACCGACACTCCACAGCAGGAAAGAAACGTATGCTTCTCCGATGATGGCCGGACACTTTACTATTCAGCTGAAAGGGACGGACATTGGGGCATATATTCCACGACTCTCACCGACAAGAAGGACAAATATTTCACTTATTCCGTAAAAATGGAGGAAAATTCTGTCACCGCGCCCGGCGAGACATGCTTTCAGCCGTCTGTCTCCCCTGACGGGAAATGGCTCGGCTTCCTCCGCGACAGGACTGAAATAGTCATAAAGAACATCAAGAACGGAAAGGAGAAGTCCCTTCTCAAGGGTGTGAACTATTCATATGTTGACGGGGACCAGAGATTCGAATGGAGTCCTGACAGCCGTTACATTCTCTGCAACTGGCAGGGCAACGGCGGCTGGAACAACGAGGATGTGGCCCTGATTGACATTGAAACCGGAGAAGTCACCGACCTCACGCAGAGCGGCTATACGGACGCAGGCTTCAGATGGGCCATGAAAGGCAAGGCAATGACCTGGATGACAGACCGTTCCGGCTACAGGAGTCACGGAAGCTGGGGTGCTGAATATGACGTATATGCAATGTTCTTCGACGGAAAGGCATACCATGAGTTCACCCGTGACAAGGAAGAGGACGAAATGGAGGAAATGCTTGCCGAAGAAAAGAAGAAAGACGAAAAATCAGAGGAAAAGGATTCCGCCAAGGTGGAAAAGAAAGCCGAAAAGCTTGTCCTTGATCTCGGCAACAGGGAAGACAGGACAGTACGCCTCACACGCTACTCAGGCAGGATGGCCGACCACTATCTGAAACAGGACGGAAGCAAGCTCTATTATATCACAAGACTTGAAAAGAGCATGGACCTCTGCGTGCTCGACATCAAGGAAAGGAGTGTCAGCGTCCTCGCCAGGAATGTCTACGGCAGCCTTTATCCTGATGCAGACGACAAATATCTCTATGTGCTGAGCGGCGGCGGGGTGTCAAGGATAGACATGGGCTCCGGCTCAAAGGAATCCATCTCATTTGCCGGCGAGTTCGACTACCGTCCGCGCCAGGAAAGGGAATACATTTTCAACCATATCTGGAAACAGGTTCAGGAGAAATTCTACGACCCTGAAATCCACGGCATCGACTGGGCAGGCTACAAAGATGCATACGCAAGGTTCCTGCCACACATCAACAACAATTTCGACTTCCAGGAGATGCTGTCAGAAATGCTCGGAGAGCTCAACGGATCACATACCGGAGCACGCTACTATTACCGCTCCGGCATGAATATGGGCAGCCTCGGACTTCTCTATGACTACACCTACACCGGAGACGGACTGATGATCAAGGAAGTCCTCCAGGGCGGTCCTGTAGCAGTCGCTGACCCTGAAGTAAAGGCTGGCGACATCGTCGAAGCCATTGACGGCAAGAGCATAAAGGCCGGAGAGAACTGGTATCCTCTCCTTGCGATGAAAGGCGGGGACAAGGTGCTCGTCACCATAAGCAAAGGAGGGAAAAAGAGCCGCGACATCTATGTGGAGGCAGGCTACACCGACTACAGCCTTCTTTACAAGAGGTGGGTAAGGCAGCGCGAAAAGATGGTGGAGGAACTTTCCGGAGGCAAGGTTGGATATGTACATGTCGCAGGAATGGATTCGGAAAGCTTCAGGGAAGTTTATTCGAAGCTTCTCGGCAAATACAGGGCCTGTGAAGCCGTGATAGTGGACACAAGGCACAACGGAGGCGGATGGCTGCATGACGACCTTGCCACCCTGCTTGACGGGAAAGCCTATATAAGATTCGAACCGAGAGGCCAGTACATAGGCACAGACCCGTACAACAAATGGACAAAACCGTCCTGTGTCCTCATCGGTGAAGACAACTACTCCGATGCATCAGGATTTCCATACGTCTACAAGACATTGGGCATCGGCAAGCTCATAGGCGCCCCTGTTCCTGGCACAATGACAGCCGTATGGTGGGAACAGCAGATAGACCCTACGCTCATCTTCGGAATACCGCAGGTGGGAGCCGTCGGCATCAAGGAAGGCAGATATCTGGAAAACTTCCAGATTGAACCGGACATCCTTGTCTACAACGATCCTGCCTCCGTACTCAACGGGAGGGACATGCAGCTCGAAAGGGCAGTGGAAGAAATGCTGAAGGAAATCGGCGACAGATAGCATTGAATGGCATTTGGAAGCCATATAAACACCAGTGACAAATGGACAGGAAAGCTGTAATAATCCCGACATACAACGAAAAGGAGAACATAGAGAAGATAATCCGCGCAGTATTTGCCCTTGAGGGGGACTACCACATCCTTGTAATAGAGGACGGGTCCCCCGACGGGACAGGCGCGATAGTAAAAAGTCTTCAGAAGGAATTCCCGGAAAGGCTGTTCATGATAGAACGCTCAGGCAAGCAGGGACTCGGGACAGCCTACATTACAGGCTTCAAATGGTGCCTTGACCACGGATATGACTATGTCTTCGAAATGGATGCAGACTTCTCCCACAACCCGGAGGACCTGCCCAAGCTTTACGGGGCATGCAGCAGTGAGGGGGCGGATCTAGCCATCGGCTCGCGGTACTGCAACGGGATAAGCGTCATAAACTGGCCAATCGGCAGGGTTATAATGTCCTACTATGCTTCCGTATATGTGAGGAAGATGCTCGGGATGAAAGTGTATGACACCACTGCCGGCTTCAAATGCTACAAGAGAAAGGTTCTGGAGACCATAGACCTTGACAACATCCGGATGAAAGGTTATGGTTTCCAGATTGAGATGAAATATACCACATACAAATTGGGATTCAAGATAGTTGAAGTCCCGATAATCTTCGTGGACAGGAAGGAAGGTACATCAAAGATGAGCAGCGGCATATTCGGTGAAGCCTTCTGGGGCGTAATGAAAATGAAGATGCGGAAGATAAGGCCCCGTCCGGGAGCAGTTCCCGAAAGGAAATAATATTCAATACCAATTTCCTCAAAAACGCATGAAGGAATATCTGATTCATAATGTTACAACGGTTACCGGAGATTCGGCGGCCATCGGCAGCATTGCCATAAAGGACGGCCGGATAGAAGAATTATGGCGGCCGGAGGCAGACAATACGGTCATTTACGGAGACAGGCGGATCCCGTTCGCCGGTCTTGCGGCGCAATATGCCTCTGACCATCCTGAAGCGGAAATAATGGAAATGCCAGGCATGGCAGCATTTGCCGGAGGCATTGATGCGCATGTCCATTTCAGGGAACCGGGTATGACGCACAAGGCAGACATCGGAAGCGAATCCCTTGCCGCCCTCCTCGGCGGCGTCACCTCTTTCATGGACATGCCAAACACAAATCCTCCCACGACATCTTCCGCAAGGCTTGCAGAGAAGCTGGAATTGGCTGAAGGCCGTTCGTGGGCAAACTACGGATTCCACATCGGGGCGACCAACGGCAACCGGGAAGAACTGGAGGTGATGTCACGTGATGAAGGAGCCGCGGACAGGCCCGGCAGACATGATTTCGGAGGGATAAAGGTATTTATGGGCTCGTCCACCGGAAACATGCTTGTGGACGACAGCAACGCACTGGACTCCCTGTTCAGGATAAAGGAGAAAGAAATCCTCGTACACAGCGAAGACGAAGTCACAATAAGGAAAAATCTCGCTGATGCAGAAGCAAGATACGGAGAAGACATACCGTTTTCAGCACATAAGGACATCCGCAGCAGGAGGGCCTGCGTCATCTCGACCGTAAAGGCACTGGAGATGGCAATGAAACACGGCACCAGACTGCATCTGCTCCATGTGACCACAGCCGAGGAAGTGCAGATGATCCGGGTGGCGAAAGGAATCAATCCACTCATTACGGCAGAGACATCTGCCAACTACCTCTGGTTCTGCTCCGATGACTATGACAGGCTCGGAAGCATGGTCAAATGCAACCCTTCAGTGAAGGATGCAGGCGACAGGGCAGCCCTGCGTGAAGCCCTGAGGACAGGAATAATTGACACCATCGGCTCGGACCATGCCCCGCATCTACTCAGCGAGAAGGAAAGGAAATACCTTCAGGCTCCTTCCGGGCTACCATCCATAAGGCAGACACTTCCGGTACTGCTCACAATGGCTTCAGAAGAAGGCATACCGTTCACAAGGATTGCATCAGTCTTTTCTGAAAAGGCGGCTGAAATGTTCGGAATCAGGGACAGAGGCTTTCTGCGCAAAGGATACATGGCAGACATCACAATCGTGGCACCTGACGAAGAATACACGGTCACTGAAGATACGGACGGCTACAGATGCGGATGGACCCCATACGAGGGCATGAGGCTCAAAGGCCGGATCAAGGCAGTATTCCTGAACGGGGAACTCTGCGTGAAAGACGGAAAGACAACCAAAAATAGTCCTTCAGGCCAAAGATTGGTATTTTAAACAACGGACTTGACACATACCTCCCCTGGCAGCAATGAGAACAACAAATTGAAATTGATGAAAGACATTGATTCCAAAGGCAGGCCGGGAAACGGGACCGGCATAAGCCGCAAGTCCCTTATATATCTTGCATCCACATTTGCAATCATCCTGTGGGGGATATCCTATATCTGGACCGACAGGCTCATATCTTTGGGAATTTCAGTATTTTATTTCGTGTTCGCACGGACTGTCCTGGCCGGAATCGTATTGCTGCTCTTCAATGCCGTATGCGGCAATCTTGTCCCGATACAGAAGAAGGACCTGCCCAAATTCCTGCTGCTTGCCTTCTGCGAACCTTTCATTTATTTCCTCTGCGAATCCTACGGAGTGAAGGAGACAGGCTCCCCTACCCTCAGCGCAATGATCATTGCCACAATCCCGATATTTTCCATAGGGGCAGGCATAATATTCTTCAAGGAAAAGATTTCTGCCTTAAATGTAACCGGGATCCTGATGTCCCTTGCCGGCATCGTCATGGTTGTCATGGCAAAGGGAGAGCTCGGAGAGCACTTCATTCTCGGCATAATGCTGCTGCTCACAGCCGTGATAAGCGAGGTCGGACATGCGTCGCTCACCAAGAGCCTTTCCGGCAATTATTCAAGTCAGGTAATAGTAATGTACCAATTCCTGATAGGCTCGGTATACCTCCTTCCGCTGTTCATTACCAAGGGTCTGGACGGATTCTCTTGGGCCACTCACATGAGCCTCAATGTTTGGTATCCGATCATCTTCCTCGGCGTGTTCTGCTCCAGCATCGCCTTTTCCCTCTGGGTCAGGACCATCAAACAGCTCGGAGTGGCCCGCTCCAGCATCTTTTCCGCCCTCATCCCGGTAGTCGCGGCCGTCATCGCCTGGCTCTTCGGCCACGAAAGCATGAACCTCCGCCAATTCCTCGGCATCATCCTCGCCACTGCCGGCGTCATCCTGTCGCAGTACGGCCCGCACAAAACCGACAAGCGATAAGAATAAAAAGGGCTGGCACGACATGCCAGCCCTTATCTCCATTTCACATTTGTCACAAATTTATTTCTTCTCAGGCTTCTGTGAAGCCGGCTGCTTCTTCTCAGGCCTGTACTGTCTGGCGACAGAATCATATTCGGCTTCGGTGATCATCTTGCAGGTACCGTTGAAAGTGGAACCGAGCTCCACTATCAACTTACGCACCTGAATATTCCCGTTCACGGCACATCCTGCCTTGAAAGATGTGATGTCCCTGATGAAAAGGTTGCCGTCTATCTTGCCCCAGATGTCGATGTTGGAGCAGACGACATCACCGGACACTTCAGCAGTCTCTCCGACCACCACCTTTCCGTCAGTATAGAGCTTGCCTTCGAAACGGCCGTCTATCCTTATGTCAGCAGGAGAGATCATCTCTCCCTTGAAAGTGGTGCCGGCGGAAATCCGGCTGACTGAATTTATGTTTACCTGCGGTTCTGTCTTTCCCATTTTCCTTTCATTTAAGATTGTCCATTTCATCTTGCATCGCCCGGCTACAGGTTCCTTCCGTGACAGTTCTTGTACTTTTTCCCGGAACCGCACGGACATGGGTCATTTCTGCCGACAGTCTTCTCTGCGTGCACCGGCATACGGCTCTTCTGCTCACCGCCGTTGGTCACAAGGTCGGTCCTGCTGGTGCGCATCCGGTTCATATCAGGCTTGCGCTGAGGAGCCGGAGCCTGGGCAGGAGCAGCCTCGCGAAGAGGAATCTGTGCCCTGAAGAGGAATGAAAGGATGTCCTTGCTCAAGGATTCGAGCATGTTCTTGAATAAGTTGAAGCTCTCGAACTTGTAGATGAGAAGAGGGTCCTTCTGCTCATACGTGGCATTCTGGACGGACTGCTTGAGGTCATCCATATCTCTGAGATGCTCTTTCCAGTGCTCGTCTATCTGATAGAGGGTGATAGACTTGCTCAATGCCCTGGCTATCTCTTTCGCCTCGGTCTCGTATGCCTTCCTGAGATTGACTGAAAGGGTGAGCATCTTGCGGCCGTCAGTAATCGGAATGGCAATGTTCTGATATATTGCCCCCTGCTTTTCATAGACATCCTTGATGACCGGCCATGCCTTCTGCACCATGGTATCCATCCTGCGCTTATAGACATCAAGCATGTTCTGGAAGAGCCTCTCTATGATCTCCGGTTTCCTGGCCTTGTCATAGAACTCTGCATCAAAGCCAGTATCTATGGAGAGAGACTTCATCACATGCTCGGCAAATGAGTCATAGTCATAGCCCTCGCAAGACTCGACCATGATCTCTGCCATGTCCTGCATCATGTTCATCACATCTATCTCCACCCGCTCTCCGGACAGGGCATTGCGTCTGCGGGTGTATATCACCTCCCTTTGGGAGTTCATCACGTCATCGTATTCAAGAAGTCTCTTACGGATACCGAAATTGTTTTCCTCGACCTTCTTCTGGGCCCTCTCAATGGAGCTGGACAGCATTGAGTTCTCCAATGCCTCGTCATCTTCCATTCCCATCTTGTCCACTACGCTCGCTATCCTCTCTGAGCCGAAAAGACGCATCAGCTTGTCTTCAAGGGAAACATAGAAAGTGGATGAACCCGGGTCACCCTGACGGCCGGCACGTCCCCTGAGCTGGCGGTCCACACGGCGGCTGTCATGACGCTCCGTACCGATGATGGCAAGTCCACCGGCCTTGCGGACCTCGTCGGAAAGCTTGATGTCCGTACCTCGGCCCGCCATGTTGGTGGCTATGGTCACTGTGCTTCTCTGTCCTGCCTGGGCCACGACCTCGGCCTCGCGGGCATGCTGCTTGGCATTCAGGACCTGATGCTGTATCCCTCTGAGTTTCAACATTCTGCTGAGGAGTTCCGAAGTCTCCACATCCGTGGTGCCGACAAGCACCGGACGTCCCTGCGAAGTGAGCTCGACTATCTTGTTGATCACGGCCTCGTATTTGGCCTTCTTGGTCTTGTATATGAGGTCATTGTTGTCGATGCGGGCTATAGGCCTGTTGGTCGGGATGACCACCACATCCAGCTTGTAGATGGACCAGAACTCACCCGCCTCCGTTTCGGCGGTACCAGTCATTCCGGCCAGCTTGTGGTACATCCTGAAATAGTTCTGGAGAGTAATGGTGGCAAATGTCTGGGTGGCAGCCTCTACCTTCACATTTTCCTTGGCCTCCACAGCCTGGTGAAGTCCGTCGCTCCAGCGACGGCCCTCCATGATACGGCCGGTCTGTTCATCGACGATCTTGACCTTGTTGTCCATTATCACATAATCCACATCCTTCTCAAACATGGCATATGCCTTAAGAAGCTGGTTGATGGTATGGACACGCTCTGACTTCAGGGCGAAGTCGGCCATTATCTCATCCTTCTTCATCTGCTTCTCGTCAGGCTTCAGCTCACTCTTCTCCACATCCGCTATCGCACTTCCGACATCAGGAAGAATAAAGAATTTAGGATCAGAAAGCTGCCCGCTGAGGAGGTCATGCCCGTTGTCGGTCAGATCCACTGAATGCAGCTTCTCGTTTATGACAAAATAGAGAGGGTCTGTCACCACCGGCATCTCCCTTTCATTGTCCTGTATATAATAATTCTCCGTCTTCTGGAGAATCTGCTTTATGCCCGGCTCGCTCAGATATTTGATGAGCGGCTTGTATTTCGGAAGACCCTTGTATGCCCTCAGGAGCAGCTTGCCGCCCTCCCTCTCGTCACCTTCGGCAATAAGTTTCTTCGCTTCATTCAGGGTAGTGGTCACCAAGGTCTTCTGGCTGTTGTAAAGCCTTTCCACATACGGCTTGAACTCCAGGAACTGCTGGTCGTCACCTTTCGGCACCGGTCCGGATATGATCAGAGGGGTACGTGCATCGTCTATGAGCACAGAGTCGACCTCATCGACTATTGCATAATGATGCTTGCGCTGCACGAGGTCGTTCGGAGACACTGCCATGTTGTCCCTCAGATAGTCGAAGCCGAACTCGTTGTTGGTTCCGAAGGTGACATCGCAGGCGTAGGCCTTCTTGCGTGCCTCACTGTTCGGCTGGTGCTTGTCGATGCAGTCCACAGAAAGCCCGTGGAACATATAGAGAGGTCCCATCCATTCAGAGTCACGTTTGGAAAGGTAGTCGTTGACCGTCACCACATGCACACCCTTTCCTGCAAGCGCATTCAGGAATACAGGCAGGGTGGCCACAAGGGTCTTTCCCTCTCCCGTCGCCATCTCCGCAATCTTGCCCTGATGGAGCACGATACCGCCGATGAGCTGCACATCATAATGCACCATATCCCAAGTGATTTCATTGCCGCCGGCCATCCAATGGTTGTGCCATATCGCGTAGTCACCGTCTATCTCCACGAAATCCTTCGTAGCGCTGAGCGTCCGGTCGAAATCCGTGGCGGTCACCCTGATGGCCTCACTCTCCTTGAACCTGCGTGCCGTGGACTTCATCACAGCAAAAGCCACAGGCAATATCTCGTTGAGGACAGTCTCAATGTCCTCATCAACCTTCTTCACGAGCTTGTCCGACTCGGTGGCGAGGGCCTCCTTCTCGTCAAGAGGTATATCCTTCTCCAGCTCCGCCTTGATCTCCGCAATCCTGTTCTCGTCCGCAGCGATGCGGTCCCTGATTATCTGCCTGAGTTCCGCAGACTTGGCCCTCAGCCCGTCATCAGAGAGGGCATCGACTGTCTTATACGCTTCAAGCACCTTGTTCAGAATCGGTTGGAGCTGTTTCAGGTCACGGTCCGCCTTGGAACCGAACATTTTTCTGAAAATTTCCGCTAATGCCATATCTGTATCTGTTAATTTATCTGAAAATGCACCCGCTGCGGCCATCTCCATAAGGCCAAGGCCAACAGCATCAATCCGGAAAAACCCGAAATCTTGCAAATTTAATCATTATATGGAAAGAAAACAAGACAATGCAGGTCAACAGGATTAAAAATAAAAAAAAACAAAACCTCGAGGCCGCCCCTGAAAGTTTGATACCTTACCTGGAACCGGATACCAGAAATGAGGGCCATGACCGGACTCACGGAATGACAATGAAAAAGGGGATGACCTTCACTTACAAGTCACCCCCGGAACAATTGCCGTCCAATATTTATGTCATTGTTCCTTTGTGAAGATGTCCACCCTGCGTCCTCCCTTGTCAACGGTCATGGACGCGATGGATTCTACCGGGATATCATTGATTTCACCCCTGTATCTTTTACCGTCAACATAATATTTCACCTTGCCCGATGCAGAAACAGACGGAGCGACAGATGATTTGCCGTCCGACACTGTCACCTTTGTCTTTGAAGCCCCGTCACCGGCCTCCACATCAAGATCTGCATCAATTGACACGCCGTATTGCTTTTCAACAGATCTGACATAGCTGCCGATCCTGGCCGTATCGATCGTGACTGACCGGAGATCCTCAAGTACACTCCAGTCTATATCCTTCAGGGCGTCAACGGCTTTCTGAATGGACTGGACATCAATGTCGACATCTATATTCCCGAGGCTCTCCAACGATTTCCTCAAAGCTGCGGTATCAAGGTCCGGCACGGATATGGAAGATATCTTGCCCTCCAGTTCCGAAAAGTCAATGTTCATATTCTTCAGCCGCTCCAGTGAGCTCAGGTCCAGATTCTCCAGCTTATCCAACGATTTCCTGAGGGCCGCGGTGTCAATGTCCGGAACGGATACTGACATGGAGACAATCTCACCTTTCAGATCCGCAAGATCTGCCGGGGTCTTCATTCCGTCCTTGTCCTTCAATACGACATACACCGAAGCGGAGCCGTCCTCATCCTTTTCAACCGACATGGATTCAATGGTTTCCGGATCCATGGTTCCCAGCACTTCCCTGCCGGATTTCAAACCGTTCACATAGACAGTGACATTATCCGTTTCTCCGGCAGAATCCTTTTGTCCGTCATATCCGACAATCATTATGGTCTCGCGGCTGCCGTCATCACCGGAAACAGTGATTACAGTGTCCTTTGTTACAGAAATTATTGTATCTTTGACAGCAGTTTTCACCCTGACCCGCTTCTTTTCCGTAGAGACGGAAGCGGACCGCAGAGGATCCGCAGCATCGCTGCCATTTCCCGGAAGACCGGTAATATTGTAGTCATAGCGGGTCTCGGCCGTAGCCGCAAGCGAAAGCCCGACAAGCGGGACAAGGTAGAGGGCCTTCAAGGCTCCCCACGAAGATGATCTTTTGCGTAACATCATGGTAATACGATTTTTAAGTGTACTGTGACTAAAGCTGTCGGTGATGAAGTTGCCGCTCGCACCGACAGCTTTCCTTATTAACAGATATTGATATTCTCTTGCATCCGCCCCGGACCTGAGGACAAAGTCGTCAGCCTCGAACTCATGCAGGGCACGGAGGTCCGCCCGGAGCATCCACACCGCCGGATTGAACCACTGGAAAGCCGTGACGATGTCCGTGAAAAGCAGGTCCCATGAATGCCGCATCCTCACATGCGCCTTCTCATGTCTCAGGATGGTCTCATGCCCGGCCCTGAAGTCACTTTCACAGAATACAATGTACTTCATCCAGCTGAAAGGGGCAGTATCCCTGTCCGTCACGACGATCACGGCCCCGTCCTCCTGCGGGATCCGGCGTCCGCGCAAAATGATGCGTATCACATCCGCAACGGCAAAACCCGTATGGGCCAACACCGCCATCACCCCGGCGATATACAGCGAAACAGCAGCGGCTTCCCAGCCGCCTGCCTCATTCACAGCCTCCTCCACAACGGTCTCCGTCCTGCTCCCATGCATGGGCAGAAGCCAGACAGGAATTTCCACGGTCCTGTGTACCGTAATCACGCAGAGCGGAAGGACCAGCGAAAGCAGGGAAATCACCAGAAGCGTCACCCTGTTGAAACGGTGAAAAGTGTCCCTGCTAAGCAGAAGACGGTAGAACATATAGAAGACGGCAAGCAGGACGGCAGCCTTCAATTCATATATGATAAATTCCATAATCCCGAACTTTGATTTTATTCCTCCCTGCCGGCTTCAATCCTGGCAATGAGCTCCTTCAGTTCATCCACCGTGATCTTCTCCTCCTTGACAAGAGTCGACACGGCGGAAAGGTAGGAATTGCTGAAATAGCTGTTCACTACTCCTGCAAGCGAACTCTTCCCGTATTCATCCTCGCTCACCACCGGAAAATACTGATAGGAATTGCCGAAGGCCTTGTGCGACAGGAAACCGTTGCTCTCCAGGATGCGCACCATCGTCGAAAGAGTATTCACATGCGGCTTCGGCTCACAATAATGTGACTGAAGCTCCTTCACAAACATTGCCCCGTGCTTCCAGAACAGGGTCATTATCTCCTTTTCTTTCCGTGTAAGATGTTTCATTTTTCTTTATTTTTTAAGGGACCGTCCAGCCTTACCAGCCTCCGGACCGATGCCACGGACCATGAAAGGTCTCATTTTCGGTTTCCGGGAACAAATATAACTAAAAAAAATTCATATACAACTAAAAATTTTAGTTAATACCGGTACATGTGACGGAACATCAGTTTGGAACGGGTGAATATCATCCGGACTGATGACTGCGTCAATTTATCCGGAACAAACTGTTTTCTATGGAAGGAAAAATGTAAATTTGCAGAAGATATCTGAAATTTTTGATAAATGACACTGAAACACACAACGGCGGCACTTATTGCCGCAGGCGCATTCATGTGCGCAACAGTACCCGCACTGGCACAGGAAGAGGAATTTGACCTGTCTCAGCAGAGACGGGAATCCCAACTGGTCAATCCCGTCACAGGAAAGAAGATAGACCACAAGGGCATTATAATCAATCCGACTCCGCAGGAACTGACAGTCGGCAAGGATGGCCGCATCGACGTAAGGGAGGGACTGGATGTGAAAGACAGGCAGGGATGCTTTGCCGAAGAACTCCAGGACCTTGTCCGTAACACGAAAGGGCTTCCGATGACAGTGGACTTCGGGGAGAAATATGTCAGGAAATACGGTCTCAAAGACACCGAAGGTGCCTATTACCTCAGGATTTCAGGCAAGGGCATCACGATTGCCGGCAGGGATGAGACCGGTGCTTTCTATGGCATACAGACCTTCAGGCAGCTCCTGAAGCACGGACGTCTGCCTGACGTGACCGTCCGCGACTGGCCGGACCTGACATACAGGGGAGTCGTCGAAGGATTCTACGGCACGCCGTGGTCGCACGAAGTGAGGCTGTCCCTCATAGACTTCTACGGAAAGTTCAAGATGAACACCTATGTCTACGGGCCCAAGGACGATCCATATCACAGCAGTCCGGACTGGAGAAAGCCTTATCCTTCTGATGAGGCCGAAAAAATCAGGGAACTGACTGAAGCTTGCCGCAGAAACCATGTGGACTTCGTATGGGCCATCCACCCGGGCAAGGACATAAAATGGAATGAAGAGGACTACGGGAACCTCGTGAACAAGTTCCAGATGATGTATGACCTCGGCGTAAGGGCATTTGCCATCTTCTTCGATGACATTTCAGGCGAAGGGACAAATCCTGTAAGACAGGTAGAGCTCCTCAACAGGCTGAACAAGGAATTCATTCTTGCAAAAGGCGATGTAGCCCCGCTCATAATGTGTCCTACGGATTATTCCAAACTATGGGCAAACCCTTCACCGGACGGCCCTTTGAGCATATACGGCCGCACCCTCGACCCGTCAATACAGATATTCTGGACAGGAGACTCGGTGTGCAGCGACCTCACTGCCGAGACCATGGAATGGGTGAATTCCCGCATAAAAAGACCAGCCCTGTACTGGTGGAACTTCCCTGTCACGGACTATGCACGGCACATAATGATGGAAGGACCGGCATACGGACTTGACACTTCCCTCACCCGGAACGAGACAGCAGGAGTGCTCAGCAATCCCATGGAACACGGCGAAGCCTCCAAGATAGCCCTTTACGGAGTGGCCGACTACACATGGAACGTATCAGCATACAACGCCCTCGACAACTGGGAGCGCGGCCTTGCAGAACTTGTACCTGAAGCGACAGAAGCCTTCAGGACATTTGCCATCCACTCATGCGACACTGAGACCGGCTACAGGAGGGATGAATCCTGGGAAACCGAGACCTTTGGAATCAGCGGCTGGTCACAGGAAGAGTTCGACGCGCTCAGAAACGAATTTGAAAAGATTGAAAAAGTGCCGGGAGAAATGGAGGCTGCCTGTTCTGACGACCTGCTCCTGAATGAACTGAGGCCATGGCTGACCGAATTCGGCAAGCTCGGCACCAGAGGCAGGAAAGCCCTCGACCTGATTGCAATGTACGGCAAGTCTGACATGGAAACATTCTGGTCAGCATATGTGGACAACATGATGACAGAAGAGGAAAGGCAGGCATACGAAGCACACAAGTGCGGTACATTCAAGCTCCAGCCTTTCTATGAAAACACGATGGACTCGCTCGGAGCCGGCTTCTACAAGAAACTGACCGGTCAGATGACGGCCACACGGACCGGAATCGGCTCGTTCGCCAATCTTGCCACCATCCTCAACAAGCTGATGTTCGACAACGATTCCACCACATACTACACATCAGGGATGTCCCAGAAAGCCGGTGACTGGATCGGTGCAGACCTCGGTGAAGTGACGCCGGTATATGAAATCTCCATCCTCCAGGGACGCAATTCCGTAGACGATGTGGACTATTTCGACCACGCCAGACTTGAATGCTCTGCGGACGGCAGAAAATGGACTACCCTCATAGACGACATGGAGAAGCAGTACATAGTTAAATGGACAGGAGACCCTGTGGAGGCAAGATATGTCAGACTCCTCAGACTCGACTCACCGAAGACCAACTGGGCATCCGTACGCTCATTCGATGTCAATCCGGTCACAGAAGCCAGGCTCGGCTTCCCGCTCTGCTCGGAAGACAACGGGAAGGCTCTTTCCGCATTTGACCGGAATGTATGCACTCCGTTCAAGAACAGCGGCATCATGTCATTCGGCATCCTTCCTGAAGTCAGCGAATATGTGATGCTGTTCCGTCAAGCCAACGGCAACACCGTCACCGTAAGCCAGGTGGCATCCGACGGCAATACCATTCTTGAAACAGTCGAGACCGGAGGAAACAGCCTTGTCATCGTTCCTGCCGAAGGGGCTGCAGGCATTGAAATTTCCGGAGATGTGGAAATCTTTGAAATAATCCCGCTGAAATGACGACACTCCCGAAGCATGCCGTGAACCGGATACCGGTAGCTGAATAAAACAAGAGACGGAATAAAATAACATGCCCCCGTTGAAAGACACACAGGACCTTTCGGCGGGGGCATGTCAAAATAGAAAAGCTCCGTTCGATTGCCGAAGACAGCCTGATCATATTCAGAGCCGATTAAGGCACCTGTAGGCAGAAATGGCAGCAGAAAGCACACTGACGGCGGAGCGCAGGTCATCGGCATTCAGCACATAGGCCATGCGGACCTGGCTGCGGCCGAGACCCGGGGTGACATAGAAGCCGGAAGCAGGAGCCATCATCACCGTGGCGCCCTCATGCTCAAAGGCGGAGAGGCACCACGCACAGAACCGGTCGGCATCATCCACCGGAAGCTCCGCCATCACATAGAATGCGCCCTTCGGCTTCGGGACGATAACGCCCGGAATCTGCCTCAGCCCCTCCACAAGCACATCGCGGCGATGCTCATATTCCCGGATGACACCGGCGATATATTCCTCTCCGGCATCGAACGAAGCTTCTGCCACAATCTGCCCGAGCAGAGGAGGGCTCAGACGGGCCTGGCACAGCTTCATCATGCCGCCACGGACAGCAACATTCTTTGTTGCGATGCACCCTACCCTGATGCCGCATTCCGAAAATCTCTTGGAAAAGGAATCGACTATCACCACATTTTCGTCAATCCCCTTCAGATGACCGGCTGAAACATATCCGGCCCCACCATAGATGAACTCGCGGTAGACCTCATCAGAGAAAAGGTACAGGCCGTGTCTGCGGACAATCTCAGCAATTCCCTCCATTTCCTCTGCGGAATAAAGGCATCCGGAAGGATTGTTGGGACTGCTGACAAGGATGGCCTTCGTACGGTCTGTGACATGGCGTTCAAACACCTCAGGTGAAGGCAGGGCAAAGCCGTCGGCAATGTCAGTGGCGACAGGCACCACCTTCACCCCTGCTGCAGCGGCAAAGGAAAGGTAGTTGGCGTATGTCGGTTCGACGGTGATGATCTCATCCCCCGGATCAAGGCATGTCAGGAACAGAAACAGAAGGGCCTC
>JADIMO010000003.1 GCA_017694755.1 Candidatus Cryptobacteroides merdavium
TCACCGAACATTTCGGCCCACATTTCATATAAGATGGGGTCATTGGCAAGATGATCGTCGGAGGCGGTCTTCGTCCGGTCGGCAAGGGTCTGATAATCGACTGCCGACGGGGAATCAGCATCATAGCCCCATGCACGGCGGTGCACCTTGTTGACATATTCAAGGGCGGTGGCGGCATCGGTATCCTTCATGAGATATGCGTAAAGGAGGTACAGCTCCGGAAGGCGGATGAAATAGATGTTGTAGCCGGCCACATTACGGGTGTCATTGGCAAGATGGCCGTCAAGGTAGTTGTATTTCCGGACGGGCCAGCCGTAGAAGGTCTGCGGGTCATTGCCGGTGGACGGATCCATCTCCCACCAGTGGCCGAACTCGACCTGGGCGACCTTGTGATAGCCTTTCACACCGTCGAATGTCATCTGGACCTCATCCACGAAGGGCTGGAGGGCGCAGACGAAAAGGCGGGGATCCGGGAAGTTTTCATAGTCATATTCCGGAGTGGCCAGCTTATCCCTGTATTCCTGCTGACGGGCCATATACTCCTCCGAAAGGGAATATTCGGCATTGTCACCGCTGCCGGAAACCTGCAGCACACCGTCTGAAAGCGGGGCGGGGTCAGTGTAGCCGAAACGGAGAAGGTTGCGGTCGTGCATGTACTGGTTGCCGTAGGACATGGCTGTCCTGGAGCCGTCCGGACCTATGCAGAACGGAGGATAATACAGGGAAAGGGTTGAACCTGTGTTCGGTGAGCCGTAGGCATTGCCGCCTGTCGGGTCGGCGGTGTTGCCGACTTCATAGAACGATTCGCTGTTGTATTCGTATTCGTCATAACCGTTGAACATCATCCTGTAGTCGTCATAGCCGACAAGGCTCTTGCCGCTGTTGTCGATGCAGTCTTTCAGATACACCAATGCCCTGGCATCCTGGCCGGCAAAGAAATATGCCTTGGCGAGGAAGGCTTTGGCTGCCCACAGGGTCACACGGTGATTGTCCGTCTGCGAGAGAAGGGACTCGGCAGCGACAAGATCGTCGATTATGGCCTGATAGCATTCTCCGGTGGTTTCCCTGCCCACATACATTTCCTCAAGAGTCTTGGGAACGGACTGGATTATCGGAATGCCGACCCCGTCCATGTCCGGCTGCCCATAGAGGGAAAGCATGTGCCAGCGGTAGAATGCCCTGAAAAACAGGCATTCGCCCTCATAATTGTCCAGCGCGGCCTTTTCGGATTCCGGTGCGGTCCGGCGATATTCCGCAATCTCCTCGAGGGCGGTATTGGAATAATAGACTCCCAGGCTCAATGCTGTCCACGGATCGGTGACCTTCTCGTTCCCGGCCTTCACATCTCCGGCGAGGATGTCTACCCATTCCTGGTCCTCATGCCACTGGAGGTCAATGGTATGGTCGACACAATACATGACATATCCTGCCCAATAGTTGCCGAGAAAATACCAATGGTGCTGAGCACCGTACACGGAATTGACAACGAGCCCTATATGTTCAAGGTCCGTCGGGAAATTGCCGTCGGACAGGGCTTCAGGGTCCGACAGGTTGAGAAAATCCCGGCAGGAGGAAAGTCCGGAAAGGCACAGGGCCATGACCGGAAATATCACCATATTCTTGAAAAATCTTTTCATTTCGTGCATTTGTTTGGTCTCTGAAAATTATTAATCCATAGGGAAATGACGCAACAGGTATCAGATCTGGACAGCTCCCGTCATGCCCTATGGCGGATCAGAATGAAAGGTCCACTCCGAACGCCACCATCCTTGTCTGGGGATATGTGCTGCCATAATATATGCCGGAGGCGGTCTTCGACGCACCGGCAAACTCCGGGTCAAGTCCCGTGAACTTTGTGAATGTCAGAAGGTTGTTTCCTGTGACATAGATGCGCAGCCTGTCTATCCTGGCCTTTCTCGTCCATCTGCGGGGGAAAGTGTAGCCGAGGGTGACATTCTTCAGCTTGAGATAGGAGCCGTCCTCGATGAAATAGTCTGAATATCTTGCATAATTGCGGTTCGGGTCCTTCACGACGGCATTTCCGTTGGACGGGTCGAGAGCCATGATGCGAGGGCGGTCAGTGAGTCCGTTGCCCATGAAATATGAAGCCTTGAAGACCTCGGCAGTCGTATTCGAACTCTGGACCACGCTCTGGGTATAGGACTTCGAAAGGTTCATGACATCGTTTCCTGTAACGCCCAGGAAGTCGGCGGTAAAGTCGATTCCCTTGTAGTCCAGGGAAATAGTAAATCCGTACTGGACTTTCGGCCATGGGTTGCCGATGAAGGTGCAGTCGTCATCATTGATGGTGCCGTCACCATTCAGGTCCACGAACTTCAGGTCCCCGACACCGGTAAGGCGCTGGTGATAATACTCATGGCCGTTGGCGCGGGCTATGGCATTGAGCTCGTCTATCTCTTCCTGCGAGGTGATCATCCCGTCGGTCTTCAGTCCCCAGAAACTGCTCACAGGCATGCCGTTGACAGTCTTGCAGGGGCTCGGCCCCTCATTCGGATGTCCTCCTCCCCCATAGATATAGGCTGTCGGAAGGCCGAGGTCAATGACCTTGTTGCGGTTCTGCGACACATTCGCGCTGACGGAATAGTTCAGTCCGCCGACATTGTTCCTGTAGCTGACCAGGAGTTCCCATCCGTTGTTGTCAATGCGTCCAAGATTCACCGGAACTGTGGACATTGTGCCGAGCGACGAAGGCTGGGTGATACCGGAGGAAGGCGGCACTGAAAGGGCATATATCATGTCCTTGGTGATGCGCCGGTACCAGTCGAACGAGAGCGAAAGCCTGTTGTCGAAGAAATCGAGGTCAATTCCTGCATCAATCGTCTGGATTGACTCCCATTTGATGTCTTCGTTGATGACCTTGGGGTTGTTGTAGCCGGAAACTGCCGACGAGCCGTCAAATGAATGTACCGTGACATTCTTGAACGACGACAGATAGGAGTAGCTTGCAAGGGCAGTGTCGTTGCCGAGGATACCCCAGCTGACGCGCGGCTTGACTGAAGTCAGCCAGTTCTGTGACCAGTTCTTGAAAAAAGGCTCCTCCGAAATCTTCCATCCGGCAGAAAAAGAAGGAAAATTGCCCCATCGGTGATTCGGGCCGAACTTCGGGGAGCCGTCCCGGCGGAAATTGGCGGTGAAAAGATACCTGTTGTCGTACGAATAGGTCACCCTTCCGAAAAATGAAAGGAATCTGTCATAACTCAATGTGCCGGAAGCGGACATGTCATCCACGGCGGACAGGGCGAACGACTGCGGGTCGGATATCGGAAAATCTGTCGCAGTGCCGCCCACAAAGGCATAATTGGCTGCCTTCGCCTCGAATCCGGCCATCACATTGAAGTCATGCTTCCCTCCGAACACCTTGCCGTATGAAAGAGTCGTGGTAAGGGTATATTCTTCGCTGTAGTCCAAATATTTGTAATAGCTGTCAGTGGTCGGGGAACGGCCGAGGTCGTTGGCTTCAGTGTAATTGTCATCATACCCGCCTCCGAAATGGGCAGCCCCTGTCACATTCAGCTTCAGCCCGTCCACGATGTTCCAGTCCACATAAAGGTCTGCATTGCCCACGATGTCAGAGGACTTGTAGTGATGAAGGCCTATGTCGCCCCTCGGGTTGCCGGCAGAAGTGTCGATGCCGTCAGGGATGGCAGTCCAGGAGCCGTCAGGATTCTTCACGCTCATGAACGGGATTGAAACCCACGGGAATGAAAGGGTGTAGGGATTCTCCCTGAGCCTTGCGAAATATATCCTTGTGCCCACAGTCACGGCCTTGTTGACGGCATAGTCCACATTCAGTCTTGCGGAAATCCTCTCCCACCAGTTGTCCACCTGCGTGCCGTTTTCCCTTTCGTACGCCCCGGCCAGATAATACCTGATCTTGCCGCCGCCTCCCGAAAGGGAGAGATTATAGCTGTGCTCCAGACCGTTGCGGTAGATTTCATCCGTCCAGTCGGTATAAGGGAGGGAAGAAGGGTCGTTCCAAAGGGAATAGTTCTCCCCCAGGGCCTGCTTCACCCTGATGTAATCCTGAGTATCAAGCATTTCGTACATGTCCGAAAGCGAGCGGACACCTACTCTCGCCGAAAACGAAAGCCTCGGGGCGGAATTGTAGTTTCCCTTCTTCGTGGTGACGAGAATCACGCCTCCCGCAGCCCGCGAACCGTAGATGGCGGCGGCACTTGCGTCCTTTATGATTTCTATGGATTCTATGTCGCTGAGATTGTAGTCAGAGGTGTTCTCCACAGCCACGCCGTCTATCACGAAAAGCGGATTCAGGCCGTTGATGGAACCGACTCCGCGGATGACTATGTCCGAACTGCTGCCCGGAGTCCCGTCGTTCTTCGACACCATCACACCGGCCACCTTTCCCTGGAGAGCCTCCGCCATGGAACGGGCAGGCACATTGCGGATGTCCTTTGCGTCCACCGAAGCTATCGAGCCCGTAAGGTCGGACTTCTTCTGCGTGCCGTACCCCACGACGACCACATCGTCCAGAAACTCAGTGTCCATCTCCAGAATTATGTTGAGCTTTTTCCTGGCCAGCACCGGAAAACGCATGTCGCGGAACCCCACATACGAAATGAGAAGCACCGACTTCGGAGATACCGTCATTGAGAAATTTCCGTCAAGGTCAGTCACCACACCTTTTGAAAGCGGCGCATCCTTTATCAGCACACTCGCACCGACGAGAGGATTCCCGAGGTCATCTGTGACTTTCCCTTTGATTACATATTCTTCCGGCACAAGAACCTCCTCATGTTCCGGTCTTGAAGCAGCACTGACATTTTCCGTTGCCGCCAGAAAACAAAGACAAAAGGAGAATACATGCACCAGCTGCCGCAAAACAAATTTTCTGTTTTTCATGTCTGCATCAAAAATTCCAAGACGCAAAATTAGACCTGAAAAGTTTTCACGGCAAAACGGAAGTTTGGCATTTTGGTTTTAGGCCAATATTGATTATCAATGATTTAAATATAATGAAACAGAAAAAGTCTTCCGAAGCGAACAATTTGTCTTCCATTTGGCACGGGATGCAGACTATTTTCATGTCAGTCCCGGCGTTCACTGTCTTCCGACTCTATGTCAGACATGAGTTTTCTCAGGTAGATGTCAATGTTGGTGTCCTTCGGGCCGATGCCGAACTTTTTTCTGATGACACTGTTGATCTTGTAATACCGGCTCGAACTGAGTATATTCCCTATGTCCTTGCCCTTGTACCCCATGCAATAGAGGCTGCAGTATCCTATCTCCCATGTGCTCAGCTGGAGAGAACGGAAACGGTCCGCCACGGCAGGATGCCTGACGGAAAACATCAGGCCGAGTGAATTCAGGTAGGCGTCCTTGTCCAAGGCAATGGACTCTATCATTTCCGATGCCTTTTCAGGAGAATACCTGTCCCTGTCGAGAAGCCGCACGGTCAGAAGCTCATCAAGTACGGAAAGCCTGTTTTCAAGCACCTTGCGCGTAGGCTCATCTATAAGGACGGAATTCTTCACCATTCCGGACAGGGCCTCCTTTTCGTCCGACACTGACCTGTACAGCCCTTCAAGATGCTCGGCCCTCCGGCTCTGCCTCCAGAATTTACGCCTGAACCGGAAAATGAGAAATATGGCTACGGCCACAGTCACCGCAAGGGCAACAAAAACCCATGTCCACACTATCCTGGCCCTGTAGATATTCACCTGTTCATCGAAACGTTTCTCGACAAGCCTTACATTCTCCTGCAGCTTGTCCATGTATGTGGAATCTTTCAGAACCACATGCCGTCTGTATGCGGAAAGAGCATTTTCCGCCTGACCGAGCGAATCGTATACACTGGAGAGACGGAGCCAGAAAGTCGGATTGCGTCTGAAATCCGAGTTCATTACGGAATACCTGTTCAGCCATGTCATGGCCGAATCCACATAACCGGACTGCAGGTAGATGTCCGCTATTGACAGAAGGTTCCCTGCCTCAAGCGTGCCGGTATCCTCAATCTGCTCATCCACGGCCTTGAGCACATCATCCAGCGATATGTCCTCGTCCATCCTGACCAGAAGCCTGAAATACCTTACCTTGTCCGAGTCCCGTATGTCATCCCAGTATGTATCAATCCTTGACAGGAACTCCCTTGCCTTTTCCTTGTCCCCCATTGAGAAACAGGACCTTGCCGCACGGACACATGATTCGGCATAATGTTCGGCGTCACCTGCCCTCAGATAGCTCTGTGCCGCCAAATCATAATTTTTGATGGCATCACGGTAGCCGAATCCGTCCTCATACAACCTGGCCTTGGCATAATACAGCCTGCCGTCAAATTCAGGACTTTCAGAGCCGTCCATATAATATTCCGCACGCACGAAACAGGACATGGCCATATTCTCATTCCCGGCATTCCCGTAGATTCTGCCCATGAAATAATAGGCTTCAAGCCTGTCCCTGTCGGATCCGTATTTCTTGTAATAATTGTATGCAATGCTGACAAGACTGTCCTGCATGGGCCTTTCCCCCGTGATGTCCGAGGCTATGGAATACATCAGCGCATACTTCGCCTTCTTCTCTCCGGAATCGAGGAGGGACCGAGGCAGGCTGTCAAGCACATTCAGCGCACTGTCAGGATATTCAAAGACATATTGCCCCACTTCGTCAAGAGGATCGGGCATTGTTTTTTCATCGTGACGGCATGAGACTGCGGACATAAGAGCCAGAAACATTGCCGTATATATAATAATATGTGTTCTTGTCATAGTTACAGGCCATGGCGGCGGGGGAAATTCCCTGCAACTCCCGTGCCTTTGCAACGACTGCCTTCCGATACGAAATGTCCGATTTTACAAAATTTTGCGTATCTTCGCAGGTTGAATTGAAATTTAAACCAAAGATTATGGCGCGTGAAATAAAATTTTCTCTCGTGTACAGAGACATGTGGCAGTCTTCGGGAAAATATGTCCCGACTGTCAGCCAGCTCAAGGAAGTGGCTCCTGCCATCATTGACATGGGATGCTTCGACAGGGTGGAAACCAACGGAGGGGCATTCGAGCAGGTGAACCTTCTTTTCGGGGAAAATCCGAACAAGGCAGTGCGCGAATGGACGGCACCCTTCAACAAGGCCGGAATCCAGACCCACATGCTTGAAAGAGGACTTAACGCACTCAGGATGAATCCTGTCCCTGCCGATGTCAGGGAACTGATGTATAAGGTCAAGGGGAAACAGGGCACCAACATATCCAGGTCTTTCTGCGGACTGAACGACCACAGGAACCTCAGGCTTTCAGTGGAATATGCAAAGAAAGGCGGGATGATCTCCCAGGTGGCCCTTTCCATCACCAACTCCCCTATCCACACTGTGGAATATTACATGGGAATCGTTGACAAGGTGGTTGAATACGGATGCGACGAAATCTGTCTGAAGGACATGGCAGGAATCGGACGCCCTACCATGCTCGGAGAGCTCACGAAATCCATCAAGAAGAAATATCCGCACATCAAGATACAGTATCACGGACACTGCGGACCGGGATTCTCCCCAGCCTCGATGCTTGAAGTGGCAAGGGCCGGTGCCGACTACCTCGATGTGGCCGTAGAGCCGCTTTCATGGGGCAAGGTGCATCCGGACGTTATCACCATCCGTGAAATGATGAAGGCAGACGGCTTCCTCGTGAAGGACCTCAACATGGATGCCTACATGGAAGTGCGCCGTCTTACCCAGAAATTCATTGACGAATTCCTCGGCTACTGGATCGACCCGAACAACTCCCACATGTCCTCCCTCCTGGTCGGCTGCGGTCTTCCGGGCGGCATGATGGGCTCGATGATGGCGGACCTGAAAGGGTTCCACGGGGCAATAAACGCCTCCCTCAGGGCACAGGGCAAGCAGGAGCTTACCCTCGACAACCTGATGGTGATGCTGTTCCAGGAAGTGGAATATGTATGGCCTCGCCTCGGCTATCCGCCACTCGTGACACCGTTCAGCCAGTATGTGAAGAACACTGCCCTGATGAACCTGATGAACATCCTCAAGGGCCAGCCGAGATGGACCACCATCGACAAGGACACATGGAACATGATTCTCGGCAAGATGGGAAAACTCCCTGGCGAGCTTGCGCCTGAAATCGTGGAACTTGCAAAGTCCAAGGGTCTTGAATTCTACACCGGAAATCCTCAGGACGCATTCCCGAACGAGCTTGACAAGTACCGCAAGATGATGCAGGAAGAGGGCTGGGACTTCGGCGAGGACGACGAAGAGCTCTTCGAGTTCGCAATGCACGAAAGGCAGTACCGTGACTACAAGAGCGGCATAGCCAAGGAGCGTTTCAAGAAAGACCTTGAAGCTGCCAAGGAAAAGGCAGGCGCCCCGATAATCATCACCCGTCCGGTGGTGGAAATGCCTAAGTATGATGTGGAAAAGATTGCCGAGAAATACCCTGACGCAACTCCGATACAGGCTCCGGTGAAAGGCCAGCTCATCTGGCAGGTGGATGTCGATGACGCCTCCTCGGCTCCTGTAGTGGGCACTGAAGTGAAGGCAGGCCAGGCAATGAGCCATATCCAGACCTACTACGGCATGGAAGAGGTCATCCCTGCTGTTGACGGACGCATCGTGGCCATCTGCTCAAAACAGGGCGACATGGTTGCCAAAGGCGAAATCACCGCATTCGTAAAATAAACTGCAAGCCGAGTG
>JADIMO010000018.1 GCA_017694755.1 Candidatus Cryptobacteroides merdavium
ATGATGCAGTTCGACACCATACCTTGCAATGACTGCAAATACTGCATGCCTTGCCCTTACGGCATTGACATCCCCGGTATCCTCCTGCACTATAACAAATGCCTCAACGAAGGCAATATCCCAGCCTCTTCCCGCAGCGAAGGCTACAGGAAAGCCCGCCGCGCCTTCCTCGTG
Source organism: Candidatus Cryptobacteroides merdavium (assembly GCA_017694755.1). Lineage (GTDB taxonomy): Bacteria > Bacteroidota > Bacteroidia > Bacteroidales > UBA932 > Cryptobacteroides > Cryptobacteroides merdavium. The sequence goes on from JADIMO010000018.1 coordinate 175, forward strand.
GGCTATGACCGCAGCGTCCCGCGCCTCCGCCAGGCCAGCCGGTGCATCGGCTGCAACCAGTGTTCCCCGCACTGCCCGCAGCGCATCGACATCCCGGCAGAACTCCACCGCATCGACCATTATGTCGAACGCCTCAAGCAGGGCACACTCTGACCCGCTGTCTGAAAGAATTCTTGAATTTTCAAAAAAAGAGGGGTATATTTAGAGGATAAAATCCTGAAAGATGAAACATTCAAAAATTTTCACAATTTCGGCGGCCCTGCTGTGCAGCAGCATGCTGGTGCCGGGATGCGGCGTGACGGAGGAGAAGGCCGCGACAGAAAAATCCGTTTCAGAAACGGTCATTGAGACCATCATGTCACGCAGAAGCGTACGCAAGTACAAGCCACAGCCGGTGGGCAGGGACACGATGCAGACCATCCTGAACTGCGGCATCAACGCACCCAACGGAATGAACAGGCAGTCCTGGGAAGTCCGGGTGGTGGACAATCCGGAGTTCATAGCCGGAGCCACGGAAGCCTTCCTCAAGGAGAATCCGAAAATGGGAGAAGATCCTTCATTCGTGAACATGTTCAGAAACGCTCCGACGGTGGCATTCATTGCAAATGACCCATCCTACGGGATGTCTGCGATAGACTGTGGCCTGCTTGGGGAAAACATGATCCTCTCCGCATGGTCGATGGGCATAGGCTCATGCTGCCTGGGCGGCCCTGCCGGATTCTTCAAGACACCTGCAGGAGCGGAATATCTGGAGCGGCTCGGCTTCTCCGAAGGCTATGAGCTGCTGTACTGCATCGCTTTCGGCTACCCTGACGAGACTCCTGCTGCAAAACCTCGTAACGCGGAAAAGGTGAAGTTCATCGACTGAAATCCGCAGACCGGAAATTCAAGCCTGCCTGTCCTGATCAATGCTCTTGAGGGACGGCAGGCTTATCTTGAAATGTACCGAGAGCACCCGGATGAGGAAAACGGCTATGGCGGCTGAAACCTGTACTGCAATTGTGGGAAGGTTGAGCCACAGGCAGAAATAATACACAAGACCTCCGGCAAGACAGGCCATCGCATAGATGTCCTTGCGGAAAATGAGAGGGACTTCATTGATGAAGATATCGCGGAACATCCCACCGGCGGCCCCGGTGATGGTGCCCATGATGACATTGACCCATACCGGATATCCGGCGGCGATGCTCTTTTCCACGCCTACGACAGTGAAGAGCGCGATACCGACCGCATCAAAAATAAAGAATGTATTGTCCAGCCGGACGACATATTTCCTGAATATCAGCACAAAGACAAGGGCGAGTCCCGTAATGACAACATAGGATGCCTGCTCCATCCAGAACGGGGTCACATCCAGCATGACATCCCTCAAAGTACCGCCTCCGACTGCCGTCACGAAACCCACCACATACGCCCCGAACCAGTCGAAATTCTTCGCTGCCGCCAGACGGATGCCGCTTATCGCAAATGCGAAAGTCCCTATATAGTCTATTATATTGATGAATTCCATAATGAATCAATGCCTTTCGGCCGGTTTTGGGGCGCAAAAATAGCAAAATAATGCCTTTCGGGACGAAAAATGATGTGATTTTTCATTTTTTATGTAAATTTGCGCCCGTTTTTCAGAGAAGATGCAATGCACAGGATATCTCATCATATCACTTTCTGTCTGCTCACTGCCGTGATTCTGGGCGGCTTGGCAGCGCATCTTGCATATGGTGAGAAGATCTGCGGAAGCATTGCGGACAGGGAGGACGAGGTTCCGATGTTCATCTGCAGGACCGCAGTCAGCACTTTCATTCCTGTCCAGGAAGAAAACATGGAACTCACTTCCACGGTGATGATTTTCACAGGCATGCCGCAGAATGCCCAGAGGACTCCCGACATCCAGGGGATATGGCAACATCTTTCGGCCGTATCCGGAACAAAAAATCCTTCAAACAGACACTGTCCGGACATAAGTGACTCCTGTCCGAGAATGGCGGACTATTTCGTGTTCGCCCTTGGACGCATCCTTGTCTGACAGAGACATCCGGTGATGCCGGGCGCGGTGTCCATGCGCGGCATGGGCAGAGTGCGCATTTTCCGTCAGGAAAACTTCCAAATGACATAACGACTTAAATTCCAAAGTCATGAATTTCATATTGCTGATAGTTGTAATACTTATAGCCGTCATAATGGTGGCTGCCGCAGTGGGAATAGCAAAGGCTATTGCCCCGAGGTCCTACAACCCGCAGAAAAGCGAGCCTTACGAATGCGGAATTCCGACCAGGGGAAAGTCCTGGATGCAATTCAAGGTGGGATACTATCTTTTCGCCATCCTGTTCCTGATGTTCGATGTGGAGACGGTCTTCCTCTTCGCATGGGCTGTCGTAGTGCAGGATCTGGGCATCTTCGGTCTCGCCAGCGTCCTGTTTTTCCTGCTCATCCTCGTGCTCGGGCTTGCATATGCATGGAGGAAAGGTGCCCTCGAATGGAAATAGCGGCAGGAAGGGCTGAATGACATGCATTAACGGAAAAAATCATTGATGATGAAGAGAAATGTCAATATAAAGTCGATGAAATATGAGGATTTCAACGACAACGAATACATCGAACAGATGCTGAAGGAGCTACGCGACAACGGGACAAATGTGGTGGTGGGCTGCCTCGACGATGTGATCGAGTGGGGACGCAGCAACAGCCTGTGGCCGCTCACATTCGCAACCAGCTGCTGCGGCATCGAATTCATGGCCATAGGGGCGGCAAGGCACGACTTCGCCAGATTCGGTTTTGAAGTGGCAAGGTCATCCCCGCGCCAGGCGGATTTCATCATGGTGGCAGGAACCATCACACACAAGATGGCGCCTGTCCTCAAGCGTCTCTATGACCAGATGGCCGACCCGAAATATGTCATAGCCACCGGAGGCTGCGCCATAAGCGGAGGTCCGTTCAAAAAGTCATACCATGTGGTGGACGGAGTGGACAAGATCATCCCTGTGGACGTGTACATTCCGGGATGCCCGCCAAGGCCGGAAGCCATGCTCTACGGTCTGATGCAGCTGCAGCGGAAGGTGAAGGCACAGAGGTTTCTCGGAGGCCTGAACAAGGGCATAAGTGAAAAGGAATACGAAAGGCTCATGAGGGAAGACACCAACAAGGCCGAGGATTACAGCGAATACGACGAATCAGGACTGGCATAAAGACGGATTGATATGGAGAACAGAATCGACATGAAAGAAAAGATTGCCGCCATGGAGCCATCCGCAGTATGGTCGGAGGCAGGGGACGGCATGTTCAGGGTGCCGGCAACATCCTTCAGGAGCCTTGCCGAAAAGCTCAGGCATGAGGAAGGATTCGATTTTCTGCGCAGCCTCACCGGAATGGACTGGGGCGAAGAAGGACTCGGCTGCGTATATCACCTTGAAAATACATCCACTGGAGAGAATGTGGTGCTTGCCGCCATTGACCCGGACCGGGAAAATGCCGGAATTCCGTCTGTCCATGACTTGTGGAAGGGAGCGGACTTCAATGAAAGGGAAGCATATGATTTCTTCGGGATCAAGTTCCTGGGACATCCTGACCTGCGCAGACTGTTCCTCAGGGATGACTGGAAAGGACATCCGCTCCGCAAGGACTATGACAGCTCGCTGAATCCTCTGAACATGGAAAACGAGGAGACATCCAATGATGCACCGAGCTATGAAATGACAAAGGACGGCAGCTATATTCTCAAAAGGCATCCGCTTTTCGAAGACCAGGAGTATGTGATAAACATAGGCCCGCAGCATCCGGCGACCCACGGGGTCCTAAGATTCCTCGTTTCTCTCGAAGGAGAGACCATCAAGAAGATAGACGTGCACAGCGGATATATCCACAGGGGCATAGAAAAATTATGTGAATCCCTCACTTATCCGCAGACTCTCGGATTCACTGACAGGCTGGATTATCTTGGAGCAATGCAGAACCGCCACGCCCTCTGCGCCTGCATAGAAAAGGCAATGGGGCTGGAGGTGTCCGAAAGGATCCAGTGCATAAGGACCATAATGGACGAGCTGCAGAGGATAGACTCCCATCTCCTTTTCGTCTCCTGCCTCTGCCAGGACATGGGTGCCCTGACAGTGTTCTTTTTTGGATTCAGGGACAGGGAAAAGGTGCTCGACATCCTCGAACAGACCACCGGAGGCAGGCTCATCCAGACATACAATACCATCGGAGGAGTACAGGCCGACATACATCCGGAATTCGTAAAGAAAGTCAAGGAGTTCATAAAGTACATGCGTCCAAAGCTCAATGAATACCATGAGGTGTTCACCGGCAATGTGATTGCAAGGCAGAGGCTCATCGGCACCGGAGTGCTTTCGCGTGAGGATGCCATATCATTCGGAGCCACCGGAGGCACCGGAAGGGCATCAGGATGGGCCTGCGATATGCGCAAGAGGCATCCGTACGCCATGTACGGAAAGGTGGACTTCAAGGAGATCGTCCTCCACAACGGAGACTGCTTCGACCGCTACATGGTGAGGATGCTGGAAATAGAACAGAGCCTCAACATCATCGAGCAGCTCATAGACAACATCCCGGAAGGAGAATGGCAGATGAAGGTGAAGCCTGTCATCAAGCTCCCTGAAGGAAGCTGGTATACCGCCGTTGAAGGAAGCCGTGGAGAGTTCGGGGTATATATAGAAAGCCGTGGAGACAAGTCCCCTTACAGGATGAAGTTCCGGTCCACAGGTCTTCCTCTCGTCTCCTGCATAGACACCATTTCAAGGAATGCCAAGATAGCCGACCTCATAGCCATTGGAGGTACCCTTGACTATGTTGTCCCTGACATTGACAGATAACAGAGTAATCCATATTTAAAGCACCGGCGTTTATGTTTGATTTCGGTATAGTTACAAACTGGATACATACACAGCTGACCTCCGTAATGCCGGATGGTCTCGCAATTTTTCTGGAATGCCTCATGATAGGCATCTGTCTCCTGCTGCTGTATGTCATCATAGCGATCATCATGATCTACATGGAGCGCAAGGTATGCGCAGCATTCCAGTGCCGTCTGGGCCCGACGAGGGTAGGACCGTGGGGAAGCATACAGGTCATCTGCGACGTGTTCAAGATGCTGACAAAGGAGATAATCACCATAAGGCACTCGGACAAGTTTCTCTATAACCTCGCCCCATATATGGTAATCCTGGCTTCAGTCATGGCATTTGCGTGCATCCCGATAAGCCGCGGAATGGAAATCCTTGACTTCAATGTGGGGATACTCTTCTTCATGGCGGCATCCTCCATCGGAATAGTCGGGATCCTGCTGGCGGGCTGGAGTTCGAACAGCAAGTATTCCCTCATCGGGGCAATGCGCAGCGGCGCACAGATGATCAGCTACGAGCTTTCCGTGGGGCTCTCCATACTCACGATAGTGGTTCTCACTGACACGATGCAGTTCTCGGAGATAGTGATGCGCCAGGCTGACGGATGGTTCATATTCAAGGGACACATCCCTGCAGTCATCGCATTCGTGATATATCTCATTGCAGGCAATGCGGAAGTGAACCGCGGCCCATTCGACCTTCCCGAAGCGGAATCCGAGCTGACCGCAGGCTACCACACGGAATATTCCGGCATGCACTTCGGCCTGTTCTATGTGGCAGAATTCGTGAACCTCTTCATCATATCCGGCATTGCCGCCACCATCTTCCTCGGAGGATGGATGCCGCTCCACATCCCAGGCTGGGACGGGTTCAACGCAGTGATGGACTGGATTCCGGGATTCATCTGGTTCTTTGCAAAGGCATTCTTCATCGTATGGCTGCTCATGTGGATCAAATGGACATTCCCGAGACTCAGGATCGACCAGATACTTACTCTCGAATGGAAGTATCTCGTCCCGATAGGGCTGCTCAACCTGCTCCTGATGGTAATTGTTGTAGTATTCAAATTGCATTTTTAAGTCATGGTCAAATATATTAAAGGTCTTTTTCGCGGTATCGGCTCGCTCCTGACCGGAATGAAGGTAACCTTCGTGGAATATTTCACACCGAAGGTGACGCAACAGTATCCGGAGAACAGGGCGGAGCTGAAGATGTTCGACAGGTTCTGCGGAGAACTCACGATGCCGCATGACGAAAACGGGAACAACAGATGCATAGCCTGCGGGCTCTGCCAGATGGCATGCCCGAACAACACCATCAGGATCACTTCTGAAATGGTCGAGGACCCGGAAACGGGAAAGAAGAAGAAACGCCTTGTGAAATACGAATACGACCTCGGCTCATGCATGTTCTGCCACCTGTGCGTGAATGCCTGTCCGCATGATGCGATAAGGTTCTCCACGAACTTTGAACATGCAGTATTCACAAGAAGCAAACTTGTCAAAACACTGAACAAACAACAGTCATGAACATAACCCTTGATCTGATAGTATTTGCCGTACTCGCCCTGTTCATTGTGGCGAATTCGATACTGGCCGTCACCACCAAGCGCATATTGAGGGCGGCCACCTACCTGCTCTTCGTGCTCTTCGGCACTGCAGGAATCTATTTCCAGCTCAACTACTCCTTTCTCGGAGCGGTCCAGCTGCTGATCTACGCAGGAGGCATCACGGTGCTCTATGTGTTCTCCATCCTGCTGACCTCCAGCGAGGGTGACCAGGCCGAGAAGCTGAAGAAAGGCAAGTTCTTCGCCGGACTCATAGCCACGCTTGCAGCCCTGGGCATCTGCCTGTTCGTGATGCTCAAGCACAAGTTCCTGGGCCAGGTGTTCGAGCACGGGGAACTGCCCGTCAAGGAAATAGGCCATACCCTGATGAGCATGGACAAATACGGATATGTCCTCCCGTTCGAGGTGATAAGCGTGCTGCTGCTAGCCTGCATAATAGGAGGAATAATGATAGCCAGAAAACGATAAAACAGGATTGCCATGATACAGATGGAATATTATCTGATAGTCTCCACAATAATGATGTTCGCGGGAATCTACGGATTCTTCACGCGCCGCAACCTGCTTGCCATGCTCATCTCGGTGGAGCTGATACTCAACTCAGTGGATATCAATTTCGTGGTTTTCAACCGCTTCCTCTTTCCGGGACAGCTTGAGGGCTTCTTCTTCTCGCTCTTCGCGATAGGAATCAGCGCTGCGGAAACTGCTGTGGCCATAGCCATCATCATCAACATCTACCGCAACATGCGCAACATCCAGGTCAAGAACCTTGACAAGATGAAATGGTAGGCAAGTCATAACATTATCGGACAGACAATTATGGAATACACGATACTCATACTTCTGCTTCCGTTCCTGAGTTTCATCCTCATCGGGCTGCTCGGGACAAGGCTCAAGCCGGCAGCCGCCGGAGCATTCGGCACCATTGTGACGGGAATTGTCGCCATCCTCAGCTACTGGACGGCATTCTCATATTTCGGGGCCGGCAGGGACGCCTCAGGGATCTTCCCTTCCCTGATTCCGTGGAACACCGTATGGCTCCCGTTCAACGGGAACCTGCACATTGACCTCGGCATCCTCCTCGACCCGATTTCGGTCATGATGCTGATTGTCATATCCACGGTGTCGCTGATGGTGCACATCTATTCTTTCGGCTACATGAAAGGAGAAAGGGGCTTCCAGAGATACTACGCCTTCCTTTCCCTGTTCACGATGAGCATGCTCGGACTCGTGCTCGCCACCAACATCTTCCAGATGTATATCTTCTGGGAACTCGTGGGAGTCAGCTCATATCTCCTGATCGGATTCTACTACACAAAGAAGGAGGCCATAGCCGCATCCAAGAAGGCATTCATCGTCACAAGGTTCGCCGACCTGGGCTTCCTCATCGGCATCCTCATATACGGATTCTATACGGGTACATTCTCCTTCACCCCTGATGCTCCGGCCCTCGGTGCAGCAAAGGCGCTGCTTCCGCTTGCCCTCGGACTGATGTTCATCGGAGGAGCAGGAAAGAGTGCGATGTTCCCGCTGCACATCTGGCTGCCTGATGCGATGGAAGGCCCGACACCAGTGTCCGCCCTCATCCATGCGGCGACAATGGTTGTGGCAGGCGTCTACCTCGTGGCAAGGATGTTCCCGCTGTTCATCGGCTATGCTCCGGAAGTGCTCCATGTCACTGCCTATGTCGGAGCCTTCACTGCCCTGTATGCCGCTGTCGTGGCCTGCGTGCAGAGCGACATAAAGAGGGTGCTGGCATTCAGTACCATATCGCAGATAGGCTTCATGATAGTGGCCCTCGGAGTCTGCACATCCGCAGACCCACACGAAGGAGGGCTCGGATACATGGCTTCCATGTTCCACCTCTTCACCCACGCCATGTTCAAGGCTCTCCTCTTCCTCGGGGCAGGCTGCATCATCCATGCAGTCCACTCCAACGAGATGTCCGCAATGGGCGGGCTGAGGAAATACATGCCTGTGACCCATGTCACCTTCCTCGTGGCCTGCCTTGCCATTGCCGGCATCTGGCCTCTGAGCGGATTCTTCTCCAAGGACGAGATTCTGGCCGCATGCTTCGATTTCAGCCCTGTTATGGGCTGGGTGATGACCTTCATCGCCGGACTCACTGCATTCTACATGTTCAGGCTGTACTGGTGCATATTCTGGGGCAAGGAGAACACGGAACTGCATGCGGAGCACAGGCCTCATGAGGCCCCTCTCACGATGACAATCCCGCTCATCTTCCTTGCCGTCGTGACCCTGTTCGCAGGCTGGATTCCTTTCGGTGAGTTCATCAGCAGCAACGGCCAGGCATACCACATACACATTGACTGGAAAGTGGCTACGATAAGCCTCTGCGTGGCAGCGGCAGGAATAGCCCTGGCCACATGGATGTACATGCGCGAGGACAGGAAGGTGGCAGACGGGCTTGCAACGAAGTTCAGCGGACTCCACAAGGCTGCGTACCACCGCTTCTACATCGATGAGATATACCAGTTCATCACACACAGGATCATCTTCGCCTGCATATCCACACCTGTAGCATGGTTCGACAGGCATGTCGTGGACGGCTTCTTCAACATGCTTGCGACTGTCACAGGAAAGGTGTCATGGGGCATCAGGAGGATGCAGAGCGGCTATGTCCAGAGATACGGTATATGGTTCCTCGGAGGTGCCCTCGGGCTTACAGTCATCCTGCTGCTGATCTGACCGCCTGACACATTGAGACCTTCCGGAAAGAGAAGCCGAGGTTGACCTCACGGGAAAAGGGGATAACTTTCACTTTTGAATTCCCATGCATAGCACATACAAAATTAACATATAGCCATTACGGCAATTTTAAAAGTCAAAACGACAGATTATGAATATATTGTCACTATTCCCGGCCATTCCGGCAGTCATGATGCTCGGACTTTGGCTGTCCAGGAACATAAGGCAGATACATGCAGTCATGGTGACAGGGTCATCCCTGCTCCTGGCGCTTGCCATATACCTTGTGTTCGCATATCTCGGAATGAGGGCCGACGGGCAGACGGCCGAAATGCTGCTGACAGACAGCCATATCTGGTATGCACCTCTCAACATCCACTACGCAGTGGGCGTGGACGGCATTTCGGTGGCGATGCTCCTGCTTTCAGCGATTATAGTATTCACCGGCACCTTCGCATCATGGAAAATGACTGACGGGACAAAGGAATTCTTCCTGTGGTTCTGCCTTCTGAGCGTCGGGGTCTTCGGATTCTTCATTTCGCTCGACCTCTTCACCATGTTCATGTTCTATGAGGTAGCCCTCATCCCGATGTACCTGCTGATAGGCGTATGGGGCACGGGCCGCAAGGAATACTCCGCCATGAAGCTCACCCTGATGCTGATGGGAGGCTCCGCCCTCATCCTGATAGGCATCCTCGGCATATATTTCGGCTCCGGGGCCACCACAATGAACATAATGGAGATAGCGCAGCTGCACAACATCCCGCTTTCCATGCAGAGGATATGGTTTCCGATAGTGTTCATCGGATTCGGAGTGCTTGGCGCCCTCTTCCCGTTCCACACATGGAGCCCTGACGGACATGCCTCCGCCCCTACGGCCGTGTCCATGCTGCACGCAGGAGTGCTGATGAAATTAGGAGGATACGGCTGCTTCCGCATAGCCATATACCTTCTCCCTGACGCAGCCCAGGAACTCAGCTGGATATTCATAATCCTTACGACCATCTCGGTTGTCTACGGGGCATTCTCCGCATGCGTACAGACCGACCTGAAATACATCAACGCATATTCTTCAGTGTCACACTGCGGTCTCGTGCTCTTCGCCATCCTCATGCTCAACACCACTGCCGCCACCGGTGCGGTTCTCCAGATGCTGAGCCACGGACTGATGACCGCCCTCTTCTTCGCCCTGATAGGCATGATCTACGGCAGGACACACACAAGGGATATCCGGGAACTGAGCGGACTGATGAAGATAATGCCGTTCCTTTCCGTATGCTATGTCATAGCCGGACTCGCCAACCTCGGTCTCCCGGGACTGAGCGGATTCGTGGCAGAAATGACCATATTCAACGGTGCATTCATGGTACATGACACCTTCCACAGGGTCGTGACCATAATAGCCTGCACCTCGATAGTGATCACCGCAGTCTACATCCTCCGCCTCATCGGCAAGATACTCTATGGCACATGCACCAATCCGGAGCATCTCAAGCTCACCGATGCCACCTGGGATGAGCGTCTGGCCGTCATAGTGCTCATAGTGGCCATCGCCGGACTCGGTCTTTCACCTCTCTGGATGAGCGGCATGATTTCCGACAGTATCGTACCTATTGTTTCTCACATTTTGAATTGACAGGAAATGGACTACTCTGCAATATTTTCTTACATGTACACGGAAACCGCCCTCATCGGGGTGATGGTGGCGGCATTCCTCTATGACCTGATCGCCGGGAAGAAAGGCCGCAGGTTCTTCCACCCGTTCGTATGCACACTGATGCTGCTTTTCATTGCAGGAACAATTGTTCCTTACCACAAGGAGTCTGCGGAAATCTTCGGCGGGATGTATGTCTATAACCCTGTCTTCGGCATAGTGAAAAGCATCCTTGCCATAGGGACTCTCATTGTCTTCCTCCAGGCGGACTCATGGCTGCGCAGGGAAGACACGGAGTTCAAGAGAGGCGAATTCTATGTACTCACCCTCTCCACCCTCATAGGAATGGATTTCATGATAAGCGCAGGCCACTTCATGATGTTCTTCATAGGCATGGAACTCGCATCCGTACCTATGGCCTGCCTCGTCGCCTTCGACAAATACAGGAACAATTCAGCCGAGGCCGGAGCCAAATACATCCTCAGCGCCCTGTTCGCCAGCGGACTGATGCTCTACGGCATATCATTCCTGTACGGCACCACAGGCACCCTCTACTTTGATGACATGACAGCCAAAATGGAAGGAAGCCCGCTGCAGATACTTGCAATGGTCTTCTTCTTCTCCGGACTAGGATTCAAGATCTCCCTCGTGCCGTTCCACCTGTGGACAGCCGACACCTACCAGGGAGCGCCGACATCCGTCACCTCCTATCTCTCGGTGATTTCAAAGGGAGCTGCCGCCTTCACCCTCATGGTCATTCTCGTGAAGGTGTTCGCCCCTATGGTACAGTACTGGCAGCTGCTGCTCTACATCATTATCATCCTGAGCATCACCATAGCCAACATATTCGCCATAAGGCAGAAGGACCTGAAGAGATTCCTCGCGTTCTCCTCCATTTCCCAGGCCGGCTACATCATGCTTGCAGTCATCAGCGGCACACCGTACGGGATGACCTCCCTGATTTTCTATGTGCTCGTCTACATGGTTGCCAACCTTGCAGCCTTCGGCGTGATCTCTGCCGTCGAGCAGAACAGCGGAGGAAAGGTCTGCATGGATGACTGGAACGGGCTCTACAAGACCAATCCGAAGCTCGCCCTCACCATGACCCTCGCCCTGTTCTCCCTTGCGGGAATCCCTCCGTTCGCAGGCTTCTTCTCGAAGTTCTTCATCTTCGCCGCCGCCTTCGAACAGGGCTTCCATGTGCTCGTGTTCATTGCCCTCATCAACACGGTGATCTCGCTCTACTACTATCTCCTTGTCGTGAAGGCCATGTTCATCAACAAGAGCGACTCCCCTATCGCTTCCTTCCGCAGCGACTGCAGCACACGCATAGGCCTCGCCCTCTGCCTTGCCGGAGTCCTCGTCCTCGGCATCGCCAGCTCCGTCTACGATGGCATCAACATGTTCACCTTCGGACTGTAGCCCCGGCAAAGGCACGGAAAACATAAAGAGTAAGCCCTTGAAAGTCATGTGATTTTCAGGGCTTTCTTTATGTATAATCCATTGGATCAGATGACATATTTCCTGTATCAGAATTTCAGCCTCAGAATTTCAACTTCAGGACTTCAGGATATCGGTTTCAGCCTTCCCGAAACATTGGATTTATAATCTATTGAGCGGATGTTTCGTTGTTTTCTTGCGGTTCAGAAATCTTTTTTTTATAACTTATTCAAAATAGTTTCTGAAAAAGAAAGCATGAATAAATATATCTTTTTAATCCTTTCGTTATGGGTTTCATGGCAAAATGTGCGGGCACAGGAAACATATCCATTTCGTGATATAAACCTTCCTATAGAGGAACGGGTAGAAGACCTGGTCTCCCGGCTCACATTATCCGAAAAAGTTCAAATGATGAAACATCAGTCTCCGGCTATTGAACGCCTGGGCGTACCGGCTTACAACTGGTGGAACGAAGCACTTCACGGTGTTGCCCGTACGAAAGAAAAGGTAACGGTTTTCCCGCAGGCGATTGCATTGGCTGCCACATTCGATGCCGATGCTTTAGCCAAATCAGCCGATATGATATCATCGGAAGGACGCGCATTGTTCAACGAAGATTTGCGCGCCGGCAAAACCGGTGATCACTATCGGGGATTAACCTATTGGACACCCAATGTGAATATCTTTCGTGATCCGCGCTGGGGACGGGGACAAGAAACATACGGTGAAGACCCCTACCTTACATCTAAAATGGGGGCAGCCATGGTACGAGGTCTGGAAGGTACAGATCCTGATCACCTTCCCCTGTTGTCTTCGAACTCATTGAAATACGCATCTGTCACTACATAAAGAGTGTCTGAGGTTACTTCTTTATGACCTCATCGTAGATGGCTCTGAAGGAGTCTTTCTTGACTTTGAGCTTCAGTCTGGAGTCTTTCTCAACGGCAGCGGTGAGGGCATCGCCGAGGGCATCCTTGTCAAGCTGCATGCAGACATGGTAACGGTAAGAACCGTCAGGAAGTTTGAAGGCCTTTTCTGCTACTATTTCAAGACCAGAGAGCTGGGAGTTGACCACGGTCCTGCCCATTTCCTCCAGGTCATTTCCGACACTCGTGGCATCACCGGCCTGGTCATTGGCGGTATAATTCTCGACTACAAGACCGATCTGGGCCTGGACCATGGCACCTATGGACTGGCGGGTATTCTGCATGGCGACCTTCTTGGCCGTGGAGAGATCCTTGCTTATGCCGGACTGGCTGTCCCTGAAATAATTCTTGTCGGAACGGTACTGCGGCTCGTCAAAAACGAGAGCCACTTCCTGTTCGCCTTCCGTGGCGGCAACCTTCTTCGAGGCTCCGCATGAAGCCAGCACTGAAGAAATCATGATGGCAGAAGCTGCATAAATCAAAATCTTTTTCATGACATTTGATTTTTATTGTTAATGGATTTTTATGCTGTATGGTAATGTGAATGTCACATGGTCAGTCTTCCCGTCGGAATGGCGGATATCCATTGTACCCGAAACCATACCCCTTGCGCTTTTCACTTCTGCCTCAGGAAGAGGTATCATGCATCTGAAAAGCTTGGTTCCCTTGCCTTCGAAGTCACGGAAATCAGTGACATCAGCCTTTATTCCTGCTGACGGCACCGAAAAATGCACATTTCCCACAGAGAATTTCCCGTCCGCCTTCGAACGCAGGGAAATTGTCATTTCTGCAGTTCCGGTACTGTCGGCAAGAGGCCTGTCAATTTCAATGAAACCTACGGGAAGGACACGGTTCTCTTTCTGAGAAACATCAAACTCATGCCGATATTTCAGCGAAGCCCCAGGAAACGAATAGGAGAGCAGGACATAATTGTCATCGGCAGGATAGCAGTAGCTGTAATCGTATGTAAGCCTGTACCTGCGCCCGTCCGGCTTCAGTTCAAGAGCCGTGGCTGTTTCCGACCTCATCTGCGGAGCCTTTGAACAGGTGATGTCGTGCCCGTCCAGCATCAGGCAATAGGTGAACTCACCCAGCTCCTGGCTCACAGGCACCACAGATATGAGAGAATATGCCTTGCGGTAGGTCTTCAGTAGGGATTCGGCTTCCTGCTTCCTCACATCATCGAAGAAATATTCCACAAGCGGCTCCAGTTCCCGGATGCCCTTGTCTATCATGGACACATCGGAGAGGACGGGATATGACTCACGCAGTTCAACGAGCTTCCCGTATTGTCCTGCATCATATTCCTTGAACTCCTTTATGAGCCGGTTCCTTTCCTGCAGGGTGAAAGGATAGAGGACATGGTACTTATAGTAGAATGTCCCGTCTTCCTTCCTCCGGTATTTCTCCCAATAGACTTCCTGCGCATTGGAGAGTGTAATGCCGGTAAGGAACGGAAGCTTTGCGGCGGCTGTCTTCAGTTCCGAATTGTAGGTGGAGTAAAGTTTCTCCAGACCGTCCATATTGTCGGACCCGGTGGTGCTGGTTTCCACGGAAGTGATGTTTGAGGCAATGGAGTTGACGATGTACTGGCGGATGTCCGCGAGACACCTGTCCCTCGCCGCATTGATGTCATCATCCTGGCTGAACACGGAAAAACTGTCCTGACCGGAAGTCATGAGCCAGTCCGGTGTCTTGCCCGATTTTTCGACGAGCCTGTCCTTGGCGGAAAGCCCGGAAGCAGCAATAAACATCAACGCCGCAACAGAAAATATTCTGAAAAATTTCATGGCACCAAATTTTACTGGTTCAGTCTTGTCATGGAATATGTCCCGACAAAAAGACCCACAAGCAATATACCGTCGACAATTATATATGCGGCAGTACCCGCATCAAACACGCCCATGAGCACATTCGCAATCAAGGCAACAGGAAGCACGACCGAGGCTATGGTCTTTATCAGGACCGACACTCTCTCATTGACAATGTCCACACCCATCAGAAGCACGAGGGACGGAAGCAGGACGATTTCTGAACAGACAATGTTCAGCGCCCCGAAACCGAACACTCCGAAAAGGACACCGGCGATGGCGCATATCAGAACCGCCGCAACCGCAAGAACCTTATTTATTGTCACTTTCATCTTCTTTCTCTTTAGAGCAGTCATTGAACATCGGCATAAGTTCCGGCATCTGTGAGGCCGGCAGCCAGTCGGCCATTCCCTGTTTCCAGACATATGAGCCTGAAGTGACCGTGCCTCCGGAAATCATGGAATTGATCTCACCCAGCGAAAACGGCCCCGACTGCCTTCCCTGAAGAATGACGAACCAGTTCCTGGCAGGACGAGGAACGCCTTCATCCCCGGCGATGGAATGATTGTCCATCGTCTTTCTGAAATTGTCATACATTGCAAAGCCCATTGCGGCATTTGCCATTTCATCTATATCCATAACAAAATCTTTTCGTTGTTCTACATGGCCGGAGGCGCAGGTGGCACAGGAGGGGTCTTCGGAGGCATGAACGGAGGCGGCACCGCACCGAAAGCAGCGGCCAGTTCAGGTACGGAACCGGCGGCGGCCCAATTGGCCATGCCCTGTTTCCAGACATATGACTCGCGTGTCATCTGGCCTGATGAAATCATATTGGAGATCTGCGTCATGTTGTAAGGACCGCACTGCTGTCCGTTCACTATCACATGATACTGTGCCACGGCTGCCGGCGGAGGGACAGGCGGACCAGGCTGAGCAAGGTTCTGTGTCATTCCGCCCATCATGTTGGCCATGTTGGAGCCGACAGCACCACCCATCATCATTCCGGCCATCATCCCGGCCATGTTCATGCCGTCGCCTCCCATTGAGGCTCCGCCAGACGCACCGAGTTCACCGAGACTCTGTGCGGCCCGGTATGCGACATCCCCCTGCACATTTATCTGATGCGCGGCAAGATGCTCGGATTCCGTCCGCAGCTTCGATGCCCTCTGGGCCTCTTCCCGCTGTCTTCTGAGCGTGTCCTCCATATTGTCGAGAAGCATGTCATTCTGCCTTGACATGCGTTTGGACTCTTCGTCTACGGCCTGCAGCTTGTTCCTGGCCTGGGCAGTCCTCGCCTGTGTCGTGAATATCACCTCCTGGGCCTTGGCGTCGGCCTGTGCCTTGAGGGCCACATAATTTTCATGGGCCGTGTCAAGGACAAGAGACTCGATGTTCAGCCTCAGCAGTTTCACGGCAAAATTGTCTTCCAGACTCTCCTCAAGCTGAGACGAAGCCATACCGCGGATCTTGTCAGTATTGGACGGCAGGAGCACGGCAGGAATCCTGAGCTGCTCGGAGGCATTTCCGAATATCGGCTTCAGATCATCAGTTATCGTTTCCTTCACCTTTTCCTTCAGGTAGAAGGTATCCATGTCCCGGAGATTGTGCGCCTGGAAAAACCTTTCGCAGTCCGAAATCCCGAAACTCACCTTTCCCTTTATCTTTGCAGGAACGGCAAGCCCCGTTTCGTAGTCTGTCAGCATACAGTCCTCAATGAAGAACGGGAACTGGTTTGCAGCCGCCGTATTGACAAAATAGACACTTGCACTGAAAGGTGTCCCTCCGCCGTATCCGGCTCCGATTATGGACGAGAGGACGGGAAGGTTGGCCGTTTCAATCTTGAAATTCTGCACCGGCCCCTTGATGTACTCCACCATATTGCCGTTGCTCTGGTTGTAGAACAGTACGGCTGTCTCACCGGGAGCGACTGTCAGAAAGCTCCCGTACCTGATTGCATCTGCCCTGAGTCCGTCAGAATCCTCCCCTTCCGGAGCCCATTTCCAGACGAGATAATCCTTCTGTGAGCATTTGATCACATCGGCTATTGCCCCTTTCTGGATCTTGTTCTTTCCAAATATTCCCATGGTCTGCAATTATTTACATGGTTGTTTCCACTTTCTCACCGCTGCCAAGGTCACGCGACCCGAGCATGACGATGCCGGCCACGGATATTGCAAGGACCACGGTAATCACTGCAACCCACACCTTTACGGCGTGGCGGTGATTGGCATTGTGCTCATGTACAATGTCCTTCAGCTCAGAGGTTGTGTCCCTTATCCTGTCACGCACTTCCCTGGACTCGCCATAATCATTCTTCAGCTGACGCATCAGAGATTCTATTGCCACCATATTTTCCCGGAAAGCCTCCTCGCTGTCCCGATGCCGTCTGGCTCCGGAGAACTTCCTTATCAGAGAAACTATCGTCATTATGAGAAAAACGGCGGCAAGAATCAGGAAAATCCCGCCCCATGTCAAAAGGAAGACGACAAGAAAGACAAGGGTGACAAGGGCATACATTATATATGCCTGGGAAGAGAAATACGCACCGAAAGACTCTTTCGGCAATGCCTTGACGGACGCAAGCGCCATCTCAAGGTCATTGAGATATTCATCCATCCTGTCATCAACCACATATCCGCACCTCGGACATACCTTCGTGGCAGAAGAAAGCGCATCACCGCATTTTGGACAAATCATAACATTCAGTTTTTTGTTCAACAAATCATTTCACAAGATTCCCGAAAAGCCACTTTACAGCAGACTTCCCGGCCTCGGCTGCAGTGTTCCCGGCTGCTTCTCCGGCAGAGGCGGCAACTTCCCTGGCCACTTCCAGCTTCAGTTTCGTCAATTCGACTTCATCGTCATGCTTTTGCCTGGCCTGCTCCCGTTCGTATTCATACGATTCTATTTCTTTCTGAAGCTCAGCCTGTTTTTCTGCTTCAGCATCAGCCTTGATCCGGGCTATCATCTCATCCGCCTTGGAAGCCTTTGTGCTGTATGGATCCACTTTGGCAAGTTCC
>JADIMO010000019.1 GCA_017694755.1 Candidatus Cryptobacteroides merdavium
TCCTGACAAGATCCCAATACTCTCTGAATCCGCCTTCCGAGTTGCCCATCGCATGGGCATATTCGCATTGGATGAGCGGCTTGGTCGGATTGTTTTCGCAATATTTTACACAGTCGGCATATCTGAAGTACATCGGGCAGTATATGTCGGTGAAGTCATTGTTCCCAGCACGTTCGTATTGTACCGGACGTGAAGGGTCCTCGTTTTTGACCCAGCTGTAGCATTTTTCGAAATTCACCCCGAATCCGGCCTCATTGCCGAGTGACCAGAAAATTATGGAAGGATGGTTGAAATTTCTCTGTACATTCCTTTCGTTCCTCTCGAGATGTGTCTTTTCGTAGACAGGAAATTTGGAAAGGCTTTCTTCTTCATATCCCATTCCGTGGGATTCGATGTTGGCCTCGGCCACTACATAGAGCCCGTAGCGGTCGCACAGTTCATACCAGTATGAGTCATCAGGATAGTGGCATGTGCGTACTGCATTTATGTTCAGCTGTTTCATGCGCAGGATGTCCTGTAGCATCCTTTCCTTTGACACCATATATCCTCCGTCAGGGTCCATTTCGTGCCTGTTGGCTCCCTTGAAGAGGACGGGTTGTCCGTTGACAAGCACCTGCGCGTTCTTCAGTTCGATTTTCCTGAACCCGACCTTCACCGGTATCACTTCTTTCGCTCCCTTTGCCGAACTTGTTGCTGTGAGGGTGTAGAGATACGGTGTTTCGGCTGTCCATTTCTCAGGATCCTGTACTTCTATCCGTACTGTCTGGCTGCCTTTCCTGCCTGCAAGCTGCTGTTCTGCGACCGCCTTTCCTGACATGTCGGTCAGGACGAGGGATACATTGCAGTTTCCCGTGAGGTCAAGAACTATGTCGAGCGCTCCGTTCTCGTAGTCCGCATCGAGGTCAGGAGTGACTCTGATATCCTGGATTTTGACCTTTTCACGGGCATAGAGCCAGCAGTCACGGGCCACGCCTGAGTATCTCATGAAGTCCTGGTCTTCGAAATATGAGCCGTCGCACCAGCGGAACACCTGGAATGCAATGAGGTTCTTGCCCGGCTTCACATATTTTGTGATGTCAAATTCTGCCTCGAGCTTGGTGTCCTCGCTGTAACCCACATATTTTCCGTTGACCCAGAGGTACATATTGGATGAGACGCTGCCGAAATGCGCCATTATCTGCTTGCCGGACCATTCTGCAGGGATTGTGACCTCACGCCTGTATGAGCCGACATGGTTGCCTTCCACAGGTACAAGGGGAGGGTCGTTCTTGTACTGGTACTGCCATGCGTAGCCGATATTGTTGTAAAGAGGGGCTCCGTAGCCGTTGAGTTCCCAAATGCCGGGCACCTGCATCTCGTCCCAGCCCTTGTCATTGAAACCTGTCTGCCAGAAGTCTGTCGGGCGCATGTCTGCATCCCTGACCCAGAAGAATTTCCATGTGCCGTTGATGGACATGTAGTTTGATGATGTATTCATGCATCCTGCAGACGCTTCTTCTGCATCTGCGTATGCAAAATAGCTCGTGTGCATCGGCGCCCTGTTGACCGCGTTGACCAGAGGGTCCTGCCATTCCGTCTGCTCCGCCGACATGCCTACCGCCATGCAGGCGGACATGATGGCTAAACTGATTCGCTTGGTTATCATGTCTTTGATGTTATGGATTATTATAAAACAAGTTATGTCTTGTGTGAACGCGCACAAAATTTTGACAAGATAAGAAAAATCTTCCGTATTCCAATGTGTTCTGACACTGGTGTAAATCGAATATGCCATCTTCCTCTGTTGTGCCGAAATCATTTTCCGCCATGTCAGGGACAAATATCCGGGCTCTTTTCGGCAGACAATAAAAAATCTTACGATTTTCATAGCAATTTGATATATTTTATATACATTTGTGTGCATTTTTTAAAAATAGATTATAAATCCTAACCACTTTATGCAACACAAAGTAATAGATACTAAAGATGTTGTGATAAGGTTTGCCGGAGATTCGGGAGACGGAATGCAGCTCACCGGGTCTCTTTTTGCTGACATGTCGGCAATCTACGGCAACGAGCTTTCCACCTTCCCTGATTTCCCCGCTGAAATAAGGGCTCCTCACGGGACTCTTTCCGGTGTATCCGGTTTTCAGGTGCACATCGGAAGCGGGCACATCACAACTCCCGGGGATTTCTGCGACCTGCTTGTCGCAATGAATCCCGCTGCATTGAAGACCAATGCCAAATGGCTGAAACGCACTGCAATGGTGCTGATTGATGAGGACGCCTTCGACGAGCAGGGCCTGCAGAAGGCCGGCTTCAAGGGGGATCCCGTCTCGGAACTCGGCATCGAGGACCGCACCATCATCGTCGCCCCCATCACCTCCCTCACTGAAGAGAGCCTGAAGGACAGCGGAATGGACATAAAGGCGGTGCACAAATGCAAGAACATGTTCACCCTCGGAATGGCCTGCTTCATTTACAGTCGTCCGGTGGAGTACATATACCAGTATCTGGAGAAGAAGTTCGGGAAAAAGCATCCTGAAATGGTGGCCCCGAACAAGAAGGTCCTGAATGACGGCTACAACTATGCCTCGAATATCCAGGCCATTCCGAACACCTATACCATAGAGCCGGCGCACATGCCTAAGGGGCTTTACCGGAATATAACCGGCAACCAGGCCACGGCATGGGGCTTCCTTGCAGCTTCCGAGAAGTCCGGCCGTCCGTTGTTCTGCGGTTCGTATCCCATCACCCCTGCCACTGCCATCCTTGAAGAGCTTGCCATATACAAGAGCCTCGGGGCCAAGACGCTCCAGGCTGAGGACGAGATAGCGGGAATCTGCACAGCCATAGGTGCGGCATACGCCGGTGACCTGGCTGTCACGACCACTTCCGGCCCGGGACTGTCGCTGAAGTCCGAGGCTCTCGGACTCGCGGTGATGACCGAACTGCCTCTGGTGGTGGTGGATGTGCAGCGTGCAGGCCCTTCCACCGGAATCCCTACCAAAACGGAGCAGTCCGACCTGAACCAGGTACTTTACGGCAGGAACGGGGAATGCCCGCTTGCGGTGGTTGCCGCACATTCTCCGGCCCATTGTTTCGACATGGCATTCCAGGCATCCAAATTGGCTCTGGAGCACATGATGCCTGTGATAATGCTCTCAGAAGGCTTCCTCGGCAACGGTTCGGAGCCGTGGAGAATCCCTTCCATGAAGGATTATCCTGAGATACATCCTCCTTTTGCAGGGGAAGGGGACATCCCGTTCCGTCCTTTTGCCCGTGACCCTCAGACCATGGTCCGCAAATGGGGCCTTCCCGGACAGAAAGGTTTTGAGCACAGGGTCGGAGGGCTTGAAAAGAACCACGACGGAGTGCTTTCTTCAGAACCTCTGAATCATGAGATGATGGTGCGTGAGCGTGCGGAGAAGGTGGCACGGCTCGCAGATGTCATCCCTCCGCTTGAAGTGACCGGCTCTGAGTCCGGAAAACTGCTTGTGGTGGGCTGGGGAGGCACCTATGGCCATCTTTACTCGGCAGTGATGCAGGAGAGGGAAGCCGGAAAGGATGTGAGCTATGCGCATTTTGACTACATCAACCCTCTTCCGCGTAATACTGCCGAAGTCTTCGGCCGATACGAAAAGATACTCGTGTGCGAACTCAACAGCGGACATTTCGCAAACTGGCTGAGGGCACAGTATCCGCAGTTCACATATCTCCAGTGCAACAAGGTGCAGGGCCAGCCGTTCCTTGTGCAGGAACTTGTCTCGGCCATGGATGCCGTGCTGTGACGGAGCCCTGGCAGGGCAAAGGTGTAAAAGGTTCATATCCTTCAAGAATACAATTTTATGGAAAAATATACATTCAAGGATTTCAAGAGCGACCAGGAGGTGAGATGGTGTCCGGGCTGCGGTGACCATGCCGTGCTGGCCGCACTACAGAGGGCCATGCCGAGGGTGAGCGAGATTCTCGGCTATGACAAGGAAAGATATGTCGTGGTTTCCGGCATAGGCTGTTCCTCAAGGCTTCCTTATTATATGGATACATACGGCTTTCACAGCATACATGGACGGGCTACGGCCATAGCCACCGGTATCAAGGTGGCCAATCCGGAGCTCACTGTATGGCAGGCCTGCGGTGACGGTGATGCGCTTGCCATAGGCGGAAATCATTTCATCCATGCCGTAAGGAGAAACATAGACATCAATATAATATTGTTCAACAACCGTATCTACGGCCTTACGAAAGGGCAGTATTCCCCTACATCCAGGTTCGGGGCGATAACCAAGACATCCCCTTACGGGACCGTGGAGCACCCTTTCAATCCGGGAAGCCTTGTACTGGGCGCCAAGGGTACATTCTTCGCACGCGGGCTTGACTCGGAGCTGAAGCTGAATGAGGAGATCATGGTGGCGGCGGCCGTCCACAACGGCACATCCGTCATGGAAATGCTCACCAACTGCGTCATCTTCAACAACGGGGCTCATGCGGAGATTTCGGACAAGGAATACCGTGCGGACAGGACCATAGTGCTGCGCCACGGTGAGAAGATGATCTTCGGAAAGGACCGGGACAAGGGGCTTGTCCTTGACGGCCTGAGGTTGAAAGTGGTGAAGATAGGGGAGAAGGGCATCACCGAGGACGACATACTCACCCATGACGCCCACAGCGACAACATCGGCATACATATGATGCTTGCCGACATGAAATGGCCGGAGTATCCGGTGGCCCTCGGCGTCATAAGGGATGTGAATGATGTCACCTACGATGCCGCTGTCAGGATGCAGGTGGAGCAGGTTGCCGCAAAGTCGAAGATCCACTGCGTGGATGACCTGCTGCACAGCGGCTCCGTATGGGAAGTCAAATGACCTTTCCGTCACCTGGGCGGCATTCGCCGGAATGACATCCGGGACAATGAATCAGGATATATTATTATGTCATCATATCAAAAACTTTAAATAATCAAAACCATGAACACGAATGAAATAATGTCGAGGCTGCAGGCCAAGTACGGCAATGAGAAGGAATATCTCCAGGCTGTGCGTGAAGTCCTTGAAACCATTGAGGATGTCTACAACAGGCATCCGGAATTTGAGGCGGCAAAGATCGTGGAAAGAATCGTGGAGCCGGACAGGATATTTACATTCAAGGTGACCTGGGTGGATGACAACGGTGACATCCAGGTGAACACCGGATACAGGGTGCAGTTCAACTCCGCCATCGGCCCGTACAAGGGAGGACTCCGTTTCCATCCTTCAGTGAACCTTTCCATCCTGAAGTTCCTCGGCTTCGAGCAGACTTTCAAGAATGCCCTCACGACCCTGCCTATGGGCGGCGGAAAGGGCGGTTCCGATTTCAACCCGAAGGGCAAGTCGGATGCCGAAATCATGCGTTTCTGTCAGGCATTCATGCTCGAACTCTGGCGCAACATAGGCCCTGACACTGATGTACCTGCAGGTGACATCGGAGTGGGCGGCCGTGAGATAGGATATCTCTTTGGCATGTATAAGAAGCTTGCCCGCGAGCATACGGGTGTGCTTACAGGAAAGGGCCTTACATACGGCGGTTCCCTCATCCGTCCTGAGGCCACCGGCTTCGGCGCCGTATATTTCGTGCAGCACATGCTCCATCTCCAGAACAAGGACATCGCCGGCAAGACTGTGGCAATTTCCGGCTTCGGCAATGTCGCCTGGGGAGCGGCCACGAAGGCTACTCAGCTCGGTGCCAAGGTAATCGCCATTTCAGGACCTGACGGAGCCATCTACGACCCTGAGGGAATGAACGACGAAAAGATTGCCTATATGCTGGAGCTCCGCGCCTCCAACAATGATGTGGTAGCGCCGTTTGCGGAAAAGTTCCCTTCTGCCACCTTCTATTCCGGCAAGAAGGCATGGAGCATCAAGTGCGACATCGCAATGCCTTGCGCCTTCCAGAACGAGCTTACGGGAGCAGACGCCGAGGAGCTTATCAAGAACGGCACATGGTGCTGCGCCGAGGTTTCCAATATGGGATGTACTCCTGAAGCCATTGCAGCCTTCCAGAATGCAGGCATCATGTTCGCCCCGGGAAAGGCAGTGAATGCCGGCGGAGTTGCCACTTCCGGCCTTGAAATGACCCAGAATGCCATGCATATCAGCTGGAGTGCCGAAGAAGTGGACAAGAAGCTCCATGAGATCATGGCCAACATCCACCACGCCTGCGTGGAGCACGGCCGCCAGCCTGACGGCTACATCAATTATGTCAAGGGCGCCAATGTCGCCGGCTTCATGAAAGTCGCGACAGCCATGCTGGAGCAGGGTGTGATCTGATGCCGGATATTCCGGACATGTCCCGGATGACATAGACATTTCAAGTCTGCATGTGGTACGGTAATTTCCGTTTGTGCCATGTGCAGACTTTTTGCCTGCATCTCTTGGCCGTATTTCATGTTCCGGAATGTCATTGTATGGCTTGCCTGCTTGAAATGTGTAAGCATATTATCCCGGAAAAATTGTCTGTACCGGCCCGTATTTCTGATTGCTCGATATAAATTGTCTTCATTCAACGGAATAAAAATATTATGCAGGTGAATGGTGACAATTAATTTTTAGAACCGTTGTTTTTTACCTGCAAATGATTTATTTTTGATGATGCCTTAGGGAATATGACACCCGGCAATATGATACCGGCAATATACGATTCTGCTTTATTGTATATCATCATATTCATATAATCAATCAATATTATGAAAAAGACTATGTCATTCAGGTTGGCAGCGGGCATGCTTGCGCCGTTTGCCGCAGCGGGGCTCTTGGCTTCATGTGAGGAGACCCCGGAAAATCAGACGGGGGGGGAAGATAGGCAGGTCCCGTCTGTGACCGTAACTGCCGTCCAGGCAGGGGAAACATATCTTACATTCAATCTTTCTCCGGTCAATTCCGCAGAAGTGAGATATCTGGTCCTGCCGGCTTCTGACCAGGCACCGGATGCGATGTCCGTCATGTCGGGAGGCAAAGAGGCCGATCCTGCGGAATCGGGAGACTATACCGAAGACGGGCTTGTCCCGTCCACGGATTATGTGATATTTGCCGCGGCACGTAATCCGGAAGGCCTTACATCTCTGGTAGCCAAGACGGAAATGACGACTGCCGCACATGTGCCTGTCTATCCCGAAATCACACTTTCGTCCGTTATTGTCGATGATCTTACCGCTTCGTTCACCTATACCCTTGAATCAGCGGAATCCGCATATTATCTTTATCTTCCGGCTTCCGAGACGGCCCCTTCCGCGGAAGATCTGTCTGACGGAGGCATGGTTCTCCCGACAGAAACTTCTGAACCGGTAGTCATAGAAGGCCTTTCCTATTCGACATCATATGTCCTTTATGCCGTGGCAAAGAATGCCGACGGTTATTCTGCCGTGGCATCTGAGCCGTTTGAAACCGGAGCTGCTCCTCTGGACCCGCCTGAGGTGGGGGATTTCTATTATAGTGACGGTACCTGGAGCCCGGGCAGTGATGCTCCGTTTTCCGGCAAGACTGTCATAGGAGTGGTGTTCAAGACCGGAGCCGCAGAGTCCGACCTTTCGGATTATTCGCAGGCAGGGATAGAAGAAATAAAGGGCTTTGTTGTGGCAATTGGGGACTCCGAAGTGCCTGGCGAGGACATATTTGATATCCCAGTGCGCAATTTCGTCTTTTCAGAATCGGCTCTCGGTGTCACTTCGACTGATGAGAATGACTTCAGCGGATATTACAATACATTGAAGATAAGGGAGGCCGTAGGCGGCACATTGTCAGATGACAATGCTGAGGCCGCATATATGGCAGCCGACTATTATGAACTTTCAGTTCCGGCTCCGGAAACGAGTACGGGATGGTATCTGCCGTCTCTCGGACAATGGAGAGTAATATATGATGTAAAGGACATTGTGTATGCATCCATTGAAGAGGCGGGCGGTTCTGCCGTTTACGATTATGACAGCTATTGGTCAAGCACTGAAAGCGCGTCAGGATCCCGGGCTTACAGTGTCCAGCTGACATCTTCTGAATTCAGGACAGAAGTCGTCAACATAAGCCGTCTTTGGAGAGTCCGCCCTGTCCTTGCATTCTGATGAACAAACATAAAATAAGGATTGATGAGAAAAATTCTTTTTGTACTGGCCTTTATGGCAGTGGCGGTAGCGTCATGCAAGAAAGCGGAGACCGGAGGCACTGCAGAAAAGCTGTCCGTGGACATTGAGGTCTCCGATGTCACATCCGTATCCGCATCTGTGTCCTATATTCCTTCATCGGACGCTCTTCCGTATATAGCTGGCCATGTTTCGAAAGATGTGCTGGACGGATCCTTTTCCGATATAAAGCATTATATTGACGGGATTCTTTCGGATATCATGACGGAAGAGGGACTGACACGTGCTGAGGCTGCTGCAAGCGCGAGTGTGAGGGGAGACAGCAGGGAAGATCTTTCCGGCCTTGATCCGGAGACAGCCTATGTCTGCTATGCCGTGGGTATAGATGATGCGGGGTTGTACACCACTGATTCTTTTGTAAGCGAATTTGTTACCGCCGGTGCTTCTGACCCGTCGGAAATGCTTGAGTTCGAGATTTCCGTGTCGTCAGTGACTGCAGGTTCGGTCAGCGTGTCCGTCATACCTTCGGACAACGGGCTGCCTTATTATTGGGATGTCATGACCAAGGAGGCATACGATGAATACAACGGTGATATCGGAGCATATCTGTCTGCCGCCCTGGAAAATTTGGCTTCGGAAGAAGGCGTTCCAGTAAGTGTCATTGTCCCGGCCTTCCAGATCACCGGGAAGGATGAGGACAGCATATCGGGACTTCCTGCGGATACGGACATGTATGTATATGCTGTGGGATTGAATGCGGACGGCACATGTTACGGGACTCCGGCAGCGGTGTCTTTCAGGACTGCCGCTCCAGGTGACCCGGCTGAATGTACATTTGAATTCAGCTTCGTCGACAGTATGGACGGTATGGAGATAACGGTGACACCGAGCGATGACGGCGTGGGTTATTTCAACTGGGTCCTGCCGGTATCCGAATATGTGTCGGATGAAGCCATTGTCGAGAGTGTATATGAGTCGCTGGTCAGTGTTGCAACGGACAACGGCATGTCAATGTCCCAACTGGTGTCCCTCATTGCAATGACAGGGGAGTATACCGACACTTATGACCTTGAGGAAGGGGAATATTATGCGTATGCCTATGCCTTGTCTTCTGCCGGGAAGAATGCCGGACCTGTGTTCAAGGAGCGGTTTACAGTGGACTCCTATGCTTCGGATGCGACGGTGGGCATAGAAAATGTCCGCTGGTTTGACGGGAATGCCCTTGCCGATATTGATTCCCGGTATGACGGGCTGCGGGGAGGGGCGTATTTCCTTGCCGACGTAGTACATTCGGATAATGCATATCAGTGGTATCTCGGGCTTTTGCCTGGAGATTATACCGATGAAGCTTCTTTCCCGGATGAGACCGTATATGATGCCCTGATGGGAGGAGGCGGAGTCTTGAACAGGGAGACTCTGGCTTTCGGTGTACAGTATGGGACACTTACTGTCCTCGGATTCGCGATTGATGCCAATGGCGTTTCTGGCGCAGTCTACAGACTTCGTGCCGATGTGACTGAAGACGGGGCCACGCCAGTGTCGGAATTCAATTTGCAGTCAATGCCGGAGCCATTTGCACAGATTTATGCCGGAGAAGCATCTCTTTCATATTTCGGGCAAGAAGATGTTTTCGGTGAAAGATTGATGTCGCATCGCAGTACAGGTCCTTTCTTCAGACATTTGTCAAATTGATTAAGCAGAAAAGATTTTTCCGGTCCGGCCATTGCCGGGCATTTTGAAATTTTATTGAATTGATCATGATACAAAGATTTTTATCGCCGCTGGCCTGTATGGCTCTGTCAGTTGCATGCCTCGTTTCCGTTTCATGTGAGGAAAATGGCGGTGACGGTACACAGGCTGTTTCGTTGGACATAAAGGAGGTGACAGATGTGTCGGTTTCCTTCACTGTATCCGCTTCTGATGCGGAACTGCTCACATACAGGCTTGTCTCTGAATATGATGCCCTGCCGGATGCCGAGACCCTGCTCAGAACAGGCATTCAGGCCAATCCGGCATCCCAGCAGGTCTATACTGTCGGGGGACTTTATCCCAATACAGGATACAGGATTGTGGCGGCTGCCCAATTGTCCGGCGGTTCACTTTCCGCTGTGGCTGAGGCTGCGTTTACGACCATGGAAACAGATGCTGTTGTGCCGTCCATCTCTCTCAGTGATGTTACCCCTTCCTCCAGTTCTGTGACTTTTATTCTTGTGCCGGACAGCAAGACTGAAGAGGCATTCTACATCTGTGTCCCGAAAACTTCAGGTGTGCCTGATGCAGAAACTGTGGCTTCCGACGGTTTTCGTGCCGATATATCCGAAAAGCTCCAATATTCAGTGTCCGGACTCCTTTCTGAAACGGAATATATTCTTGCCGCAGTTGCCAGAAGTTCTGACGGGACATATTCAGAAGTGGCACATGCCGATGTCGTGACACTGGATGCTGCGCCTGCTGTCATGGGAGACTGGTATTACAGTGACGGAACCTGGAGCAGCGGTTCTGAAGACCCTGTCAGCGGCAAGGAATGCATAGGAATAGTTGTCCATGCCGGCAGAAGCTCTACCTATGGTTCAGATACAGGTACATATTATACAAAGGACGGGCATTCCAGAATCGACAACATTAACGGATATGTGGTTTCACTGACGGAAGTTGCCGGCGGAACCATGTATGCATGGGGATCCTGGGGCGTCGATGGCGATGACGGGGCCGGTACTTCCCATGTCAGCAGCGATTTCATGGGATATTACAATACTTCCAGGATCAAGGCCAAGGCGGAGGAAAAGTCAGGAGGGCTCAGTCTTGATGCCGAAGACAACTACCCTGCGACATATGCCGCCGTTGTGCTTTATGAAGATGAGGTTCCTGCTCCTGAAACATCATCAGGATGGTTCCTGCCTTCGGCGCAGCAGCTTAATTATCTGATGGTCCAGCATGATGTGATCAATGCAGCGATTGATAAACTGGGCGGAGAGGCTGTTCCGGTATATGGTTCCGGCTGTACCTATTGGTCAAGTTCCGAGTATTGGAATCAGAACGGGAGCATGTACTGGTCCTATTATGTACGCCTTGATCCTGCCTATGTGGGCGGCAACATCGATTATCAGCGCAAATCCAATGAATACAAGGTAAGGCCTTGGCTGGTGTTCTGATACCTTTCATTCACGGACATATTGTTTGTTTTGTCCTGTACATTCCCGAGAGGATTGTACAGGACATTTTGTCTTCGGGAGTTCTGTCCCACGATTTTGACCGTAATCCGCATTGACGGTGCGGACTGTGTATCCGGAAGTTGCGGAATGCCTTCCGGAGATGTCAGAAAATTGTATTTCAGGACATGTCAATTATTATCGGAATAGTGGTTGGTTTTGTCAAATATTAACTAAATTTAGCCTCCAAAATTTAAAAACACATAAATAATACTGGAATTAATATGACACAATCAGTTTCAAAGGAGAAAAAAATCTCCAAGAAGTTGACAGTGATGCTTCCCATTATCCTCGCAATCACATTGTTCCTGTGGCTCGTGCCCGCTTCGTTCTTTGGAATTGACGGTCTGACCGTCGTGGAGCAGCGTACAATCGCAATTTTTGTTTTTGCTGCCCTGATGTGGATGTTCGAGGTGATCCCTACCTGGACAACATCTGTCCTTATCATCGTAATTATGCTGCTGACAATCTCCGACAGCAGTTTCTCATTCATGAAAGGGTCCGGAATCCCGTCGGAAATGGGGACTTTTGTGAGTTACAAATCCATTCTCGCGACATTTGCCGACCCTGTGATAATGCTTTTCCTCGGCGGGTTCATCCTTGCCATAGCCTCCACCAAGGTGGGGCTGGATGTGCAGCTCGCGCGGGTCATGATGAAGCCGTTCGGCAAGAGGTCCGAATTTGTCCTGCTCGGCTTTCTCATAGTCATAGGTACATTCTCCATGTTCATGAGCAATACGGCCACGGCCGCGATGATGCTCACGTTTCTGGCTCCGATATTGAAGACTCTGCCTCCTGACGGGAAAGGCAGGATAGCCCTTGCGCTTGCCATCCCGATAGCCGCAAACATAGGCGGTATAGGCACTCCTATAGGCACTCCGCCGAACGGTATTGCCTTCCAGTATCTCAACGATTCCCTTCATCTGGATGTGGGATTCGGTGACTGGATGCTCCGTATGGTGCCTTATGTCTATGTTATGCTTTTCATTGCATGGTTTCTGCTTCTGAAGCTTTATCCTTTCAAGCAGAAGACCATAGAACTGAAGATAGAAGGCGGTCATGAAAGGACATGGCAGACTTATGTCGTGTGGATAACTTTTGCCGTGACCATACTGCTCTGGATTACCGAAGGCATTACAGGCCTCAATTCAAATGTCGTGGCAATGATTCCTGTTGGAGTTTTCTGTACCACCGGAATAATCACAAAGGATGATCTCAAGGAAATCAACTGGAGTGTCCTCTGGATGGTGGCCGGCGGCTTTGCACTCGGTCTCGCCCTCACGAACACAGGTCTTGCCGAGCATCTTGTGACTTCGATACCGTTCGGAGAATGGTTGCCTGTGGTCGTGATCCTCGTTTCCGGATTCATCGGCTATTTCATCTCCAACTTCATCTCCAACACTGCCGCTGCCAGCCTGATAGTCCCTATCCTCTGTGCAGTTTCAGTCGGAATGGGTGAAATCCTTGATCCTGTCGGCGGAGCCAAGACTCTTGTCATAGGCGCAGTCCTCTGCACATCCCTTGCCATGCTTTTCCCTATAAGTACCCCTCCGAATGCCCTCGCGCATTCCACCGGACTTGTTACCACAAAGGACATGACAAAAGTCGGTCTTCTCATAGGCGTGATTGGCTATGTGCTCGGTTATCTGCTCCTTTTCTTTATAGGCTTCTGACAGTCAAGGATATGGCTTAAGAGGGGGGTGAATCAAAAGTGAAAGTCACCCCCTTTTCTTGTTTTCCCGCGATTCCAATCCCGGCTCCTCTTTCTGATATCCGGTTCTCAGAGAGATATAGGATCTCCTTTTCCCATCCCGTCCGCAGTCCCTTCGGTGCTTCTTGTGCCTGCCGGGCCAGACACATTGTCCTTATTTATTAAAAAAATGTTACCTTTGCCGGCGTTTGGCTGAATGCCATTCATTTTCTATGTCGGATATTTGTAAAACTGATATGTAATGAATATGAAAATTCATCTGCTGGCAGCAGCAATGCCGCTTCTGGTGTCAATCCCTGCATTTTCTGTTGCTCCTGACGAAATCCTGTCCGAAGAGGTCAGTCATGAGGTCCCGGCTCCTGGAACCGTAGAAAAGGATGGCCGGGGAAAAGGAGCAGTCAAGGAAGAACTGAAGAATCATTTCAGCCTTTACGGCTTCATCAGGAACTATTTTACCTTTGACTCGCGGGAGAGTGCATCCGGAACAGGAAATCTGTTTTATTACCTGCCGTTCGACCGTCAATATGATTCAGACGGGAAGGATATCAATGCCCAGGCTTCTTTCCGTTTTCTGGCCATAACTTCCCGTGTCGGACTGGATGTGACCGGCTACCGCATAGGCAAGACGGACATTTCTGCCAAGGTCGAAACGGACTTCTATGCCGGACTCAGCGGTTCCACCGGTACGGCGACGCTGCGCCTCCGCCAGGCATATATGAAGCTTGGATGGAAGGACCTTCCGATGTGCGGAGAGAAGACCGCTTCCGTGTCCCTCCTTATGGGACAGGCCTGGCATCCTATGGCAGCAGACCAGCCCGATGTGA
The DNA here is from genome assembly GCA_017694755.1 of Candidatus Cryptobacteroides merdavium. GTDB lineage: Bacteria > Bacteroidota > Bacteroidia > Bacteroidales > UBA932 > Cryptobacteroides > Cryptobacteroides merdavium. The sequence continues at coordinate 13,834 of JADIMO010000019.1, forward strand.
TAAGCCTTGCCGTCGGTGCTCCGTTCAATCCGTTTAACCGCAGCCCGCAGGTGACCATGGACGCCAATCTCGGAAAGCATTTCACCATTACGGGGTCATTCATTTATCAGATGCAGTACACCACCACCGGCCCGGACGGCTCATCGGCCAATTATATGAAATACGGCATCCTGCCTGAGATTTATGCCGGACTCACCTACAAGACCGGGGGATTCCTTGCGAAAGCCGGGGTCAGTCTTCTGAGCATCAAGCCATACCAGCTTTATGACGCAGCGGGGGACGGGACGGAGCTGCACAAGGTTTCAGGCCGTATGACATCCCTGTCTCCGTTCCTTTACCTGCAGTACAAGCATAAGCTTCTTACTGTCAAGGCCAAGACTGTATATGGAGGGGCTGCGGACCATCTCAACCAGGTCAGCGGCTATGGAGTGACTGCCTTTGATCCTGATTCATATCATTATGATTATGCCGCCACGCACACCAGCTCCTCATGGATGTCCATATCATACGGAAAGAAGGTGCAGGGAATGCTGATGGCCGGGTATATCAACAATCTCGGAGCAGACAAGGATTTCATGGACGGATACTGGTTCTTCACCAAGGACAGCTATAATTTCAGGTATATGGCGCAGGCCTTCCGCATTGTCCCTACTGTCGTATGGAACATAGGAAAATTCACTGTGGGCCTTGAATATGAAATGACGGCCGCCCAGTATGGAAGCAGTCTGAACGCAGACGGTTCAGTGGTGAAAGACGGAACCGTATTGCCTGACGGCTCGTGGACAGAAAGACATTGGGTCGCCAACCACCGAGTGCAACTGATGACAAGATTCAATTTCTGACACATTCTTCCATAAATAAAAATTGAGGCATCTTTTTAAAGGTACCTCAATTTTTTATGTTGCATGATTTCCGGATATCAATTCCATTCCGGTTTCAGGATGATTTGTCAATACCTGTTCAATGGCATTCCTGTCACTTTCATCCTCACCTGACGGCGGACTGAAGCCAGTACCTCTTCATATTCTGCCTTGCCTTCTTCCGTCTTGCCGCCAATGAGGTCGAGGTGCGAAGCGGCGTTTGCCAGCACCGTGTCTATGAGGTTGACAATGAATTCCATGTCCTTTTCCACAAAGCCTCTGGATGTGATGGCCGGAGTTCCTATCCTGATGCCTGATGTCTGGAAGGCTGAACGGGAGTCAAACGGCACCATGTTCTTGTTGATGGTGATATCCGCCTTGCCGAGTTCCTTTTCGGCCACCTTTCCGGAAAGATCAGGGAATTTTGTCCGCAGGTCTATGAGCATCAGGTGATTGTCTGTTCCTCCTGAAACTATCTTATAGCCTCTCTGATTGAATGCTTCTGCCATTGCTGCTGCATTTGCCACAACCTGTTTCTGATATTCCTTGAATTCCGGCTGCAGTGCTTCATAGAATGAGACTGCCTTTGCTGCAATGCAATGCTCAAGCGGTCCTCCCTGTACTCCCGGGAATACGCTTGAATTCAATATCTGTGACATCTTCTTGATGACACCTTTAGGTGTGGTGAGCCCCCACGGGTTGTCGAAATCCTTGCCCATGAGAATGATGCCTCCTCTCGGTCCTCTCAATGTCTTGTGGGTGGTGGAAGTCACGATATGGGCATATTTGACAGGATTGCTGAGAAGTCCTGCTGCGATAAGTCCTGCCGTATGGGCCATGTCGACCATCAGGATGGCGCCGACCTTGTCCGCTATCTCTCTCATCCTGGCCCAGTCCCATTCCCTTGAATATGCCGATGCTCCTCCTATGATGAGTTTCGGCTTGTGTTTCATGGCGAGCTTTTCCATCTGGTTGTAGTCCACAAGGCCTGTGACTTCATCAAGTCCGTATGATATGGCCTTATACAGGATTCCGGACATATTGACCGGGGACCCGTGGGTAAGATGCCCCCCGTGTGAGAGATCAAGTCCCATGAATGTGTCGCCGGGCTTGAGGCAGGCCATCATTACAGCCATGTTGGCCTGTGCACCGGAATGCGGCTGCACATTGGCATATTCCGCCTCGAAGAGTTCGCATACCCTGTCTATGGCCAGCTGCTCTATCTGGTCTATCACTTCACATCCGCCATAGTACCTTGCCCCCGGATAGCCTTCAGCATACTTGTTCGTGCATATAGACCCGAGTGCTTCCAGTACCTGGTCACTGACATAGTTCTCTGAGGCGATGAGCTCGATGCCCATAGTCTGCCTTTCCTCTTCTTTTTTGATCAGATTGAAAATCTGCAGATCCTGTTTCATCTTAGATAGGTTTAACGCACAAAAATACTCAAAAAATCCTTCCTTCTGCTTTCATGTTGATAACTTTTATCCTTTTTTGGATGAATTGCCGGATTCTTACCGTATTCACGTCAAATGAATTGGAATGGCGCCTTTTGGATTTCTCGGCTTGCATGAGAATATGGTAGACGGAACGGTCCTTTTTATCAGGATTTCTTTCTTGTGGAGGAAATTTCTGCTTTCTTTGCAGAAAATTTTGGAGCAGGTAATGAACAGGAAATTGTTGAATATAGAATTGGGCCGTGTCAGTCCTGATGAATACCGGAATCTTCCGGAATCGGGTCTTGCGGTTGTCCTCGATAATGTCCGGAGTGCACATAATGTCGGTTCTGCCTTCCGCAGCAGCGATTCCTTCAAGGTGGACAAGGTCTGTCTGTGCGGTATCTGTGCCGTGCCGCCGTCCGCAGAAATTCACAAGTCCGCCCTCGGGGCAGAGTCAAGTGTAGCCTGGGAACATTTTGACGATACCATGGATGCCGTCAGGAAGCTCCGCTCGGAAGGCTATGTCATTGTCAGCGTGGAGCAGACTGTCGCCTCCGTCCGCCTTGACAGTTTTGTTCCAGATCCTGCTGTGAAATATGCCCTCATCTTCGGCAACGAAGTCTCCGGCATCTCCCAGGAAGTCGTAGATGCCTCCGACCTTTCCATTGAAATTCCCCAGTACGGTACCAAGCACTCCCTCAATGTCTCAGTCTCCGTCGGCATCATCCTTTGGGCCTTCCATCGCGGCTGACCCGTGTTTCATAAAGAATAAATTGGGACAGCCGGAGGCCCAACTTCCGGCTGTCCCATGAATTGTTCCCTGTCCGGTTATGACCAGTCTTCTATGCGGCATTTGCCTGTATATGTTCCGGATATTTTGTGCCCATATCCGTCCTGCATGTCAATTGTGAATGTATAACTGTCATTCCCATTATTCGATATCTGTACTGTACCGTTGCGCAATGAGGCTTCAGTCTTGTCTGATGTTGAAAAATACCAGGTCCCGAAGTAGCCTCCATATGTAGGTTCATACACTCCGCTCAGAATCGTGTTGACTTCATAATCGTCCGCTTCCATGGCATCAATGACAGTGTATGTTCCCGACGGTATGCCTTCAGAACTTCCAGGACTTACATTTACGGAGAGCATCAGCGCGTCCGACTGCCCGAAATTGGAGTCAAGGTCATAGTCCGGACCGGCAATTATGACAGTGTAGAGATCTGAGGTTGCAGTAAATACAGATCCCTGATATGCCATGAGTGCCTGGCTCATGCCTTCCAGTTCCTTGTCCTCGGTAAGATTGCTCATATACCCTTCTTCGGATCTGTTGATGAATGAGATCTCCCCGACAAATGAATACCGGTATGCGGAGCCGTCTTCCAGCTGGAGATCAGCCTCCAAACAATAATATCCACTCTTGACGGATACCTCCACTGTCCCTCCTGCTATTTCAAGGCTTGAAGACAGCCCGTCTTCATCATAGTTGCTGAAAAAACTGTCACCGTCAGCAATGTTGAGCGTAAAGGCCTCGTGTGAGTCAGATGTGTAGTCGCATGTATATGTGCCTTCTGCGAGCGATGCGAAATCGGCGTTTTCAGCCAATGTTGTATTGAAGTCAAGGCAGAGGACATATCCCGGTCCCGTATAGTCACCTGTGAAATCATCAAGTTCCATGTCGGATATGAAATTGATCCACAGGTTTCCGGAGCCTGTGCCGTAAAGGTCTCCCTTGTAATAGGCCTCTGTCGTGACTCCTTCTGTCGGCGTGACGGTCACTTCTTCATTGTCTTCGGAATCTCCCCCCCCTGTTTCAGGAGTTGTCCCGCTTTTGCCGTCCGAGCATGACGGCAATGCCAATGCTGCATATAATGCACATGTGGCCAGAAATGGCATTTTTTTCATTTTCATTAACTGTTAATATTTGGTTGACACGATGTTAAGCATTGCAAAGATAGCGACAAATAAAGAATAATGAAAGTATGGACTTTTGTCCAGGCTTGTTCTTTCCATCATCCAGTAAGCACCAGATGTATTTTAGGTATCAGAATTATTCATGCATACAACCAAAAAGGGATTCACTCCAGTGAACAAATCCCTTTTATTATGTTGATTCACAAAGAAATCTGAATTTGTGAATCTTTTGTCCGGAACCGGGCTACTTCTCTGCTCCGGCCTTTGTCGCAGCCTTCACCGCAGCAAATTTTGCTTTATAATCAAGAACTTATATTTTCTGTGTAATCATACAGAAAACATTTGGCCTTTGTCAATGATGGCAATGTTTGCTCAAAGCAAAGTCAATGGAACTTCAGTTGCTTGTCACAGAATTTTGTACCATAATGGATAAAATTCACTGACAAGAAAGCGTCATGCAGTAATTAAAGGATGTTCGGAATCTTCAACATCAGTTTTGATTGCCATAAGTTCCTTGCCTATTTCCTTCATGGTTGTCAGAATCTCGTTCAATCTTTTTTCAGAAGGTTTTTTTGTTCCGCTTATATACTGGGCAAACAGACTCTGGGATATGCCCATCCTCCTTGCCACTGCCGAAGCGTTGAGTTCAGGATGCTCCATGAACAACCTGTAAAGTAAACAGCCATTCTTCTTCTGGAAGAATCCCTCAAAACTCAAATCCTCATCAAGCTCCTCCCAGTGGATACCAAAATCATCAGCAGTGTAATTCTTTCTCTGCGCTTCTGTGGCATATTTCAGCCTTGGATAGTCTGCAAATTTCTCACTTGCAGTCTTTCCGTCCTCTGTCTGAATCCATATCTCAGAATCAGTCAGCCATATTTTTACAATTTTCTCCATGTCAGATGCTCCTGTTGAAAAACTTGTTCCAATGCTCTGCTATAATTTCCTTGTTCTCCTCAATGACTGATTCAACAAGTTTAAGTTCTGCAGGCTTCAGTCCCTTGTTCTCAACCAGTTCCACTTCGGGAAACAATGTAAATTTAGCACATATGTTCCCTTTTACCACATGAACATGTATAGGCTCATGGTCATTGGCATAGAACAGAAATCTGAATCCAAACAGAATGAATATAGTGGGCATGTCTTTCTTTTTATCGTAACAAATATAGGTAATATAATCATTACCTCAAAATGTCTGCATTATTTTTCGACGAGATTCTCCCAATAGTTATGAGCCATTGGTCTCGTAAACAATAAAAGGGATTCACTCCAGTGAGCAAATCCCTTTTTATAGTATTGATTCACAAATAAATCTGTATTTGTGAATCGTTTGTTCAGAATCGGACTATTTCTCAGCTCCGGCCTTTATCGCAGCCTGCGCCGCTGCGAGGCGGGCGATAGGGACGCGGAACGGTGAGCAGGAGACGTAGTTGAGGCCGATCTTGTAGCAGAATTCGACGGAGGCAGGGTCGCCGCCGTGCTCGCCGCAGATGCCGACCTTGAGGTCAGGACGGGTGCTGCGGCCGCCTTTGACGCCGATCTCGATGAGCTTGCCGACGGCACGCTTGTCGATGGTCTGGAACGGGTCGGCATCAAGAATCTTGTTGCCGAGGTAGTCGCCCATGAAGGTGCCCACGTCGTCGCGAGAGAAGCCGAACGTCATCTGGGTGAGGTCGTTGGTTCCGAATGAGAAGAACTGAGCCGTGCGGGCCATCCTGTCGGCTATGAGGGCGGCGCGAGGAATCTCGATCATCGTTCCGTACTTGTAGTCGATAGGTTCCCTGATGGTGCTTCCTTCCACTTCAGCCTTGACCCTGTCGCAGATGGCCTTCTGGAAGATGAGCTCGCGGTCGGATATGGTCACCGGAATCATGATTTCAGGCATAGGGTGGTGTCCCTCCTGCTTCAGTTCGGCGGCGGCCGTGAAGATGGCCCTGAACTGGGTCTCCGAAATCATAGGATATGTGATATGGAGGCGGACTCCACGGTGTCCCATCATAGGGTTGACCTCGTGGAGGGATTCGCCCCTCTTCTCGATGTCCACTTCCGATATTCCGAGTTCCTTGGCGAGTTCTTCCCTCTTTTCTGGGGTCTGAGGAACGAACTCGTGGAGAGGCGGGTCGAGAAGACGGAAGGTTACAGGCTTGCCGTCCATGACTTTCATGGTGCTCTTTACAGACGCCTTGATGAACGGTTCGAGCTCTGCGAGGGCTGCACGCCTTTCGTCGTCAGTCTTGGAAAGGATCATCTTGCGGAGCTTTGCAAGAGGAATTTCCGAATTCTTGCCATAGAACATGTGCTCGATACGGAAGAGGCCGATGCCTTCCGCTCCGAAACTGAGAGCCCTTTCTGCATCTTCAGGAGTGTCGGCGTTGGTGCGCACTCCGAGGGTGCGGAACTTGTCCACTATCTGCATGAACTTGATGAAGCGAGGATTCTCCGTTGCGTCCATCGTGTCGATAGCCGTGCCGTAGACGAGGCCCTTGGAGCCGTTGAGGCTCAGCACATCGCCTTCATGATATTCTGCTTCCTTGAATTTGAGGACTTTGTTTTCGAGGTCTATATGCATTGACTCGCAGCCTACGATGCAGCATTTTCCCCATCCGCGGGCTACGAGGGCGGCATGTGAGGTCATTCCTCCGCGGGCGGTGAGGATACCGGCTGCGGCCCTCATTCCTTCCACATCTTCAGGAGAGGTCTCTTCCCTGACAAGGATGGCCTTTTCTCCATTCTTGTTGAGTTCCATTGCATCTTCAGATGTGAAGACTATCTTTCCTACGGCTCCGCCCGGACTTGCAGGCAGACCGCGGGCTATAACCTTGGCCTTCTTCTCGGATGCAGGGTCGAGGATAGGGTGGAGGATTTCATCGAGCTGTGACGGTGACACTCTCATGACGGCTGTCTGTTCGTCAATCATGCCTTCGTCCACCATGTCCATTGCCATGTTCAGGGCTGCGACACCTGTTCTCTTTCCGATGCGGCACTGGAGCATCCAGAGCTTGCCGTCCTGGATTGTAAACTCGATGTCCTGCATGTCCTTGAAATGGTCTTCGAGGAGCACCCTGATGCCGTCAAGCTCCTTGTAGACTTCCGGCATTGCCTTTTCGAGGGATTCGAGCTCGGCATTGTGAGGGTTTTTTGTGGCCTCGTTCAGAGGGTTAGGAGTGCGGATTCCGGCTACGACATCCTCTCCCTGGGCATTGATGAGCCATTCTCCATAGAACTTGTTGTCCCCGGTGGCTGGGTTGCGTGAGAATGCTACTCCTGTTGCCGAGGTGTTGCCCATGTTTCCGAATACCATGGACTGCACATTCACGGCTGTGCCCCAGTCGTCAGGAATGCCTTCTATCTTTCTGTAGGCGATGGCCCTCTTTCCGTTCCAGGACTTGAACACGCCGCCGATGCTGCCCCAGAGCTGGGCTTCGGCAGAGTCCGGGAACTCCACTCCGAGGACTTCCTTCACTCTCACCTTGAACTTCTCGCAGAGGTCCTTGAGCTCTTCAGCAGTGATGTCGGTGTCAGAGGCGTATCCCTTTGCCTTCTTCAGCTCGTCCATCATCCTGTCGAGCTGCTGGCGGATGCCCTGGCCGTCTGCCGGTTCAATGCCTTCAGCCTTTTCCATCACGACATCGGAGTACATCATGATCAGACGCCTGTATGCATCATAGACAAAACGCGGATTGCCGGTCTTTTTTATCATTCCCGGGATGGTCTCGGAGCAGAGTCCGATGTTCAGGATGGTATCCATCATTCCAGGCATTGAACTTCTTGCACCGGAGCGGCAGCTCACGAGGAGCGGGTCGTTCTTGTCTCCGAACTTCTTGCCCATAATGGCTTCTGTGGCTTTCATGGCTTCTGCGACATCCTGCTTCAGCTCCTCCGGATAGCCTCCGCACAGAGCATAGTATTCAGCGCAGCATTCCGTGGTGATGGTGAATCCTGCGGGCACAGGAATTCCGAGTTTGCACATTTCGGCCAGATTTGCTCCCTTGCCTCCGAGAAGCTCCCTCATCGAGCCGTCTCCTTCGGCATTTTTACCGCCGAAGCGGTAAACCCTTTTCTTCTTGTCTGTCATAATGTATAAAATCAAGTATTATTTGTAGAATTGTTTTATTTGTCTTTCTTCAAAACGGATATTCGTGACAATACGTAAGAATATCCGCGCTAAATTAATAAAAATAATTATATGTTGAAAATTAATGTGTTAATTTTCATTGCGGCTGGAATTTTTTTCATAAGGTTCTGAACTGCCTGTTGCACAATGGCCTATTACAGAAGACGGCTCGCTATGTCGGAAAGTTCGCTCCGTTCGCCTTTTCTTAGGTTTATGTGTTCAAAGAGCGGCTGTCCGGACATCTTTTCCCCGAGGTGGGTGAGACCGTTGGAGTAGATGTCCAGATATGGCTGGTCGATCTGGAAGATGTCACCGGTGAAGACCATCTTCGTCCCTTCTCCGGCACGGGTGATTATGGTCTTGATTTCATGCGGAGTCAGATTCTGGGCTTCGTCGATGATGAAGAACACCTTGCCGAGGCTTCTGCCCCTGATGTATGCGAGAGGGGATATGAGCAGCTTTTCGTCTTTCAGCATGGCATCTATCTTCATTGCCTGCCTGCTCCCCGGCTTGAAGCAGTTGCGGATCACGTTCAGATTGTCCAGCAGCGGCTGGACGAACGGTCCCATCTTGCTTTTCTGGTCACCGGGGAGGAAGCCGATGTCCTGGTTGCCGAGGGTGACCGCCGGCCTGGAAAGGATGATCTGGTCGAAGTCCCTTTCCTGTTCAAGTGCCGCAGCGAGGGCCAGGAGCGTCTTTCCCGTCCCAGCCCCTCCTGTCAGGGACACCAATTTTATCTCAGGGTTGAGGCAGGCGTCGAGAGCGAATTTCTGTTCGTCATTGCGCGGGGCGATGCCATAGGCGTATTTTTTCTTTACAAGGACTATTTTACCGCTTCTGCTGTCGTATCTGGCGCATACGGAAGACTGATTGTCATTCCCATCCCATTTGAATATATAGAGCTGGTTCGGGGAAGGCTCCTGGCTGAACAGGTCGCCGTACGTGATACCACCCTGCCCGTAGGCGAGGCTCTGAATCCTGTCATGAGGGGCATCTTCCTTTATTATGACTTCGTTCTTGGTGTATTCCACCCTTGATTCTTCCACCCTGTCGGTGAGGTAGTCCTGGGCTTCCATTCCGACTGCCTTGGCCTTCATCCTCAGGTTCACATCCTTTGTCACGAGGGCGACGAACCTGTCCGGATGGCTGGCTTTGACCCACATGGCGGTGGAAAGGATGCGATGGTCCGGGATGTCATCCTGGAAGCAGTCCTTCAGACCGTCCGGAAACGGGTGGTTCAGTTCTATCTTCAGGTTCCCCAGATGCTTGCCGAGAGGGATGCCGTCCTTGCCGAACATCCTTTTCTCCGAAAGCCTGTCAATGTCACGCATGAAGCCGCGTGCATTGAAATTAAGGGCCTCATGCCCTTTCTTGAACTTGTCCAGCTCTTCCAGTACGGCTATCGGTATCACTATGTCGTTTTCCTGGAAATGCCTTATGGCCCTGTAGTCGTGCAGGATGATATTTGTGTCGAGGACGAATATCTTCGGCTGCTTGCCTTTCTGACCTTTCAGTGAAGGTTCCGTATTTCTTTCCATTGCCGTATTCGGTTATTGTTCAGTGTATTGTCGGGAATGCGGGCGTCAATCTTCCCCTTCGGAAGAGTCCTGCCCGTAGATGAGAGAAGCAAGGATGCCGGCCACATCGGACCTGATGCCGTTCCCGGCCGTCACTTTGCCGCCGTTTCTTCCGGGATGTCCGACAGGATAATAAGCTATATCCTGCAGTATCAGCTGTGAATCAGTATAGTCGTAGTCATTGTCGCTTATCTGCATGAGTACGCCCGGAATCTCGGCAAAAAGGATTTTCACCATGTCATTTTCCATATAGGATGATGCTATGCCACTGACATCAATGTCTGCTCCGGTCCCGGCACACAACCTTCCTGCGGCTGCCATCAGTCCCCCGTCCGACACTGTGACCGCGGCCATGACTATGCCGTCCTCAACGAGTTCCCTCACCACTTCGTAGCAGTCCATGAAATAGTCAGGGTCACGGATTTCAGGAGCAGTGTCACCGGAGCAGCCGGCAATCCTTTCGAGAACCGACCCTCCGAGCCTGTGGGCGCAGGTGTCGAACGGAATATATATCAGCCAGCTTTTCGGATCATCAGACGCGATGTCCGGGCATTTCCTTCGGTCCGTTATCCAGGTCTCTTCCTTATCCTGCTCGATGACAGCGTCCTCTTCATGGACCGGTTCCGTGTGGGGCTTTGAGGTCCCGCTGACGTTGAAGTCGGCCCGGCATGAATTTTCGTTTTCCCTGAAACTGAAATGTTCCAGGCTTGTTCCGAGATCGTATATGTATTGTCCGGCGGCTTCAGCCGAGGCATAGAATGCCGCCATATTGCCTATCGGCAGGGAATTCCAGTCCCAACCGGCATTGAGCCTTATGTCTTCAAGTCTGAAATGGCCTTCTTTCCACAGGGCGTCAATGATTGCCGCAGCGATTTTCATTCTTGTGAAAAATGCCGGAAAAGAAAGCTCGAACGGACGCGGATTTTCAAGATATTCAAGTGACTTGCACATATAGTCCGGCACATCCGGCCTGTTGTACCTGCATATTCCCGGGGATGGGTCTCTGGACTCGTCTATGACCGGTGTGAATTCTCCCTTGCTGATGCCGGATGTCCGGGCAATGTCTGGAGGCATGCATTCTCTGAGCATCTGGGCGGGAGTCTCGTCCATCCTCACGCCGTCAATGATGTATTCAGAATATAAAGCAGATGAATTCTCCTTCATAAAATTCCATTATACCCGGTAAATTTAGTTAAATTTGGCGTCAGTTCAAATGTTTCGGCGTCAAATCTGACATTTTTGTATTGTATGCCGGAACATTGCTCCTTCTGGCAGAGTGGGACATTTTCCATGCTTTCGGAGGGACTGTCGCGGAGCGGCTGGGGATTAAGACAAACGGATTTCGAAGAAATCCTTAACGGCGGTTCGACGAATCCCCGGTGCTGAGCATTATGAGTTCGTTGAACTGATGTTAAATTATGAATTTCAAAAAATACAGAAAATGAACAATATGACTGGCCGCATTGCAGGGAATGCCACGGAAGATGAAATGTATGCCGTGACCAGTGGGACGGAAGTCGGGACCGGGCATCTGCCTTTGACCGGAAGCGGCAATTTTTCAGAAAAGGAATACGACAGGATGATAGGGAGGCTATTTGTGAGGTTCCCTTCATTCCAGAAAGACGGAAAGTCGGCCTATAAGCCCGGGATAGCCAATATGGAATTCTTTGACCAGCTGAACGGGCATCCGCACAGGAAATATGTGACTGTGCATGTGGCCGGGACCAACGGAAAAGGCTCGGTGTGCAGCATGCTGGCCTCCGTATTGGCTTCGGCCGGACTGAAGACCGGAGTCTATACATCGCCGCATATACTGGATTTCAGGGAGCGGATGAAGATAGTGGAAGGCGCAGGAGCCGGAGAAGAAAAGGTGCCGGATGCCGCCATGGAAGGGCAGTGTCGCACAGATGCTGTCGGAATGGGTTTCCGTTGCCGGTATATAGAAAAGAAGAATGTGTGGGATTTCGTCCGGAAATGGGAGGAGACCTTCGATCATCTGGACCTTTCTTTCTTTGAAATCACGACTTCGATGGCATTTGACTGGTTTGCCGGACAGAATGTGGATGTGGCGGTGGTGGAGACCGGTCTCGGGGGAAGGCTGGACAGCACGAACATCATTTCACCTGTGTTGAGCGTGATAACCAACATAGGGCTGGACCATTGTGACATGCTCGGGAACACATTGCCGGAAATCGCTTTTGAAAAGGCCGGGATAATAAAGCCGGAGACTCCTGTCGTGGTGGGGGAGAGCGATCCCGAAACAGATCCTGTATTTGAGCGGAAGGTTCTGTATTCCAATCTTTCATCCGAAAAATACATGGGAGACAGGGGCAGAATCATGTCGCTCCTGACTTTTGCCGACAAGGTTGATCCGTCCGGATGGGACAGGCGCGGGGAGATTCTGGAGAAGATGGATCTGAAAGGGGAATATCAGGCAAGGAATCTGAGGACAGTACTGGCGGCTGTGGATGTCCTGAGGCGGGCTGCGGCTTCTTCTGTGTCCGGGCTTGACATGGGGATTGTTGGGGATGCCGTGGAGCATGCGGCTGCAAGGGCAGGATTCCATGGCAGGTGGGAGACCTTGTCGGAGAATCCGCACATCATCTGCGACATAGGGCACAATGCCCACGGTCTGAAATATAATTTCCATCAGCTCAATGGGATGTTGGTGTCCGGAAAATGTTCCGGGCTCATAATTGTCTATGGTTCTGTCGCCGACAAGGATTATGAATCCGTCTTCCCGCTGATGCCGGCGGATGCAACATATATTTTCACAAATGCATCAAATAAAAGGGCTTGCGGGGCTGATGTGCTTTGCTCCAGATTTGAGGATTTTTGCCGGAGGGAGGGAAGACCTTGTCCGGAAGTGCATGTGGCAGGAAGCGTGGAGGAAGCGGTACTGAAGGCACTGGACTTATGCCGGGCCGGGGAAGATGGGAAGAATGATGCTGATTCCGCTGTTGGAGGGGCAGCCCCGTTGGTATATATTGGCGGAAGCACTTATGTTGTGTCGGAAGCCGTGGCTGCATTGGAAAAATCTGGTCTATAGTTGTTTGTAGTGACTGAAGGTCTGTTATTTAAGGGTATGACTGTCCGCAGAAGTGCTGTTGAGAAGTCATCCCGGGTGCTGTCGGAGAATCTGATAAGGTCACTGTCGGAACGGAAGAAAGGGGTATGATTATGTGTAATCTCCGGAATTTTTCCGGATAATTTGAAAAGATATGAAGCGTCTGGCGTGTATGATACTGGCGGCTGCCGCCATTGCATTTCTGGCCGTGTCACTGGATGCGTCCATGAAGGGCAGGTCGGAGAAGTCCAAGACTGACGGCAGGGGACATGAACTGGTGTCGCTATGGAAGGAAGTGGACAGGGCAGATGAGGCGGACAGGCCTCAGGCCGTGATTTCGGCATTGGAAAAAATCATTGATGAGGCGGGGCGGAAGGGTCTTGCATGGGATTTCTGTGATGCGTGGAAACAGTATTACGGAACTTCCGTAATGCGGAACTGGAAGCTTCAGGATAGCCTTGACAAGGAGATGCGGCAGGCGGCGGAGAAATTCGGGGAGCCGGTTGTTGAATACTATCTGAAATATTGCTACAGATATTATCAGCCGGCAGATTCCGCATACCGGTTCGTTGCAGCCAATGCGTCTGAAATGAAGGCGTCATGCCATAGGGCATTCTATACAGGGGCTGCATTGGAGGACATGCCGTTCTGGGCCTATTCTGCGTTGCCGGAATTTGTCCGTCAGGGCATCTCGAATGACTATGAGTATGCCATGTGGACTCTTTTGGGCAGGTTGGATAACCGTTCCGCTGCCTGGAGGCAGGCTTATTCCGATCTTGCGGAATATCTTGGGGACAGCTATCCTTCCGGGGCATATCTGGAGTTCTGGTGCATCAGTCTGGCGGCAGGTGAAAGGCAGGTGGCGGTCGGAAAGGCATTGGAAAAATTTGCTGAAAAATATGATGGCCGGGCAGTCGCCCTTTATGCTGAGCAGGCCTTGCTGCTCCGAAGATTCAATGACTTGCAGTCAGGGCTTTACGGCTATGCCCCAGGCAGCAGGACCGTTTCTGCGGATTCTCTTTCTGCTGCATTCCGTGCATTAAGGGATGATTGTGCAGCATTTGAAAAGGCAAGGGCATCTTTCAAGGGGATAGAAAAGGCTGTGGCCGACGGGTGCACCGAAGTGAAAGGTCTGATTGAAACCCTTGATTCAAAGGAAATTTCTCATGAATGGAAAGATGATACCCTGAATGTCATACTCAGGAATCTGGACAGGACAGACCTCGTCCTGAAACATTCCGGCAAGGAGGGGAAGACGGTATTTGAAACTGAAATTGTCGGGAAAGGAGGGCTGTGCTATGTGCCGGATACATTGGCGGTGGAGCTGCCTGCTGTGGATGATGGGGATTATGAAATTGTCACCGTATCCGGAAAGATGGAATGCTCGTCCGCTTATGAATGGAGGTCGGTGTCGGTGGCACACAATTTTTACGGGAATGACTGCAGGCTTTTCGCCGCAGACTCCAGGACCGGAGAGCCTCTGAAGAATGCCGTCATTGAAGTGTTTGACAAGGGCACACTGATATTTTCAAAGGAAAATGTGACTTTCGGAGGATTCGAGCCTCTCGGTAGGGATTTCCGGGCCGAATATGGCGACAGCCTGTCCAGATTGCGGCTCAGGTGTTCATACAGGGATGCCGGAGGGCATTTGAGGATTTCGAAGGATATGGCATTCAGCGGGAGTGTACAGACCGCTTCAGCGCCGTCCGATGGCATGGTCAACTGTATGATTTATAAGGACAGGGCGGCTTTCAATCCTGGCGATACCATAAAATTCAAAGGGGTGCTCTACTGCTTTGAAAAAGACTCCTTGAAGGCGCTCGGTGAGGGTATCGGAGTGACGGTGAAACTTTATGGGCCGGACTCGGAAGTCGTGGATGAAATCCTGCTGACGACAAATGATTTCGGCTCAGTGTCAGGCAGTTTTGCCCTGCCGGGAAAAGGGAAGAACGGTACATACAGGCTGGTTCCTGAGGTGTCCGGCAGCCGGGTCCTGACCAATTATTCTTCGGTGTTCAGAGTTGACGATTTTGTGTTGCCGACCTTTACCCTTTCATTCGATGACATTGAGGGAGTCGTTTTCCCTGGCGACAGTGTGCGTGTGTCCGGCAAGATAGAAAGCTATACGGGACATAGCCTTTCGGGAGCATCGGTTTCGTATAAGGTGACTTCATATTCCGATGTGATTGCCGGCGGGGATCCCAAGGTTTCCGGTGACGGCCGTTTTTCTTTCCAGTTCAAGGCCGGAAAACGAAGTGACGGCTATTGTTATTATGGGGTTGAGGTGCTTGTTACTGATGCCACAGGAGAAACATACGGATTTTCAGATGGAATATCCGTTTCATATGACCTGAGCCTTTCGGCAGAATTGCTGAATGAGTCCGAGGACAGCCGGGTGAACATTACCGGAAGATATGGCAGAGGCAACGCTGCGGTGCTTGACGGCGAAACGGCAGAATATTCATTTGAATTGAAGAATACATGGAGCAGGCCGGTAAACGACCGTGAAATCCTGTACTCGGTGATGCACGGAAGCGAAAAGATTGCCTCAGGGAAGACTTTTGCGGGGGAGAAGGTGACCGTGGACCTGTCGGGCATGCCGTCCGGGGAATATCGTCTAGAGGCCGAGTGTCCCGTGCGGTTTTCTGTGGCAGACGGGCGTGATTCGGTGATTGTGGCCAGGTGCAGTCATACTCTGATAAAGATGAACGAAGATGATGATGCCCTTGATGCGGATGTCGAAAGCGTGTTCAAGGTCTTGGACGGCAAAGACATCTCCCTGCTGATGGGGGCTTCGCGCGGTCCCGTGTGGGCTGTCGTGGAGCTTTGGGGACTGGACCATGGTCTTCTTCATGCCGGTCTTGTGCATCTTGACGGCATGAGAGGGGAGTCCGGTTCGATGAAGAAGCTGGAATATGCATTCAAGGATGAATATCCTGACAAGGTGCTTCTCAAGGTCTTTTATTTCAGGAATGGGGAAGACTGGAGCTTCAGCCATGTATATAGGCGTCCTGAACCTGAAGAAGTGATGCCTCTTGAGTTCGTTTCATTTACTGACAAGTCGGCTCCTGGAGAGGAATGTGTGTATGAGGTGAAGGCGCTGCCGGGTACGGAGGTCCTTGCTGCAGTATTTGACAAGAGCACGGAAAACATTATGCCGAATGTGTGGAAAGAGGCTTGGGGGTTAAAATACGACAGGAAGCCGTCCGTGTCCATAAGCTCGTTGTGCGGGAATATGTATGGAGCCGGTCGTGTAATGAGTTTCGGCCGCGGTTCCGTTTTTATGAAAAGTGCTGCTCCGAGTGTGCCGGAGGCATTGGCTGCCTCATCCGATGAGGCCATTCCGTTCCAGCTGGTGGAAGA
>JADIMO010000020.1 GCA_017694755.1 Candidatus Cryptobacteroides merdavium
CTTGCAAAGACGGAAATGACATTGATAATGCCGAAATTCAAATTCGAGACAGATTTCGTGCTGAATGAAGTCCTGCAGAAAATGGGGGTCAGAAAAGCCTTTACATCTTCAGCACAGCTCGGAGGGATATCGGATGCCGGCATTGCAGTGGATGAAGTCAGGCAGAAATGTTTCATAGAGGTGAATGAGCAGGGCTCTGAAGCTGCTGCCGTCACAAGTATAGGGGTGCGTCTTACTTCTGCAAGACCCGGCCGTCCTGTGGTCATGACCGTGGACAGACCTTTCCTCTTTGCCATCGTGGACAGGGCAGATGACAATATCCTGTTTATGGGCAGGGTAATGAACCTTCAGAAATAAAGCTTTTCATGGGACATTCGGGAGTTTCTCGCTTTTCATTGCCTGCATTTTTTCTGGCGGCATTCATGTTTTTCATGGGGAATGTATCCTGTGCTTCCGGAAACGGTGTTTCCGGCGAAGCCGGCTTGTCCGGGAAACGCGACAGACGTGAAGTGAAGTCCAAAGAGCCGGCATCTGTCCTTCCGGGCATAGAGGTCCTGCAGAAGAGAGGCTTCCAGGGACTTGTCGGGAAAAGGGTGGGACTTGTGACCAATCCGAGCGGAGTGGACAGGAACCTGCGTTCCACGATAGACATTTTGTATAATGCTCCCGGAGTGGAACTTGTGGCTTTGTATGGTCCTGAGCATGGCGTCAGGGGCGATGTCTATGCCGGGGGAAAGGTCACCGACACCAGGGATCCTGCGACGGGATTGCCGGTACATTCACTTTACGGGGCGACAAGGAAGCCGACACCGGAAATGCTGAAAGGAATCGATGTGATGGTCTATGACATACAGGATGTCGGAGCAAGGTCCTATACCTTCATCAGTACCCTCGGCCTCGTCATGGAAGCCTGTGCGGAGCAGGGAATTGAGGTCATGGTTCTTGACAGGCCCAATCCTCTCGGGGGCAACAAGATAGAAGGCAGTTATGTAGAATCCGGATATTTTTCATTTGTCAGCCAGTACAGGATACCTTATATATACGGGCTTACGGTGGGTGAATTTGCCATGCTGATAAATGAGGAGGGGCTGAACAGAGGGCAGACGGGAAAGCAGCAACCTGCCAGATGCCGTCTGACCGTGGTGCCTATGGAGGGCTGGCACAGGGACATGCTTTACTCCGATACAGGCCTTCCGTGGGTGCTTCCGTCCCCGAACATACCTTACAGCAGCTCTCCTGTGCATTATTGCGCTGCCGGGATCTGCGGTGAACTTTACGGATTCCTGAATATAGGCATAGGCTATACCCTTCCGTTTCAGGTCTTTGCAGAGGAATGGGTCAATGCCGAGAGCCTCAAGGAACTGCTTGACAGCTATGCCATCCCGGGAGTCGCATTCAGGACAATATATTTCAAGCCGCTCTCCGGCCGCACGGCGGGGAAACTGGTCAAGGGAGTACAGTATTTCTTCACTGACTATGACAAGGCACCGGTGACTCTTGTCCAGTTCTATGTGATGCAGGCCATTGCGACCCTCTATCCGGACAAGAAGCCGTTTGAGACAGCCACCGGTGTCGGCCTTTTCGACAAGGTATGCGGCTCGGACCATATCCGCACGGTTTTCGGCAGGCGGTACAAGGTCGCAGACATCCGTCCTTTCTGGGACAAGGATGTAGAAGCTTTCCGCCAACTTTCTGCAAAATATCATCTGTATAAATGAATCGGCACCTGTCCGATGAATCATTATTGATGGTTTTGTCTGACAGGTGTCAGTACCATGAAGTTTAATTCATTGAATTTCACGGTGCTCGCATTATTTAACAATATTGTATCAGTTTTTATGGATTTTGTAATATCTGTAACAAAATCGTATTGTCTTGTAACAATAATATAGAAAACCGTTAAAAAATATTTCACTTTGCACCGGTATTTTTGCCGCCGGATTGAAAAAGTGAAATATATGGTGAAAGAGAGTACCGGGGGAAACCGGTCATGCGGAGCGGGTATATTGTTTGCGCTCATCGGCCTGCTGGCGGCCGGAAATTCGTACGCATCGGTTGCGGAAAACGGCAGTATTTCAAATGTATCTTATGTTGCCACGGCAGAAAAAGGCCAGCTGAAAGGAGTTGTGACGGACATCCTCACGGGTGAGCCGCTCATCGGAGCTGGAGTCCTCATCAAGGACACGACTACCGGCACGGTTACTGACCTTGACGGGGCATTTGCATTGGACCTCAAGAACGGTGAATATGTAATTTCCATTTCTTATATAGGTTACAGACCGGCCACTGTGGCGGTTTCTGTCAGCCGTGACGGCATCAGCGCATCACAGGCCGGTGACCCTGAGGCTGACGGTTCGTTCATTGCCATGGAATCCGGACTTGTACGCATTTCTCTCGCCTCTGATGACAAGGTCCTTGACAATGCGGTGGTTACAGCCAGGAAGAATCTCGAATCTCTCCAGGCCCTCCAGAACGAAAGGATCAATTCCGGCTTTGCCATTGAGAATATGGGAGCCAAGGAAATGAGCATCAAGGGCATCTCCAATGCCCAGGAAAGTGTGGCAAAGCTCTCAGGCATCTCCATTGCCAGTGCGGGCCAGCTGATAGTCCGCGGTCTCGGCGACAGGTACAGCACCACCACGCTCAACGGGCTCCCGATTGCCTCTCCGAATCCGGACAACAAACTCATTCCGCTTGACATTTTCCCTTCGTCCACCATTCAGAACATCACAGTGAGCAAGGTCTACGAGGCAAGTTCCTTCGCCGATTATTCCGGTGCCCATGTCGACATCAGCACAAAGGAGGGACAGAGCGAGGATTTCTTCAATGTTTCCTTCTCTACAGGTGGCTATTTCCATACCCTGGCGAATGACTTCTACCGTATGGACGGCAAGAGTCTCTTCCTCACTCCGAGGCTGGATGGGACCGCTGAAAATATAGCATACAGGGATTTTGCCGACTATTCAAGGTCAAAGGATATCTTCGGCACATCCTTCCGTACTTTCCGCAGGAATCCTCTTCCGGACCTTGACGGCGGCATCGGATTCGGCAAGAATTTCAAGGTCGGCGGGCAGACTCTCAGTCTTGTGGCTTCCGCAAGCGTAAAGACAGGCGACGAGACCATGACAGACGCCTTCTACAGGACATACGAAGCAAGTTCCGTGGGAAGCATGCAGAGCGACTACAATTACAACAGCTATACCCAGAAGGTAGACATAGCCGCTCTCGTGGACCTGGATTACACTCTCAGGCAGAATGACAATATCGGCCTGACCGTATTTTTCGCCCGCAATGCCAAGGACACGCACCTTGACAGACACGGAATGGACTATCAGGAATCCTACAACCTCATGGGCAGCAACCAGGTGACCCACATCTACACCCTTCAGAACTACCAGCTTTCCGGACACCATGAAATCGAGGACTGGGAGATCGACTGGGGTGCATCCTATACCATGACTTCAAGTGACGAGCCGGACAGAAGGCAGGTGATGTACCGTCTGAATTCCGATGATGAGTGGAATTTCTTCAAGCTCAACCAGCAGGAGACGCAGCGGTATTTCGGCAAGCTTGATGAAAATGAGCTGGTCGCTGACATTAAGGCCGTCTACAGTTTCAATGATGATGACAGGATAAGGTTCGGCCTCACGGCCAAGGACAAGGTCCGCACCTTCCGTTCGACGCGGTTCTACTATGATGTCAGCAACATCAACGATGTGGTCACTGATTTTCATGATCCGGATCAATGGCTTAACTTTGAAAATATCCAGAGCGGGCTGATATCCGTGAATCGCAGCAAATATGACAGGGATCAGTACGATGCCTCCAATCTCATAGGAGCCGCTTTTGTCGAGACCGACCTCAAATTCGGTGAAAAATGGTTCCTCAATGCAGGTCTCCGTTTCGAGGCAAGCCGGCAGAGCGTGGACTATAACGATGATGTCGAGGATCTTACCAGAAATCTCGATGCCTTCGACCTCTTCCCCGCACTTAACCTGAAATATGACATGACGCGCAGAAGCATGTTCAGGCTCTCGCTTTCCCGCACCATCACAAGACCTTCGTTCGTGGAAATGGCACCGTTCCTTTATCAGGAAAGTTTCGGCGGTGCCCAGATAAGGGGTAATGCCTCTCTGCAGAACGGCTACAACTACAATGTCGACCTCAAGTACGAGTTCTTCGCGGAAAAGAACACCGACATGTTCTCCGTGACCGCCTATTTCAAATATCTTGACAATCCTATAGAAAGGACCCAGAGGCTTTCAGGCGGAGCCACCGAACATTCTTTCCAGAATGCCGACAACGGACTTGCTGCGGGAGTGGAGGTGGAATTCCGGAAAGAGATAGTCAAGAATCTTGCTTTCAGTGCAAATGCATCCTACATGTACACCAATGTTATCCTGCCGGAAGGCGGTGCGTACACCAATCAGCAGCGTTCCCTCCAGGGTGCTTCCCCATACCTCGTGAATGCGGACATCAGCTATACGCCTTCATTCAAGAACGGTTCAAGCCTGAGCCTCGCCCTCCTCTACAACCTTCAGGGACCAAGGATCCACGCCGTCGGAATAATGGGGCTCGGAGATGTTAAGCAGATGCCGTTGAATACGCTCGATTTTGCCGGTACTTATAACATAAATGAGCATTTTGCCGTGAAGCTTGCCTTCAAGAACATGCTTAATTCCACAATCCGCTTCAGACAGGACATCCCTAATGCGGACAGGACTGTGGATGTGGAGCAATGGAGGATTGGAACCGGCTTTGAGATAGGCGTAAGCTATTCATTGTGACAACCTGTCCAATCGAACGGCATTTCCAAGAAAAGACAATAAAGAATTCAATTGACAATATCTGAAAACCCAATTTTTTTAAAGTATGAAAACAATCAGATTTTTCATCTCAGCTTTGGCTGCCGTCAGCATGGCAGCATGCTTTACATCCTGTGACAAAAACGGAACAGATGACACAGACGGACCTGTAGTTCTTGACGGCGGGGAAATCAGCGGCCGCTATTCTCAGGACCTGACACTCAGAAAAGGAGAATACAGGCTTACCGGAAGCCTTCAGATACAGGCTCCTGCAACTCTTACGATAGAGCCGGGCACTACGATCACTTCTGATGTGACTGACGGCAACATCATCTACATCCTTATTGAACGCGGAGCCAAGATTATTGCAGAAGGTACTGAATCAGAGCCAATTGTAATGACAGCTGAAACTCCTGTGGCCGGAGCATGGGGCGGGCTCCATATCTGTGGATATGCACATACCAATGCCGGCAGCGATACAATGTCAGAAATCGGCAATGCTCCTTACGGCGGCAGCAATGATGCCGACAACTCCGGAAGCCTCCGTTATATCCGTATCCAGTATTCAGGTCTCGCCCTTGACTCTGAACATGAGGCAAACGGCATTTCTCTCTATGGTGTCGGCAATGGTACAAAGATATCCTATATCCATGTGTCTGATGGCTCTGATGACGGCATAGAGTTCTTCGGCGGCTCGGTGAACATCGACCACTGCATCGTGGAGAACTGCACTGACGATTCATTCGACTGGACAGAAGGCTGGAACGGAACTGCAGAATACATCATCGCCTACCAGTCAGTTGCCGAGTGTGACTGCCTCATGGAGTGCGACAACAACGGCGACAACAATGACGCCACTCCGGTTGCCCATCCTACCATCCGTTATGCCACTTTCATCGGCAACAACAGCTCTGACAACAGTCGCGGACTCCGTTTCCGTGAGGGTACCCAGGTTACTCTTGCCAACGCTCTCGTGACAGGCAAGCCAAGCCCTATCACCCTTGAAACATCCCAGACAGTTGCATCATTTGACAATTCCGTATCTTCAATTACAAACACCTATATTTCCGGACAGCTTGTCAATGAAGAGGGCAGCGGATATGACAATTCAGATTTCGCTTCTGCAACAGGCAATCATGCAGATTATGACTTTTCAGGAGTCTTCTCTAATAACTATGTCGGCATGATCGGCCAGAGCGGAGCAGTCGCTTCCGACAACGACTGGACTGCCTGGACCCGCATGTAATTTCACGGCAATTCTCAGAGCACGAACATAACATCTTGGGACATGGCTTGATTCTGAAAGCCATGTCCCTTTTTTATGACGGAACCCTTATCCGGATTTTTCGAGTATCAATCAAGTTCAGGATGACTGATATAATTTAGAGGTATTATTCCGGATAATCATTTTATCTTTTATGATTGTCCGAGTAACACACATTTCCTTTTAAGTGTGGATTTTTTTTCAGAATAATGAAAACAGTTTCTAAATTTGTCTCCGCTGAATTAAGGCAAAATGGCGACTATAGGCATATTCGATTCCGGAGCCGGCGGGCTTTCAGTGTTCAGGGAGATCTACAGGATGCTCCCGGAGGAGAGCTATATCTACTGGTCCGACAATGCCTATTGTCCGTATGGCAAGAAGCCTCAGGAACTTATCATTGAGCGTTCGCGCCATATTACGGACTTTCTGCTTTCTCAAGGCACCGATATCATAGTGGTAGCGTGCAATACTGCGACGGCTGCAGCGATATCCGCATTGAGGGCTGGATATTCATGCAAGGAGGATCCCGTTGTGGCCGAACATGTCCTGAAGCTGACTTCCGGCCGCAGGGATCATGTACTGTTCATAGGTATGGAACCTGCAGTGAAACCGGCGGCTTTGCAGACGCGGAGCGGTGTCGTCGGGGTGCTTGCAACAGCGGGGACTCTCAGCGGCATGAAATACCATCGTACAAGAGATAGTTTTGCCTCTGGTGTCAGGGTCGTTGAGCATGTTGGCGAGGGGTTTGTGGAGCTTGTCGAAAGCGGAAAAACCTCAGGCCCGGAAGCTGAAGCTGTCGTCAGGACCAGCCTGCAGCCGCTTCTTGATGCCGGGGCTGATGTCATTGTCCTCGGCTGCACCCATTATCCTTTTCTTATGGATGTCATCAGGAAGATTGCAGGTCCTTCCGTTGCCGTCATAGATCCGGCTCCTGCTGTCGCCCGGCATCTCCTTGATGTCATGTCCTCAGACTCCATCCTCCCTTCCTCCTCCGGGAATGTATCTGAAACCCTTTCAGAAAACTTGACCGGGTCCCTCTCAGAGACCATGTCTGTAACTTCCTCCGCTCCGGCCCCGAACATCCGCCTGTTCGCCTCCGGCCCTATAGACCCTCTTCTCCGCCTCTTTTCCAAAGTCTATAATGACAAGCAGGGATGAGATAATCTTCTGCCAAAGTCTCTCTATCACCCATACATCCAGTCCTTTTTGATTATGCGAATACCTTCGCTGCATTACGGGTGCAGTAGAGTCATCTGTCTGGTCTGTTATTCATTGCAATAAAAAAGGATGACCGTCAGGCCATCCTTGTAGAAGATTATTATTTGTCCGGCAACTTTACTCTTTGCCGCCTCCCAGTGCCCTGTACAGACTTACGACAGCCTGCAGTTTCATGTACTGGTCAGATACCATATTGAGCCTTGCGCTCAGCAGTGACTGTCTTGCCGTCAGAAGTTCCAGGTATGAGCCTGATGCGGACTTCCTGTAAAGCAGGTCGGCAGTTTCGACCGTCCTTTCAAGGTCAGTGACCTGTGAGTTGTGCTTTGCAAGCATCGTGTCATAGATTTCTATGGCATAGATGGCGTTGTTCACCTCTTCGCCTGCATCCAGCAGAGCCTGTCTGTAGTTGAGCCTTGCAATCTCTTCGGCAGCCTTGCTGACACGCAGGTTGGCACGGAGCTGCCCGTTGTTCAATATCGGCTGTGTCAACTGCCCGAGGGCGGAAAGAAGCCATCCGCCAGGATTGACTATGGCCTGTCCGAGGCTGTTGGTCCATCCTGCACTTCCTGACAGGGTGATTTTCGGATAGAAGGCGGAGCGGGCCTGGTTGGTGGTGTAATAGGCACTTGCCAGAGCCATTTCTGCCTGGTATACGTCAGGCCTGTTGGAAAGAAGCTGGAGAGGAACGCCCACAGTCAGGTTGTCCGGGACAGTCTGCTTTGCCAGTTCACCCCGTGTGATGGTGCCGGAAGGCTGTCCAAGGAGGGAGCAGAGCGAGTTTTCGGTTTCCTGCCTCTGTCTCTTGAGATCTGCGTATGAGGCCTCAAGACCGTAGAGGTTGGCCCTTGCCTGCGTCACGGCATTCTCCGTGATCCTTCCGGTCTTCAGCTGGGCTTCCATGGTCCTGACCTGTTCAGTGTAGATGTCTATGTTCTCCTCGCTGATGGCCACCTGCTCATCATACATCATCAGGGCATAGTAGCTTGTGGCAATGGTCCCGATTATCTGTGATCTTACTGCCTGCCGGTATGCCTCCTGCTGAAGCAGTGTCGCCTGGGCTCCGCGTTTGGAGTTGAGAAGCGAACCGAAAAGGTCCACATCCCAGCTCACTGAACCGTTCACGTTATAGGTCCATGTCGCCTTTCCTCCGTCGATGCTGCTCAGCCCGCCCTGTGGAGCCAGATTTATTGAAGGGACATATGCCCATCTGGATGCCATGAGCTGGGCTCTGGCCTGTTCCACGCTCAGGATTGCAGCCTGAAGGTCCGTATTGTGTTCAAGTCCCTGCCTTATGAGTACCTGGAGGTCAGGGTCGGTGAAGACTTCTTCCCACGGCAGGTAACCGAGAGAAGTGGTGTCTTCCTCTGCTGTCGAAAAACCGGTGGTGTCCACAAGGTCTGCACGGTAAAGACTGTCTGTCGGCAGGTCTTCAGGCCTGTGGTATTTGCGGTAAATCGAGCAGCTGCTCATCATTGTTATCATGGCTGACATCAGGAATATCTTCCCTGCAGCCGCATATAGTGACTTTTTCATTATGCTCTGTCCTCCTTTCGTTTGCCCATCACCTTTTCTTCAATGTACTGGAATATCACAAAGAATGTAGGGGTTATGAAAAGCAGTGCGATTGTTCCTACAATCATACCGCCGACCACTCCGACACCGAGGGAACGGTATCCGTTCGCGCCTACGCCTGAAGCCACTACCAGAGGCAGCATACCGAAGATCATCGTCATGACGGTCATGAGGATCGGCCTGAGACGTACTCCTGCAGCCGATACTGCAGAGAGGCTGAGTGACATGCCGAGTTTTCTCCTGTCGCTGGCATATTCGGTGATAAGGATGGCCGTCTTGGACAGAAGTCCGATCAGCATGATGATACCCACCTGCATGTAGATGTTGCTCTCTATGCCCCACCATCTTGAGAACAGGAAGCTTCCCATGAGTCCGAACGGAACTGAGCAGATGACCGCAAGAGGCAGGAAGAAACTCTCGTAGAGTCCGCACAGGATGAGGTATATGAAGATGATACAGATGATGTATATGATTGTCGTGGTGTGCGATTCTGCAAGCTGGGCCTCCTCCCTTGTCATGCCGGAGAATTCGTATCCGAATCCGGTAGGCAGGGTCTCGGCAGCCACTTCCTCGACCACATTTATCACATCTCCTGAGCTGTAGCCTTCATTAGGCATTCCCATCACGGTGATTGACGGGAACAGGTTGAACCTGTTCAGAATCTCTGCACCGTATGATTTCGTCAGTGTCACGAACTGGCTTACAGGAGCCATTCCGGTGGCAGTCTTGACATAAATGTTGTCAAGAGACTGGAGCTTGTCCCTGTCTTCCGGCTTGGCCTGGAGGATTACCCTGTACAACTTGGTGAATCTGTTGAAGTTGGATGCGTAGTAGCTTCCGAGATATCCCTGCATCACGGAGAGCACCTGGTCGGCAGTCGTTCCTGCACGGAGACATTTGGCCGCGTCAACATCGACAGTATACTGCGGGAACTGCGTGCTGAATGATGTGTATGCCATCTGTATCTCCGGTCTCTGGTTCAACGCCGCAATCACATCCTGCGTCACTTCATACAGGGCCTCTATACCCTTTCCGGACCTGTCCTGAAGGTCGACATTGAAGCTGTTTCCGGTACCGTAGCCAGAAATCATAGGCGGCGCGAAGATGAATATCTGCGCATTCTTGATACCGGCCGTACGGGCGTATATCTTGTTCATCACCGCAGTGTTGCTCTGGTCCTTGTCAGGACGCATGTCCCACGGCTGGAGCTTGATCATCATCATGCCGTGCGATGCTCCGCTTCCGGCGAACGAGAATCCTGCCACCTGGTTGAATGTCCTGATCTCAGGGATGTCTTCGATGCATTTCTGCATTTCGGTGAGAATCTTGTTGGTCTCGTTAAGCGTACTTCCTGCCGGTGCATCCACGCTTATGAAGAGCGAACCCGTATCCTCGTTCGGCACAAGGCTGGTCTTGGTCGTGCTCATGAGATAGAAAAGCAGTCCGATTGCACCGAGAAGGCAAAGTCCTGTCACCCATTTGTTCCTTATGAAGAAGGCTGCTCCGAACTTGTATTTCTTCACCAGTTTTCCGAATGCGGATTCAAATGCCATACGGAATCTTGTGGAGAACTGCTTTGGCTTTTCTCCCGGAGCCACGATTTCGTTCGGCTTGAGAAGAAGTGCGCACAGTGCAGGGGAAAGCGTCAGGGAGTTGATGGCGGAGAGGCCTACGGACACGGCCATTGTAAGACCGAACTGCTTGTAGAACACTCCTGAAGTACCGCCCATGAACGATACCGGTATGAACACCGCCATGAAGACGAGCGTTGCGGTGATGATGGCTGATGACACCCCTGACACACCGTCTACGGCAGCCTTGTAAGGTGACTGGTAGCCTTCGTCAAACTTTACCTGCACCGCTTCCACCACTATGATCGCGTCATCGACTATCGTACCGATTGCAAGCACAAGCGCGAAGAGCGTGAGGAGGTTGATGGAGAATCCCGCCACCACGAGGAATGCGAATGTACCGATGAGGGCTACGAATATGCTTATTGTCGGGATGATAGTGGACCTGACATTCTGCAGGAACACATATACGACGAGCACGACGAGCAGGATGGCTTCAAGGAGGGTCTTGATGACCTCGTGGATGGATGCATCAAGGAAGTCCTTGGTACTCATGATGTCCACGAATTCCACCCCTTTAGGCAGGTCCTTGGCTGCATCCGCAAGATATGCGTCCACGGCGTTGATGATCTCGTTCGCGTTGCTGCCTGCGGTCTGGTTGATCATCATCGTCACTCCAGGCGCTCCCTTTACACGCCCTTCGTATGAATATGTCTGGGCTCCGAGGGTAATGTCAGCCACATCCTTCAGTCTGAGTGTGCGTCCGTCGTCATAGGCCTTGAGGACTATCTCTCCGAACTGTCCTTCAGTTTCCAGACGCCCCCTGTATTTCAGGGTATACTGGAAAACATTTTTTGAGTCTTCTCCTATCGATCCTGTGGATGCCTCTATGTTCTGTGCCGAAAGGGCAGTTATGATGTCGCTCGGCTGCAGTTCATATTGTGCCATGATGTCAGGCTTCATCCAGATACGCATGGCATAGTCACCTCCCATCACATTGGCTTCTCCGACTCCAGATATACGCTGGATTTCAGGCTTTATGTTGATGCTCAGATAGTTGGTGAGGAAAGTCTCATCGTATGTGCCGTCCGGGCTTGTAAGCGCGAATACCTTCAGCGTACTGCTCTGGCGCTTCATAGTCTCGACTCCGACACGGGTGACTTCCGCCGGCAGGAGCGACTGGG
Organism: Candidatus Cryptobacteroides merdavium; assembly: GCA_017694755.1. Classification (GTDB taxonomy): domain Bacteria; phylum Bacteroidota; class Bacteroidia; order Bacteroidales; family UBA932; genus Cryptobacteroides; species Cryptobacteroides merdavium. The sequence goes on from JADIMO010000020.1 coordinate 11,615, forward strand.
CCCTTGACACGCGGTTCTGCACATTGACGGCCGCCATGTCCGGATCTATGCCCTGCTTGAAATATACAGATATGGAAGCACTTCCGGTATTGCTGGCTTCGGATGTCATGTATGTCATGTTCTCCACGCCGTTGATCGCCTCCTCAAGCGGTACGATCACACTGTTCTGCACTGCGGCAGCGTTGGCTCCGCTGTAGGTGGTGCTCACCCTGATGGTAGGCGGTGCTATGTCCGGATATTGCTCGATAGGGAGCACGGCAAGTCCGATCAACCCCACCATCACTATGAAGACCGATATGACAAGAGACAATATCGGCCTGTCGATAAATGTCTTAAGATTCATGGTTATTCTCCTTGTTTGGTTGCGCCGTCAGTTGCCGGAGCTGCTGCTACAGGAGTGCCTTCCCTGAGAAGTCCGGCGCCTTTCGCTACTATGACATCCCCTTCCTTCAGCCCTTCTTCCACGATATATTCCTTCCCGTCATTGATCTTGAACACTTTGATCTGGGTGGATACGGCTTTGCCGTCAATGACTTTGTAGGTGAAGATCTTGTCCTGTATTTCGAATGTGGCCTCCTGAGGAATCACGATCACGCCTTTCCTGTCATAAGGTATGTTTATCTTTCCGGATCCTCCGCTCATGAGCCGGCCGTCAGGGTTGGCGAAAATCGCCCTGAGGCTGACGGTGCCGGTGGACTTGTCCACTATGCGGCTGATCACGTCGATCTTGCCTTCCTGTTCGTAGAGGCTTCCGTCATTGAGAGTCAGTGATACCGGAGGGTAGGCGGCGACGGTGTTGTCAATCGAACCGTACTGTTTTGTCAGGCTGAGTACTTCTTTTTCAGGAAGTGAGAAATACACATACATCTGAGAATTGTCTGTTACGCTGATAAGTTCGGTCGTAGCTGCGGAAACAAGCGCTCCCACCCTGATTGATGTCATTCCTGCAACACCGTTTACAGGGCTTGTCACCTTTGCAAAGGAAAGGTTGTTTGCCGCGCTGGCTTCCTGTGCCCTGGCCTGGGCCAGTGATGCGACTGCCGTGTTGTAGCTGTTGCGGGTGGTCTGCAGCTGGAAATCGGAGATCACCTTTTCCTTGTAAAGTTCTTCATCTCCTTCGAGAGAGAGCTTTGCCGTCGCCATCTGGGCTTCCGCTGTGGCAACCGCTGCCTTTGCCTGCTGATAAGTGGCGGCATAAGGTATCGTGTCTATTATGAAAAGAGTCTCGCCTTTTCTTACTTTTGCGCCCTCCTTGACAAGGACGTCTGTCACGAATCCGGAAACCTGGGGCCTGATTTCCACATCCTGCTTTCCTTCAATCACAGCAGTATAGCTTACTGTGAGGGTTCTGTCTTCCGGTGCCAGCGTGATGAGCGGATAAGTGCCGGCTGTCGGCTGCATCGCTGCCTGCTGCTTGCATGATGTCATGCCGAGGAACAGGCACAGGCCGATTGTGATAACATTTAAACCTTTCATTTCTTCTATATGTTTTTCCTAACTAAAAATGCGGCCACAAAATTATGACATAGTTTTTCTTTTGACTTGTGCAATTTTCTTTTAAATTTGTCCAAAATTCGCATTGAGACTGTCATACATATATTATAATGCCGATTTGTCAAAATGTGATGCCAACTCGCAGAAATTGTGCCAAAAAGTTATGAGACATATATTATTGAGCCAAATTGCCGATTTTGCAGACGAATCAGAAAAACTTTCGGACAAACTTGTGCTTTTTACGGAAAAGGATTTTCATCTTCTTGACGGATATGTGTCCGTAGGCTGCCGTCTTATGATACTGGTATGTGAGGGTTCGTTTGAAATGCATGTGAACGGACATTTGTTTTCTCTCCGGAAAAACAATTTTATGACCATACTTGAAGGAACCAGGGCCGGATTTGGAAACGTCAGTGCGGATGCTGAAGTGTTCTGTATATTTACGACCAGAAAATTCATAATGGACTCTCTTCAGGGGCTGCTTCCCATATTTCAAAATTATGTCATCAGAATACTTACAGATCCTGTGATAAGGCTTTCGGACAAGGATGCCCTGGTCTTGAAGAGGCAGGCAGGTCTTATGGCTGACGCTTTAGGACGCCTGAAACACAGATATCGTGATGAGATGGTGAGACTCTATATGAAAGGGTTTGTCCTTGAACTGAGCAATATCTTTGCCGGCATATGCAGTGTGGTGAATGACATGCCAGCAGGCAATGCGAAAAAAAGGGATATGCTCATGGCGGAATTTCTGGATCTCGTGTGGAAAAATCTTCACGAGACCCGGACAGTGTCCTTTTATGCAAAGGAACTTTGTGTGACCCCCAAGCATCTTTCCCGTGTAGTCAAGGAGGTGTCGGGGAAATCCCCTCATGAGATAATTTCCGGTGAAGTTCTGGCTTTGTCCATCCAGCTTCTCCAGAACGAGGACATGCTTATCCAGCAGATTGCCGATATATTGCATTTTTCTGACCAGGCGTCATTTTCCAAATTCTTTAAGAAATACACCGGTTTGTCACCTGCTGAATATCGTAGAAACCGCAAACAATAATGTCTTGCCGGATTGAAATTTAAAGTTATTTTTGATGATTGGGCAGAAAAGTGTAACTTTAAAGAAAATTTGCCAGATTTTATTAAAACATAAGTTATGAAAAAAAAGAGATTTTTTTATGCATTTCTTGCGGCACGTGCCGTATGTACGGGGCTTTGTGTATCTTGCGAGAAAGATAATCAGGGGGGGGAAGAGCCGGCTCCGGAACCTCCGGCAACGGAAACTCCTGAAGTCTCCCTCAGGCTTGCTGACGGCTCTGAGGATTCTTTTTCTCTGACGCATGGCGTTGACGGAACCGTATCAGGAACGGTGGAATTTTCTTTTACGGCGAATCTTTCTTCTGTGTCAGAGGAAGATGTAACTGTCTCCTTTGATGCTTCCTGCGACGGAATCAGTGCCGGAAAGATAAGCCTCAGCAAGAAAGAGGTTACAATCCCGGCTGGAGACAGCTCTTCTGAAAATGTGACTGTGACGGTGACCGACTGGTCAGAACTGGCTTCTGTTACCGAAGCAGGAGAATATGTCCTCACAGTGAAAATCGCATCGGCTTCGGTAGAAACAGGCAGCAATTCATCAATTGAGGTTACTGTCAGCAAGCCGGCATATTCGGAGTCCGTATTCCCTGATTTTGGTGATGACTTCCTGAACATCAGTTCGGAACAGCTTCTTACAGACGCCGGATATGTTGTCAATACCGACTATACGTCATGGACATTCAACTTCTGGTCAACCAATGGGGCTACACTGGAAAATCCTGTTGACAATACTGTTACGGGGACCGGCGGAAGTGATGTCGCAGTGGATAACGATATGATTAACTTCACTGTGGACTTCAATGAAACGAAAACGATCGGAGGCTTGTATTTCCAGCATTGGGGCGCCTCATATTGTCCGACTGTAATCAGGCTTTCCGTTTCTTCCGACGGTGAATCATGGGTTGAGATGGGAACTCTTGACAAGAGCAGCGTGACTTCCGTATATGTCGGATTCAGGGAACCTCTTGTTACCAGGTATCTGAAATATGAGATGCTTGAAATTTCCGGTACCCGCGTTGACATCATGAAGATGAATGTCTATCAGAAATAGCATTGTATTCATGTACGGATTGACGGTTGATGTGACTTCTGTTTCCACGATTCAGGAATCAGCATGATCTTGTTTCCGCCAAGCCGGCATTGACAAAAGCGGGGGAGTTCAGACATTATTTTTGAGCTTCCCTGTTTTTTGTTTATGCAGATGCAGGAGTTCTGAGGAACGGAAAATTAATGATATGTATGAAAGTCAA
>JADIMO010000021.1 GCA_017694755.1 Candidatus Cryptobacteroides merdavium
AGATTCTCCATCCCGCCGGCTATGAACCATCCTTGCCCCTGCGGAGAATGCACTCCGAAAAGGATATTGTTGTGATGACCGTTATGGCGGATGCCGTCGGAGGTATTCCACTGCGCGCCCGGGCCGTACCATACCACCGGCTCATGCTCCGGATAGTCCGGTGAGTACATGGCGATATATATCAGGTCTGACAACTCAAGTGAACCCACCTGTATGCCGTTCTTGCGCTTCTGCACCCTCTTTATTTCAAAATGGCCGTTCCACGGATTCTTCAGGTGATGCGTGCCGTTCCACATGACCCATACATAATCAGTGGCATCAAATACCCTGTTGAAATCTTCCATCGAAGGCAGTTCATAACCGTCAGGAGACAATGCGTCGGCCGGAAGTCTGTTGATGTGTACGGTCTGTCCTCCCTTGTAGCCCTCAAGGGCCGGGATTCCATTGTCATCGATGACCTGCATCCCGATGCCGGTATCCCCTATGTATGACCATCCCCACAGACGGCGGTACTCTTCCGGACTGCATGACGACAGATAGTCGAAGAGAGTCATGCCGGCCTCCGCCGCAGGGTCTCCGGAGGAAAGTATCTGGTCCTCAAAGGACCTGGAATCCCCCATCGCATTGTATTTGCACCACCAGACGCCATGCAGCCATGTCACGGGCAGTCCGTAATTGCGCCTGACGATGACATATTCTTCCCTGTCCGACCCGTCTGCGGCATTGCGGATGACGATTGCAGCCCTCTGCTCCCTTCCGTCCGCCTTAGGGTCATTCGGTCTCCATCCGCCGAGCACCCTGAATGTCTTTCCGTCTGATGAAAGACCACCTTCCTCTACAGCTGCAACCTTAAGCCACGGATCCTCACCTTCCGGAAATTCGGCAAGAATCTCCTTGCCGTCGGGCAAAGTGAACACACCGAACTCATTGTCCGCATACCGGCCGAAATCATGCATGTATTTCTCATTGTCAAAAGACATGTTCCCTTCAAACGAAGTCGGATTGGCCTCAAGCCTCAGCGTGATGGCATCATCAGGGTAGGAATGGGACAGACCTTTCCTGTGGAACCTTATCTCCACATCCCGTGCAGCCACATTCGGGGCATAAAGACCCTTCCTCACCAGAAATCTGTTGACACTGCCGAATGAAGTTCCGGCTCGCGGACGGACAGTCTGCAGCGAGGCTCCACCGGAAACATCCGTACCGCCGTCACCGGCAGGAGCAATGCTGAGGAGATGCCCTTCAAAAGGAAGCACTTCCAGCTCGTCATCGCTGTCTATCGAGAGGATGAATTCGGACATGCCGTAGGGCAGGGACAATGTCCTGCCGTCATCCGAAAGTACAGCTCCCTCAGGCAACGCCCCGGAAACAGGATCCACTGCAATCGGCCTGTCCCTGTTGGGAAACATGCCGGTCCCGCCTCCGTCACCCCACTCGGCCACGGAAAGGGAAAGACTCCCTCCGACACTGTCCTTCTTCAAGGTAAGGGAATATACTGTATTCCTGGAAATCTTCTCAGGCAGCGGCGACTCCAGCACATGTTCCGTGCCGTCAACAACAGCCGTCACAGACACTGACAGCGAAGCATTGTCCTGCGGCAGGATGTACGCCACACCTTCCCTGGAAGAAGTAAGGGGGTCACCAAAATCCACCCTTATGCTGCCTTCCGATGCATCATCCGGGTTCAGCTTTCCTCCGGTAAGGGACGGGGCGAAAAGATACGCGTCCTGCCTTACATTCCTGAAGACAATCCCCTTCACCTCCGCACTCCCCTTCACGTCAACAGCCATGTCAAATCTGGCCACTCCCCTCTCAAGCCTGACAGGTATGACAGAGGACACGGCTCCGTCCAGATCTGCCTTGCCGGTATAGAATATCCCGGTCCCGGCATCTCCAGCAGACACGACTGACAGAAGCCATTCCGATTCCGAAACTCCGCTACCGGGCTTCTCATACCCCGGTGCCCCGGGAGTGCCGGCCACAACATACACGGTACCGGACAACTTCTCAAGGGCAAGGTCAAATGCCTGTCCCGGCTCCGGGTGGAATGCGCCGGCAAGACGGCCTCCGACAAAATGGAAAGCGGCAATTTCTGAAACAGGTTCTTCGGAAGGGAGGGTCGGAAGTTCTCCGGCATATCCGGAGAATTCCGTCATGAAAGTTCCTCCTCCGGCAGGAACGGCATCCGGTCCGTTCCGGATGCCGTCACAGGAAACCGCTGACAGCAGAAATGCCGCTGACACCAAAATATGATCAAGATAATTCTTCATGAGACATCTCATCTTTCATTCAAGGCATGAGTTCAGTGTCACTGCCCGGCTCCCACTCATCAAAAGACACTTCAAGGCTCACATCGATGGTATCCTTGCGCAAGGTCAGAGTATAGATTGTATTGCGTTTGAGGGGCTCCTCCAGCTCCTTCGTCAGCACCTCGGTCTTCCCGTCTATCACCGCATCCACGCTGATCACGACACGGTTTCCGGTGCTCTGCTCATATACATGGAGCACACCTTCCGTATCAGCCGTGAGCGGCTGCTCCCTGAATTCTGCGGAATAATCCTTTCTGGACACATCTTCCGGGGAATACTGGCCTGAAACCGGGAAAAGGAAGACAGATTCGGCTGCATTGCGGAGAGTCACCCTGTGGACTTCAGCCATGCCTGCCGTATTGAACTTGAGGTCAAATCTGGCCATTCCTCTCCTGAGCGAAAGCGGAATCCGTGTCTGTGACTTGTCCATCCCGTCGAGAGAAACACTTCCGCTGAAGAAATCGGCCGGTGCCCCGTCTTTCATCGCAACGGCTGTCCTGAGCCATTCTGTCTCAGAAATCTCCCCGGCCTGAAGCGCGGCAAGATCAATGAGGCCGTCAGTATTGGCAAGCATATACAATGTGCCGGAATGCCCGTCAATGGCAAGGTCACAGCTGCCCCCGGACAGGGAAAGGTTGTCAAAGATGCCGGTCATCCTGCCGTCCTCGAATATGCAGGCCTGCAGGTCCCTGACCGCATTCCCGGCTCCGGCGGAATGATCATCCCCATAATATCCTGCAATGCTCGCCCTCACCGTCACGCTCCCTGCGGCTCCGCCATCAGTATCAGGAAGAGCCACCCTGTCTTTTGTACATGAAACTGAAAGTGCCATTGCTGCAAATCCTGCAGATGCGGCCATTGCCGCTGCTCTTGTAACATTTGTCTTCATATTTTCTCCTTTTTTAAAAACTGTTGTCAAAAATTCATTCATAAATATATTCCACCGGCGTCTTTACACACCTTATCATCCTCGTCTTCACGGAATTGTTCTCAGCGAACTTGATCCAGTTCTGCCCGGGGCGATCCCATGACGCATAGCCTTCCATGACCCAGGTCCTGCCTGAATTCCCGTATGTGGCAAGCAGCAGAGTCTTTACCGCTATTTTCCCGGGATCCGTGTTCCACTGGTGGCCGAGCCCGAACAGTGTCCAATGGTTTCCTTCATGTTCGAAGTCATAGAAAGATACAGTACCGTACCGGTGACCGAGGAAATTCACATCCCTTTCCGCAATCCTCACATTGAGACTCTGACCTGACATATTGTTGAAAGACCTCTCGCCTATACCTCCGATATTGAAATCGTTGCTTGCCGAAAAAAACGCATAGTCATCATAATCCGGTATTCTGTAGCCTTCAGGAGCCATTTCTTCCGGATCCAGAAGTCCGAAGTTCATGGCCTGGGACTTCATGCCGGCATGGAAGAAGGCAGTCCCGTCATGGCTGAGCGGCAGACCGTCAGTATTACCCGCCTGGTACTGGTCTCCCATCAGCTCCAGAAGTTCATCCTCAGGAACGGAAGAAAGCATCTCATAGAGCCCGCCGGACGGAGCCGGATCCATGCCATTGGTAATCTGGTCCTCAAAATCCCTTACATTGCCGCGGAGATTGTACCTGCACCACCAGGTCTCCCCCATCTTCACCACCGGAAGCCCCCAGTTAAGTCTTCTTACTGCGTATGTCTCCCTGTCCGACCCGTCCGGATCCGAGATCACCAGCATGCCTTCCTGCACTCTTCCGTCAGCCTTGGGGTCATTGGGTTTCCATCCTCCGAGGAGCCTGTATGACTTTCCCGCGCCGGTCTTCCGCATTCCAGTGCCTGCCTGCACCTCTTCCGCCTTCATCCATGAAGCCTCGCCGGAGCCGAATTCAAGGCTGAACTCCCTGCCTTCAGGCAGGCTTATGACAGCCAGCTCACCATCCACATATCTTCCGAAATCACAAATGCCTTCTTCATCGAATCTCAGGATGCCGTCTATTTTCACCGGATTGGCACCGAACACCAGCACCACCCTTCCGGAATGGACATTTCCCTCACGCACATCAAGATGAATCTTCTCTGCACCTCTCCCCGGCATCCGTAAAGCCGATCTCACCGATACGGCGGCGGCAGGGACAAGCGTCTTTCCTCCGGAAGGCATGAAGCCGATCTCCACTCCGCGGACCATGCCGTCCACCGTCACCTCCGCAGAAGGCTCTGCAAGCAGGGACAATACAAAGTCATTCTCAAGATGGCCTACAAAGACCGTGTCCCTCGTTGCATTCACCCTCACTCCGTCGCCGAAGACAGAATTATCCACATCCACAAGCCCTTTCAGTGACGGCGACGAATCTGAGGAATCCCCTGCCTCCCAATTCCCGTCAAGAACAGAGACCGAAATGCCCGCGCCGTTGCCATGTACGGCAAGAGTATAGACTGTATTCCTCCGGATTTTCGCCGGAAGTTCAGCCGTCAGCCGGTGAAGCGCTCCTCCGAATGCAGCGGTCACCTCAGCCGATACGGCCACACCTTCCTGTTCCGGAACATAGACAAGCGTCCTGTATCCGTTGTGAAGCGGGCTGTCAGAAAAATCCGTCACATGTTCCGTTCCGCTGAACGCCCAGCCACCTTCTTCCTGCTTGTCCGAATCGCAGACTGGCACACCGCCGTCAGGTGAAACAGACTCCTGTGGATTGACCGGACCGCTGTTTCTCAGCCCGCGGACAACTACACTGTGGACATGGACATCCTTCTCTTCCGAAGAGATGTCAAGTCTTGCCACGCTCCTTGTCATCTGTACATCCGTGACAGTCCCTGCTGCCTGGCCGAGGACGGTCTTTCCGGTCATAGTCAGCCCGTCAGCCGTCATTTCATCTGCTGACGCCTCCATCCGGAGGAAGTCGGCAAGAGTAGTTTTCCCCGGCTCAAGGTCTCCGGCGGCCTCAAGGGAAGAGGCATTTGCAATCACATGCAGTATTCCGGACATCCTCTCTGTATCAAAAGAGCAGATTCCGGAAGCATCAGGCGGCTGAAGCCGGAGAATCTCCATGAGCATCCCGTCTTCAAACCTGCAGGCCGTCACATCATTTATCCTGCTGTCCTCCGACGCATCCCCCGTCATTGCAGAAGTCCTGAACCTGAACTTCACGGGAGATATTCCCTCTGTATCAGCGGCAAGCTGCCTGTCAGAACATCCTGTCATGGCCGCAAAGGCAGGCAGCACAAGCCCCACAAGCATATTCTTCAAAATTTTCTTTTCCATATACTCCCAATAAACCGTTTATCATTCCACCCCGCATATTCCTGCATGTCCCATCCTGACATGGTCCTCAGAGATGCTTTTGGGCTGTGAGGCATACAGGTACGGACTGTTGCGGCTGTCCAGATACTCCGGAGAATCCACCGGCATTGAAGAAATGTGGGAAACATAAAACCTGTTCATAAGTTCCTGTGCCCACGGGCCATATGTGAAAGCGCTGCTGTGACTGTATCCCATTACATGTCCGAGCTCGTGGAACATCACCTCGCAGGCGTATTCCGAGGTATAATGGTTGAACCATCCGCCCTGATATGCCCCGAACACATTTCCTCCTCCGAGCCCCAGGACACCGTTCCCGGTATAGACAAGCCCCACATTTATGCTCCTTTCCTGTCTCATCTGTGCAAGCACCGTCTCCGGAGTGACCTTGTCATCAGGCCCGCCGTTGCCGTACAGACGGTCCTGGTTCTCATGCAATATCTCTTCATGCTCAGGCATGTCTATCATATAGGTGAAATTCAGGAAGAGGGCCACGGCCTCCCGGCAATGCACAGGGCGTATTCCCATCCAGTTTCCCGCCGGACCGCCGTCTTCACGGTCAGGATCACCCCCATAGAGGGAAAATGTTATGTTCCATCCGTGCCTTATATCCTGGAGTTTCGACCAGTAAGGGTCTTCTGACTCCACCTTGAACCCGGTAATGGAAATGTCATGCGCATCAGTTGCCGGTATCTCCACAAGTCTGCCCGACTCGGATCTGTACAAGGCTGTCCGCATGGCCATGGGCAGGGTCTCATAAAAGTCAGCGAACGCCGGAATCCTGTCAAACCATGCCAGATCCACATATTCTCCGTCCGTACCCGGCAAGACAGCCTTCACAAGCACATCGGACAACGGCTTCGGAGAATAAAACCTCACATGCAGCCTGCCTTCCTCTACTGAAATCTGCAGCGGCTCCGAAGTATTGAAACGCCTCTGCGACGCATCAGTATATACGGAATGATGCTCATCGTCGCTGAGAATGGTACCGTGGCCGCCTTTGATGTAATGCTTTTCTGTTATGAACATCGTCCCCGTCTCATCATCAGGATGCACGGCTTCAATCCTCACTCCATTGACATGATTCGGGGCGATCCCCGCGCCGGCGAACGAATAAACCCGTCTGACCTGCACACCTCGGTAATCTCTCGTAATGATTTCATTTTCACCGGATATGCGTTCTCCTTCCACGGTGGGCATGAAAAGAAACTCCTTCTTCTCCACAGCATCAAGGACAATGCGTCCGGCGCTGCTCGTGCCGGTAAATGCCCCATCCGCAGACATTCCGGTGAAAAACCGCGGGGAATCGAGAATCACCTCATTGGACAATACGGCGGATTCAGTATGAGGATTTGCAAATTCATGCGAAAAATCCAGTCTTCCCACTATCCTCCTCTGGCTTATCGCCCCGGTGACATCCGCCACAAGCTCCTTCCCGTCATCGCCATGCACAGCTTTCACAGAAAACGGAGTTGACGAATGGAAATATTCTGCGGAAAGAGCACTCTCCATATCCTCCGGAAAGGTCATCCATGTGTCGGAGACATCAGATATCCGGAAGAATTCCACCCCGTCCATCTCATAGTCGCCCTTCACCCCGAGAACGAGAAGACTGTAACTTCCTTCCCTGAGTCCTTCTATATTGACAGACGATGACTGCGGATCATAAAATCCCTTCAATCCGCCCACGGCCTTCCCATCCATGTCAATAACCGCGAACTCCACCCTGTCGTATCCGTCCGGTCCTGCGGATGTCAATTGAACAGGTCCGGAATTCCCGGCACCGGCATCTGCATAGTCTTCCGGTGACAATGTAAAGGAAATCCCTTCGCCCATCGGCCCGGGAAGCGTCACCACACCATTTTCCCTGGTGCAGGAAACGGCCGCCGCTGCCGATGCCATTGACATTAATATCATATTTCTGAATTTCATCTGCCAATATCCTTTTTTATGTTATCTTTGTACCCGTCCGGACGGCCGTCCGGGGGATTTTTCGGATGCAAAGGTATATCCCTGGAAAAAGATAATCCGTAACATTTGTTACCGGCATACGAAAATCCGCAAAAACACAAGGAATCACATTCCGCGGCCACATGGATTGACAGAACAAAACGAAAGGCCATGGTGCATTACGACATCTGCGACATGCCCCTATTCCGAGGGGGAGACAGGGAAGCCATAAGGAAGATATTTGAAGAGTTTCCCGGAAGATATTCCACATACGGCAAAGGGGACATCATTGCCATGCAGGGGTACGCCTGCCGTTCCCTGTTCCTGCTCTGCAACGGAAGCGTATATGCGAAGATGGTCAGTGAAGAAGGCAAGGAATTCACGCTCGACACTCTCTCTGCCCCGGATGTGCTCGCCTCATCATTCATATTCAGCAGTGAAGGGATATTCCCCGTCACGATTCTCGCATCTACGGACTGCAGCATCTGGGTTGTGGGCAAGGAAAGCATCCGCAGGATCATAGAGACAGACAAGACAGTGCTGCACAACTATCTCACGGTCATCTCCGACCACAGCATGTTCCTGAGCCGCCGCCTCAACGAATTCGCACTTCAGACGCTTTCTTCAAGAATTGTCAGCTACATAGAACACAACGGACCGCTGGACAATCTCCAGGAGGCAGCCTTCATCCTCGGCGTCGCCCGCCCGTCTCTTTCAAGGGCCGTATCCCAGCTTGTCAGCCAGGGCACTCTCACAAAGTCCGGCGAGGGATATGTGCTGGCTTAGGCCGACAGTTCTCTTGCCGCCGCTGAATGCACATTTCAGGCTGCATTCCTGCAGGATTCTGAAGAAATCATGACAAAACACTTCCATTCCGTAACATAATCGTCACATGATGTAACGGCATCTTAACTGAAACTACATTTTTCCTCAAATTAGGCAGGATACCTTTGCGGCCAAAATCATGATATGAGAATCTGGCCAATCACAACGATGTTCCTGCTTGCTGCAGGAATTCCATTGACGGAAGTGACAGGAGAGGCAGCAGATAAAGTACAGGCAGCGCCTCTATTTTCAATTGCAGACGACAGCGGAGAAGATGCCGTCCCGGATACTGACACCGGGACAGGCAATTCGGCAAGCCCCTATATAAAAGGCAAGGTCCTCGACGCATCCACCGGAGATGAGATAACAGGAGCCGCCATAATATTGAAAGACAACCCGGAAAAATGGGCAGTCTCAGGTCTTGACGGGTCATTCTCAATGCAGCTCGAATCAGACACCGAACATGTCATCCTCTGCTCGCTCATAGGCTACAAGGACGCCGAACTGTCATATTCTCCGGCAGGAGAACCGATGGTCATAAGGCTGCAGCCGGACACCATAATGCTGGACGGGGCAACTGTATCGGCCGAGAACAAGGGAAAGACAGAAGCCGGGGCAAGGGCCATCGAAAAGACATCACTCAGCGTGATGAATGTGATGAGTGCAAGGGCCATCGAGCTCTCCCCGGACCTGACGGTCGCAAACGCCATACAGAGGATGTCCGGCGTGACTGTCGAAAGGAACAGCAGCGGAGAAGGCCAGTATGCCATACTCCGCGGAATGGACAAGAGATACAACTACACCCTCGTGAACGGGGTCAAGATACCGAGTCCGGACAACAAGAACAGGTTTGTGCCCCTGGACATATTCCCTTCAGAAATGCTTGACCGCCTTGAAGTCACAAAAGCGCTCACAGCAGACATGGAAGGCGACGGCATCGGAGGAGCGGTGAATCTCGTGATGAAGGATGCGCCTGAAAGGATGGAGGTGAACGCCAACCTGGCCACAGGTTACAATGCCCTTTATTTCAGCCGGGACTTTGAGTCGTTCAGCCACAGGGCTGGACAGAAGATGTCCCCATACGAAAGGATGGGCCGGCCTGAAGACTATGCCGTCACTATGGACGATTTCACCACGGAGAACATGCACCTCCGGTCCGCAAGACCGAGACCCGACATCATCGGCGGATTCTCGTTCGGAGACAGGTATTTCAACAACCGGCTTGGGCTCATGCTTGCCGTCAGCTATCAGAATCTCTTCAGGGGCAAGGATACGGACCTCTATTATGTGTCAGGCTCCTCCGGCAACGGCACGGAAAACAGAACCTATTCTGAAGAACAGAGCCGCCTCGGTGCACACGCAAAATTAGATTACAGATTCAACGGCAGGCACAAGCTCATGCTCTATGCCGGCTACATGGACCTGCGCGAGAGCGAAGTCCGCAACGGGCAGAACAGGAAGGACTGGATCGTGAAGATGCAGTGGAACAGACAGTACATCATCAACACCACACTCAAGGGAGAACATTCCTTCCTCGAAAAGAACAGGCTGAAACTTGACTGGACAGGCGTATTCTCAAAGGCATACAGCACCTCTCCCGACAACAGCAAGATCTACATAAACATGCAGCAGCCCCATCTCTACAACACCGATTCCGCAGAAAAAAGATGGGAGCACAATTCCGACAGGGACTTCGCCTTCTATGCCAATCTTTCCTACGATTTCAACTTCGGACTGGAGCACAGTCTTCTTCTGAAAGCCGGCGGGATGTACAGGAACAAGATAAGGGACAGCTTCTTCAATGAATACACATTCGACTCGGCCACCGGCCGCGAAGACCTCCAATACTACGGCTCGGACTGGACCAATTTCGACCAGCTCCTCCTTACCCCGAGGGCATACGGCAACATCGGGGACCCGCTCAACTATGATGCATGGGAAAACATTGCGGCAGGCTATTTCATGGCAAGATACAACTGGAAAGGGCTTGAGGTGATTGCAGGCGTCAGGGCAGAGCATACAGACCAGGGCTATACACTGGATTTTCCGAGGAAGACGGAGTCGGAAGGAGACCAGAACTATACGGACATACTCCCGAGCGTGCATCTCAAATACAACGTACACAAGAACGCCAACCTGCGTTTCTCATACGGCCGCTCCATCAACCGCCCCGGTTTCTTCGAAATCGTCCCTTATACGGTCCTCAATGAAGACTATGACGAAAAGGGAAATCCTGAACTGCAGCACACCGTTGCCGACAACCTTGATCTGAGGTATGAATTTTTCCCGAAATCCTCCGAACAGTTCATGGTCGGGCTGTTCTGGAAAAATCTTCAGAATCCTATAGAATACGGGCTCATCAATGAGGGCCAGGCCACCTACATCTCCCCGATGAACTTCGGAAATGCCATGAATGCCGGTGTGGAAATTGACATCATGAAATACTTCAAATGGTTCGGCATAAAGGCCAATTATACATGGACAAAGTCCAGCATCACGACCAACAAAAGGCTGCGCGAAGGCACGGATGTCGTGACCGTGACACAGACAAGGCCGCTGTACGGACAGGCCGCCCATGTAGCCAATCTCTCCCTCCTCTTCAATTTCCCGAAATGCGGGATTGAAGCCCAGGTGTCCGGCTCATACACTGGAAAAAGACTGAGTGAAATCTCCAACTGGCTTGACAACGACATCTGGGAGGCCGGCTACATGCAGCTTGACGCATCCATAGAAAAGACCTTCAAGGCAGGCTTCTCCATCTTCGCCAAGGCATCCAACCTCCTCGACACCCCTGTACTGAGGTACATAATGCCGAACCGGATGACTGAGTCTCTCACTGACTATGAAAGGTACAAGGGAGGGGTCATTGAACGGCGCGAATGGCATGCACAGACCGTCTCAATAGGAGTAAGATACAGATTCTCAGAAAAATAAGACTGACATTTCATACAAAACAAAAAACAGGATTTCTGAGAACATGAACGAAACAAATCCATTAATGCAACTTATATGAAAACAGGAAATCTCATCATGCTTGCAGCCGCAGCATCATTCTTCTTTGCGGCCTGTGAAAAGGAAAACGGATCCGGAAACGGGAATACTTCCCAGGGAACGGATGTGGAAGTGCTCGAAGCCGAAGGCACATGGACTGCCGGAAGCACCGTTGAAGTGAACAGCCACATCCTCGTGCCTGAAGGCAAAAGCCTGACTATCGAACCGGGAGTCACAATCATATTCAGCAACTCAGGAGTAGGCGTGAACCATGTTCCGATCGAGTTCACCGTGGACGGCAACCTCTACTGCCTCGGTACTGAGGATCAGCCGATACGCTTCACCGTGGCAGAAGAACTCAGGACATACGACAATACATTTGCCGGCCTGTGGGGAGGAATCGTGGCAGGAGCCACCTGCGAAGAGATGATCATTGACCACACCATCATCGAATATACAGGCGGACAGGTGATCGAAGGTTCTCCTGCTGCAGAGAACGGCTATTACACCGCTGGTGACGACGCTTATCCTCAGATCACCACCAACAATGTCGATGGCCGCTATGTCATCACCAACAGCATCATACGCAACGGATGGTCAGACGGCATCTACATGATGGGAGGAAACGCCATCATCGCAAACAACATCTTCAGTGCCAACGGATATGACGGAGCAGAAGCCGTGAATGTCAAGTCAGGATGCAAGGTGGATGTGGCCGGCAACATCATGTTCAGCCCGAATACCAACGGACTCAAGCTCTCCAGCTCCGACCAGAGCGAAGTAAGGCACCAGGCCCTGATCCAGGCATACAACAACACCATCATCAACTCAGGATGGAGACGTGACGGCGAAAAGGGCGGCAGCATCTATATCGAGGAAATGGCAATGTCAGCGTATTCAACAACCTGATGGTAAACAGCAAGTTCAGAGCCATCACTCCGGCCTACGACGAGCCTGGCACAGAGGACTGCTATGACAGGGACAACTCGTTCATCGACTATAACTTCTATGCTTCAGGAAATGTCCAGAGCCACCTTTTCTTCGAAGGCGAATATGAGGATGACGGTGAAATGCTCCAATACTCAGGAGTGAAGTTCGCATACGAAGGCTATGCATTCAACCATGAAGAATACGACACTGAAAAAGTGGATGCCAACAGTACCATAGCCAAGTCTGCATCAGACACAGAAAGCCTCGATCCGGACTTCGTGAACTATGACATCAATGTTGACCCTGCCCTCTACGAGTGGAATGACAGCTGGAACTTCCATGTCAATGCAGGTTCCCCTGTCCTCACAGGAGCCTACACCCCTGCCGATGCAGCCCGCCAGCCGTTCTATTCAGTGACCGGCCTCTCTGTAAACGGAAAGACATATACATCACCTGCAGTACAGCCTTGGTTCGGAGCCTTCGGAACAGCAGAATAATATAATATCATTTTCCAGTCATCCTGACCTGATCCCGGTGTGTATCGCAATACTGAAAAGATCAAGTCAGGAATGACTGATAATCAAGACACTTAAAGATTTTAAACAATGATGAAAAAGAACATGATAATCTTCCTCGCCCTCGCCCTTTCCCTGATTTCATGCGGACAGGCGACGGTGACGGCAGACCATACGCAGGAATGGAAGAGCCTTGAAAAGCCCCTCAACTTCTACCTTGCCAATGACCTCGGCCGCAACGGCTGGTATGACCAGAAGCCGATAGCCGAGACAATGGGCAGGATGGCCGAGGCCATCGACATCGAGTTCGTCGTCGCAGCCGGAGATGTACACCACTTCGAAGGTGTGCAGAGCATTTCCGACCCGCTCTGGATGACCAACTATGAACTCATTTATTCCCATCCGGACCTCATGATCGACTGGTATCCCATCTGCGGAAACCATGAGTACAGAAGCAACACCGACGCCGTGGTGGAATACAGCAATGTCAGCGCCCGCTGGACAATGCCTGCCAAATATTACACCTTCGTCAAGGAGGAAGACGATGTGACAGTACGCATAGTCATGCTCGACACCACCCCGATGATTGACAAATACCGTGAAGAAACTGAAAAATATGCCGATGCATCGAAATCCGACTGGAATGAGCAGATCGCATGGCTCGACAAGGTGCTCTCCGAAGCCGATGAAGACTGGGTCATCGTAGTGGGACATCATCCGATCTATGCCTACACAGACAAGAGCGACAGCGAAAGGACCGATCTCCAGCAGCGCCTCGACCCTGTCCTCCGCAAATACGGCAATGTGGACATGTACCTCTGCGGCCACATCCACACCTTCCAGCACATCCGCAGGCCTGACTGTGACATAGACTACATCGTCAACACCTCAGGCTCCCTCAGCCGCGAAGATGTCAAGCCTATTGACGGCACCGTCTTCTGCAGCAACAAGTCAGGCTGGTCTCTCCTCACCGCCTGCAAAGACACGCTCAGCCTCCACATGCTTGACAAGGACGGCTCCGTCCTCCACACCGTCACCCGCACGAAATAGCTGACTGCAGCGTCCCGCTGACACAGACAATCCCCGCTGAACGGACAATTCGGCGGGGATTTTTGACAAATAGTCCATGCCGGAGAGGAAGGCAAAGAGTAAATTTGCAGTCGGAACAAAACCGCATGATGCAATGGACACTGACTTGAAATGCAATATCAGCACTTTCTGCTGCATGGCAATGCTACTCGCTCCGGCAGCCTGTGACAAGGGCGGAGGAGAAGCCCCGGAAACCCCTGAACAGCCTATGACAAGACCGGTGGAACTCGTCACGGACACATACAGGGCATATCCATCCGGTGAAAATGCCTGTGTGGACTCCTATCTCACACTTACATTCAGTTCAGAACCGGTGCCGGGCACTTCAGGTGAAATCAGGATTCTGGACAAAGACGGAAAGGAAGCCGACATGATTGACATGGCTGACATTGCAGCAGTGGCGGGAGGAAAGCCGAAAATGACGGCGGGCACTGCATTCACCACAGCAATGGATGCAGTCGGCTCATCTGCCGCAGGATATTACAGGATAGTATATTACAATGCCGTAAGCATAGCCGGGACTGACAACGGAGGGTACACCGTCACGATAAGGCTGCATTCGGACAGGCTGGAATACGGCGGGACATACAGCGTGGAAATCGACCCGGAAGCAATCATTGCGGACGGATTCGACGGCATATCCGGGAATGAATGGACATTTTCCGTAATGCCGAAGCCTGCCGGCGACGGAGAAGTGACAGCCGGGGCACGGGACTGCGACTTCATGACGATCCAGGGAGCGATAAACTTCGCCAATTCATGCGGACAGAGTGCAGACATGACAATCTCGGTCGAAGACGGAATATATGAAGAGCCTCTTTACATACGCAACAAGAACAATCTCACGATCAAGGGAGAAAGCAGGGAGGGAACCATCATACGCTTTGACAACTGCAATGACTATATTGACGGGGTCGGAAGCGGCGTAACCTCCGTACCGGAACCCGGGGAGTCCATCACAAGAACAGGCGGAAGATCCGTAATCCTCGTGGAGAACTGCGACATGCTCCGCTTCGAGGACATCACGCTTGAAAACTCGCATGGGGACGGCAGCCAGGCTGAAGTGATATATTTCAACTGCGACAACGGCAGGCTGCTCGCCTCGAACTGCAGCTTCACCGGCGACCAGGACACCATCGAGCTCAAGGGCTGGAGCCTGTTCAGGGACTGCACCATAAGGGGCGATGTGGACTTCATCTGGGGATATGTACGGACAGCCCTGTTCGAGTCCTGCGAAATCCGCTCCAGCCCGAGCAGCAGAGGCTATATAGTCCAGGCCCGCTGCAGACAGGGCGACAGAGGCTTCGTGTTCCTTGACTGCAGCCTCACCGCGGAAAGCGGAACCGCCGACGGCTCCGTCTACCTTGCCCGCTCCGGCGGAAATTCAGGCGAATATGACAATGTCACATACATCAGATGCAGGATGGGCAGCCACATTGCCGATGCCGGCTGGTATTCAAGCCCCGCCCCTACACCTGCCGCCGCCACGGCCGAAAACGGCTGGAAGGAATACGGAAGCATGAATGCCTACGGCTCCGCCATGGACCTTTCCGGCAGATATTCCGGAAGTGCAGAAATCTCAAGTTCTGACTGCGAAAGGCTGTATGCGACTGCGGCTGCAGTGTTCGCTGACTGCCCTCACGGGAGCGGGTGGGCGGAGTAAAAGGGAGTACGCTCGGCTTCCTGCATATATTTGTCCGCTTCGCGGCCACATATACGGTTCACACCTCGGCAATTGCAAACAAGTTTGCATTGCTCTCGGTTTCTTACTACATTTGCAGAAGTGTAACTGAGATCTGGACCGGAAATGGATTACAAGATAGTCAAAGAGGCACGATGTGCCGTCATAGGATACGGAAGCTGGGCTACTGCGATAACCGGGCTCCTGACAAGGAATGAATCGGAAGTGTGGTGGTACATCCGCAACCCGGAAGTGCTTGAAGGTGTCATGACAGACGGACGCAATCCGAAATATGTGAGCGAAGTGGAGTTCGACCTCACCAGAGTCCATCCTTCAGATGACATCAACGAGGTGGTCAGGCATGCCGAGATCATCATAATGGCCGTCCCTTCCGCCTACCTGAAAGATTTTCTTGAGCCGCTGACGGAACCGCTGAACGACAAGTTCGTGGTATCCGCCATCAAAGGCATCATACCGGGAGAATACCAGACTGTGGCAGAATACCTGCGTGACAGGTACAGTCTCTCATTCAGACAGATAGGCATCATAGGAGGCCCGTCCCACGCCGAAGAGGTCTCAAAGGGACGCCTGTCCTATCTCACCATAGTCTGCACATCGGAAGAGAATGCTCACATGATAGGGAAAAAGCTGGGCTGCGCATCAGTAAGGCTGAGCTATTCCACTGACATCTACGGGGTGGAATATGCCTCCATATTAAAGAACATCTATGCCATAGCGACAGGTATAGCTGTCGGGCTCGGCTACGGGGACAACTACCTCGCCGTACTCATCTCCAACTGCGCAAACGAAATGACCAGATTCCTGAAGGAAAGCTATCCCGACAACCGCAACACATTCGCTCCGGCCTATCTCGGAGACCTGCTTGTGACCTGCTATTCCATCTACAGCCGCAACAGGAGGCTCGGCCTGCTAATCGGCCGCGGATGCACGGTCAAGAGCGCGCTGAACGAAATGACAATGATTGCGGAAGGCTATTTTGCAGCGGAATGTATCCGGCACATCAATTTCAAGCACAAGGTGGACATGCCCATTGCCGACATGGTATATGAAATCCTCTACAGGAACGCTCCTGCCCGCCGCAGCATGAAAGAATTATCCGACAAGCTCTGAACAGGTCATCTTACGGCAAGGATTTCGTCCACTATGTATTTCTGCTGCCCCCTCCACGGAAGGGTGCCGAGATATTCCTTGTAGTGGAGTTCCACAGTCTTGCCGCCGCACCGCATCAGTGAATCGGCCAGTTCCTTGTCCGTGATGGAAAACTCAAATTCATACGACTGGATGGCAGTCGTCTTGTTCTTCGCATTGAAGCCGGCCTGGATGGCCTTGCCTTCATATGTCTTGAATATATAACCCTTATATACGACGAAATTCAGTTCCCCGGCCTTGACGCCTTCGCCGAACACAAAATAAAACTTGAAATAGATGAAGGCGGCCAGTGCCAGCACCGCAACGAGGGATGTTATCCAGATTATCTTCCTTTTCATTTCATATCAGATTAAAGTCCGGTCAAAGATGTCATTGTCCTGTTCAATTATGCCGGCGGAAAAAAGCAGGCCCATGAACGGGGTCTGCTGCCGTCTGATATACGGCTTCACCTTTCCGGTATTTATCTCGTCGAAAGTCCTGATGATGTCGTATGCAGCTATGAAGCCCTTGCCTGTGAGGTACTCTCCTTCCACTGAACGCTTGGTCCCGGGCTTGCCTCCCTTGATGAATATGCAGCTGCCAACGAAAGTCGCTGAATACGGGATACCCGTAACGGAACTGAATGTCCCGTGTGACTTTACATATGAGACGACCTCTTCCCATACCCGCGAACCGTCCCAATTGCAATACTCCTTCCTTATCTTCATCGCTTTTGTACTTATCGTTCCAAAGGTATTGAAAATATTTGACAAATTGACTATCTTGGCAAGAATTATGGACCATAACGAATACTGGCATGGATGACAGGAAGCTTAAGATAAATGTACATTCCGAGACAGGGACGCTTGAAGCCGTCCTTCTCCATTCTCCGGGGGCAGAAGTCGAAAACATGACACCTCAAAATGTCCAGAGGGCCCTGTACAGCGACATCCTCAACCTTTCCATAGCACAGGAGGAATATTCACAGCTGTACGGAGTGCTTTCAAAAGTGGCAAAGATATATGAAGTGCGCCCGCTGCTGGAAAAGGTACTCGGGCATGAAGAGGACAAGGCCGCCCTGCTCAGGAGGATATGCGTGGCGGAGGATGCCACGGAATATTATGACAGGCTCATGGAAATGGAGCCGAAAGAGCTGGCAAGGGTGCTCATAGAAGGCCTTCCTGCCGAAATCAACACCCTCACTGCCTATCTGAAGAATGAATACTATGCCCTCTATCCCCTCTACAATTTCTACTTCACGAGGGACTCGGCCGTCACCATCGGGGACAGTGTCCTGGTCTGCCGCATGGCCAACAAGGTGAGGATGCGGGAGTCATTCATCATGGAGGCCATATACAGATGCAGCGGATGCTTTGAATGCAGGGTCACCGATGCCAATGACTTCCAGTCCGGGGACTCGCCAGTGACCATGGAAGGCGGCGACATCCTCATAGCGCGGGACGACATCCTCCTGGTCGGGAACGGGGCAAGGACCTCCGCAAAGGGTATTGACTTCATGGTGGACAGAATCAGGAAATCCCGTCCTGAAGGCACCTGCCATGTCATTGTCCAGCAGCTTCCGCACTCCCCCGAATCATTCATCCACCTTGACATGGTTTTCACCCTGCTTGACAGGAACAGATGCATGATATTCGAACCGCTAATCCGCAAGGACTCGGCCTATCAGACAGTCCACATCACCATACGCGACGGCAAGGTGTCGGGCATCAGGACGGTGTCTGGCCTCCTGACCACACTCAAGAGGCTCGGAATGGACCTCAAGCCGATAATCTGCGGAGGAAGCGACGAATGGGACCAGGAAAGGGAGCAATGGCACAGCGGAGCCAATTCATTCTGCATTGCCCCCGGACAGGTCATCACATACGCAAGGAACATCCACACCCTCGAAGAACTCGACAAGGACGGCTTCAACATAATCGCAGCCGGGGATGTCATTTCCGGCAAGGCTGCCGTTGAAGGCAAATGCGCAGTGACCATATCCGGCTCCGAGCTGCCGAGAGGAGGCGGAGGGGCAAGGTGCATGACAATGCCCCTGTCAAGAAAAAAAGTGGACTGGTAAGCAGTCCACTCTCAGGTCCGGCAGAAGATCCAAATCCGCGAGAAAGATTCGAATCATCTGAAAATCAGAAATAACGGTTCATCTCCTCCAGAACATAATGTCTTGTCGCAGAGAAGGTGACCCCTCTTCCGTCAAGCCATTTGTTGACGGAAACAATCGCCTTTGCGTATGCATTGTGCATTTCATCCTTGCCTTCATCGTTCCTGAGCATGGTGTAAAGCAGCTCGGCCAAGGCATTCAGACTGTCATTGCCGAATCCGTATTCCGACACAAGGACATTGATGAAATCATCCTTTGAAAGCACCGTGTCAATGTCCAGACCCAGCCGTCCGGCCAATTCGGTCTTCACGCAGTCATGAATTTCGGCTGATGAAACCTTCCTTTCGACCAAAGGGACAATTTCCTTAAGGATGGCCTCGATTGCTGCAGTGGTCTTGCTGACCTCCCTTGTAATGTAATCTTCCATCATGGCACAAAGACAATTAAGTGTTAAGAACATTTTATTTTACAGGAATCCTTGCCCGTCAGAGCACGGATGAATCAAATTTAACAATTATCCCGATGTCTTCCAAATAATTGCCATTCAAAATGAACGGATGCTGCAAATCTTAACGCATCTGCAACATCCGCTTAACGGTTTTGTCCTGCATAAAGCCTATTTCCGGACCTTTATCATCTCGACAGGCTGCATCCGGACTTCATCCAGAGGGTGCGCCTGCCTTGAAACCTTTCCGAAGTCGATTGAATTCAGGTCAATGCACCTTATTGTGGAATTCCAGCATGTCCTGTAATAAAACTTGAGCCCGGCCTGGTCTGCGGATGTCGTCCATTGCGTGGCACTCGGCAGCACTGACGGAGCATCCCCGGCCTTATGTTCCACTCCTATCGGGATATCAAAATTGTTCAATATCTGAAAGGTCTCCATCACGGTTTCCAGGGCGGTGGCATACTGCGGAGCAGTGGCCTTATAGAAAGCCGCCCGGACAAACCTGGAAGGAGGGGTGACATCTCCCGGAATGCCGAGGAAACCGGCTCCGGCCCCGAACTGCGATAAAGTCACATCATCCGTCAGCTTCAGAGGCTGCGCAGTGCCCGGAAACAGATTGACATAATTGTTGAGATTGGTCATCTGCCACTCAAATCCAGGAGAATTGGTCAGCACTCCGAGCCTGTTTTCATAAAAACGGACTTCTCCTCCGATGATTTCCATCACGACCTGTCTGCCGGAAGGTTCGGCAATCCTCCAGTGAGCAGTTCCCGCCTGGGGACTTGTCGCAACTATATGGATGTCCCCTATGGATGCCTTCAACTCATCTATGGAAGAAAATTTTCCGAGAATCCAGCCTACAAGTTCCACATCCACAATCGTGGAAGAATTCAAGGCACTGTCATACTCTTCATATTCCCCATAGCCCGGAAAAAAGAAAAGTCCCGCGGAAAGTCCGGCCTCATTCAGGCCTTCGGTAACGAAACTGTCCTGTGTCACGGATACTCCGACATATCCGTATCCGGTCACATATTCCAGCCCGTTCTGTCCGGACGGGGTCATGGAAGTCATGGAAGCGTTGCGCGGGACAATGACATAGCGGCTTTCCAGGTCACTGCCTCCCCATTCGCAGGTACGGGCAAGCACATGGCTCCCGTCCTTCGATGTCAATGATATGCCGGTACATGCCTCTGAGTCCGAGGCCCACATCAGCCCGCCTGCGGCAAGCAGGACGGCTGCCGATTTCAATAAAGGATTCTTCATTGCATATTCTGATCAAAAATATCCCGAAAATGATCCGGCGGCCGCCGGACAGTCACGAATTTAATCATTATCTTCAAAAAGAACAAAAACTCTGGCAACTTCTTAGTAAATTTGCCGGCTGCAGTCCGGCCCCACAGAAAATGGGACCTGAAGCGGCGCTGCAATACAGAAACGGAAACAACATACAATGAACATGAAACATTGCATCATCAGTATCCTTGCCCTGTCATTGGGCATGACAATGTACGCCCAGCCGGGAGCAGTGGACACAAAGCCGGCCAATACGGACAGTGAAAGGCTCCTGACAATGGAGGAGGCCACCATCTCAAGAGATGTCTATCCTGAAAGCAGGAGATATTCATGGACAGACGACGGAAAGATGCTCACATGGACCGATGGAGACACCATGTACGGCATTGCCCCTGAAAGCGGAGAATCATCCGCAATCATCACAGCCGCAGAACTCGCTGAAAAGACCGGGGCCTCACTCGACGGATTCCCTCCGTACAGATGGGCGGAAGACGGCTCACTGCAATTCACTTCCGGAGACAGAATCTGCAGCTATGACATTACCTCGGGCCGCACCTTGGCTGTCACCCCGATCCCTGACGGAGCGGAAAACATGACTCCGGGAACGGACGGAAGATATGCCTACACTTCAGGGAAAAGCCTTTTTCTGTGCGACAGGAACGGCAACAGCACCCCGATAGCCATAAGCGAAAGCACTGAAATCACATACGGACAGTTCGTGAGCCGCAATGAATTCGGCATCATGGAAGGGATTTTCTGGTCCCCGGACGGCAAGAAGCTCGCATTCTACAGAAAGGACGAGTCGGCAGTCACCACATTCCCCCTTCTCGACATCACCACAAGGACAGGCTCCCTGTTTGAGATCAAATATCCGATGGCCGGGATGGCCTCCGAAAATGTCCGTCTCGGCATCTATGACCTTGCCTCCAACAGTACTGTGTATGTGAAGGCGGATGATTTCGGATATGACCAGTATCTCACGAATGTGACATGGGCCCCGGACGGAAGCCGCATCTTCATCCAGGTCCTTGACCGCAGCCAGAAGCATGCAAAGCTCAACATGTATGATGCTGCCGGCGGAGAGTTCATCCGTACCCTGCTTGAGGAAAGGAATGACAGGTTCGTCGAACCTCAGAACCCTATATGGTTCCTGGACGGAAGCAATGACAGGTTCATATACAGGACAGACAACAGGGACGGCTACAAGAACCTCTATCTCTGCGACACGGAAGGAAATATAGAAAGGCTGACAGCAACGGACGCCGATGTGGAATATGTCGGAAACAACGGGAAGGAAGTCTTCTACACCTCTGCCGAGGTCTCCCCTGTCGAAAACCACCTCTTCAAGATCAATCTCCGCAACAGGAAATGCACGAGGCTGACAACTGAAGCGGGATGGCATGAAGTTTCACTCAGTCCGGACTGCACATGTTTTGTGGACAGGTACAGCAGCCTCAACACTCCGAATATAATTGACCTGCGCAGGACTGACGGCACAAAAGTCACAAATCTTTTTTCTGCAGCTGACCCGGCCGAAAATTATGCATGGTGCGAAACCGTCCTCGGCACAGTCAAGAGCGCAGACGGGAAATATGACAACTGGTACAGGCTCATCAAGCCGAAGGACTTCGACCCTTCCAGGAAATATCCGGTGATACTGTATGTCTACGGCGGCCCGCATTCGCAGCTTGTCAGAAACACATGGAATGCAGAGCTGAGGGCATGGGAAATGTATATGGCCCAAAGAGGCTACATCGTCTATGTACAGGACAACAGGGGCACGCTCAACAGGGGTGCAGAATATGAAAAGGCCATCTACGGCCAATGCGGGCAGGCAGAGATGGCCGACCAGATGGAAGGCATAAAGATGCTGATGTCGCTCCCTTATGTGGACAGCAGCCGCATAGGGGTGCACGGATGGAGCTACGGCGGATTCATGACCATCTCCCTGATAACCAATTACCCTGACATATTCAAGGTGGCAGTGGCCGGCGGTCCTGTCATCGACTGGAAATGGTATGAGGTCATGTACGGAGAAAGATATATGGGCAACCCGACCCTCAATGCAGAAGGCTATGCCAAGACAAGCCTCATCGGCAAGGCCAGGGATCTCAAGGGCAAGCTGCTCATCTGCCAGGGCGCAGTGGACAATGTGGTGGTCTGGGAGCACAGCCTCAGCTTCATACGCGAATGCATAAAGAACAATGTCCAGGTGGACTATTTCCCTTATCCGTGTGCGCAGCACAATGTGTTGGGCAAGGACAGGATTCACCTGATGGACAAGGTGACAATGTATTTTGAAGACTATCTGTAAAAGGTGGTTTTCTGTAAAAATGGCAGATATTATATGGAAAAATTCAATATAGGAATTATAGGAGCCGGGCATATCGCCGAAAAGATGGCCTTCACGCTCAACAGGATGGAAGATGCAGCCGCATACGCAGTCGCCTCAAGGAGTCTGGAAAAGGCTGAGAATTTCGCCAGTGTGCACGGGGTGGAAAAGGCTTACGGCTCATACGAAGAGCTGCTTGACGACCCTCAGGTAGACATGGTCTATGTGGCCACACCTCACAGCCTGCATTTGCACCATGTGAAGATGTGCCTTGAAAAGGGCAGGCCGGTGCTGTGTGAAAAGGCGTTCATGCTCAACCGGGCAGAGGCCGAAGAGGCAATAAGACTTTCTGAAGAAAGGAATGTATTCCTGGCTGAGGCCATCTGGACAAGGTACATGCCGTTCAGGAAGACTGTCAGGGAAGTGATTGACAGCGGAAGAATCGGCAGGCCCATGATGCTCACCGCACATCTGGGCTATCCTGTGGCCCATAAGGAAAGGATAATCGACCCATCCCTCGGAGGCGGTGCGCTCCTCGACCTCGGCGTATATGTCATCAACTTCGCACTGATGATGTTCGGGGACGGAATCAGCAGCATCAGCTCGACATGCGTAAAGGCGGACACAGGAGTGGACCTGCAGGAAAGCATCACCTTTACCTGGCCTGACGGGAAAATGGCTGTGATGCAGGCCACTGCCCTATGCGCCAGCGAAAGGCAGGCCATCATCTGCGGCGACAAGGGCTACATCGTCCTTGACAACATCAACAATCCCCTCAAGGCTGAAATATGGTCTGCAGGACATGTGCTTGAAGAGACCCTCCACGCTCCGGAACAGATTACCGGATTCGAATACCAGGTCAGGGCCTGCATCAGCGCGATCCGCGAAGGCCGGATTGAGACAGACTTCATGCCACATTCGGAAACGCTGCGGGTCATGGAACTGATGGATACTGTCAGAACACGATGGGAAGAGGCATTTTCGCGGACAGACATATAATAAGAAAGGACCCCGTCAAACTCCTTTTGGAAACATTGACAGGGTCCTTTATTGCTTCTTGAACCGATTTCTCCCGATTGTCCGGAATCATTTCTGTCCAAGGTGTCCAGGATGACAGGAATGCTACTCCTCCGGCTTGAAGTCTTCCTTTCCTACTCCGCAGAGAGGGCATACCCAGTCTGCAGGAAGATCCTCAAACGCTGTTCCCGGAGCGATTCCGCTGTCCTCGTCACCTACTGCAGGGTCATACACATACCCGCAGATTACGCATACATACTTTTTCATGTTCAGATTTTTCTTTAATGGTTCGTTTATAATTCTTTTATAACTCAGGCCATCGGCCCATGTTCATCTATGAATATTGTCAGCACATCAAACACTGTCCATGCCTCAAATATTGCATATGCTTCAGACATTGCCTGTGCTTCAAAGCCTTGCGGCCACCTTCTCCCAATCCGCGAGTTCAAGGCACGCATCAACGAATGCAGCCCTGCGGTTGCGGTAGTCAATATAATAGGCATGTTCCCATACATCTGTCACGAACAGGGGCTTCATGCCGTCTGTCATCGGGTTCCCGGCATTCTGCTTCTGGACGATGACAAGTTTTCCATCCCTGTCTTCAGCAAGCCAAGCCCAACCGGAGCCGAAAAGACCGACAGCAGCCTTGGCAAATTCCTCCCTGAACGCCTCGACGGAACCGAAGGCATCCGCAAGCCTGGATGCAAGCTTCTCAGGCATCTTCACCGGAGCCGGGGCAAGGGTCTCGAAAAAGAAAGTGTGGTTCCATGTCTGCGCGGCATTGTTGAAGACGGCACCGTCGGCTTTCAGCACAATGTCCTCAAGGGACATTTCCTCGTAAGGAGTGCCTGCAACAAGCTTATTGAGATTGTCAATATAGGTCTGGAGATGTTTTCCATAATGGAATTCAAGCGTCTCCCTGCTCATCTTGGGCTCAAGGGCGTCAAGAGAGTACGGAAGCTCAGGCAAATTGTATTTCATATCCTTTGATATTGTTGATTTATCAAAAATAGGCAGAATTTTTCATCTTTCCTAATAATTTCGACATGACACATGACATGGAAAACGGAAGACGGACACACGCAGGCATTTTCAAAAACGGGGAAACGGACCTGACACGAGGCGGAATCACCGGCTCTATCCTGATGTTCGCATTTCCCATGATTGCAGGGAATCTGCTGCAGCAATGCTACAATATAGCGGACACCATCATAGTAGGACGGTTCGCCGGACCGGACGCCCTCGCTGCGGTAGGAAGTTCCTACACGCTCATGACATTCCTGCTTTCAGTGATAATCGGGCTCTGCATGGGCAGCGGAGTGCTCTTTTCAATGAAATTCGGGGCCGGAGACAGGGCCGGACTGAGAAAAAGCGTCTTCACGTCATTCGTGCTCATCGGAACAGTATCCCTGTTCATAACCGCCCTGACACTTTCACTGCTCTCTCCTGTCATCAGGCTTATGAATGTGCCTGAAGAAGTGTTCCCTGACATGAAAATCTACCTTGCGGTCATCTGCGCAGGCATTCCGTTCACTTTCCTGTATAATTTTCTGGCCTTTCTCCTGAGATCGGCAGGAAATTCCATCACTCCACTGTGGTTTCTGGGCATAGCTGTGGTGCTCAACATTATCCTCGACATGGTGTTCATCCCGGTTCTCGGCATGGGAACGGCCGGGGCGGCCCTGGCAACAGTCATTTCACAGATATTCTCCGCTGCCGCACTCGCCCGGCATACGATAAGGAAATATCCGGAACTGGCAGCTGTCAGGAGAGAAGAAATGAAGCTTGAGAAGAAAGAACTCGGCCTCATATCGGGCTATTCATTCCTGACATGCGTCCAGCAGTCCGTCATGAATTTCGGTATACTCATGATACAGGGGCTCGTGAACACTTTCGGAACTGCGGTAATGGCGGCTTTCGCCACTGCAGTAAAGATTGATTCATTTGCATATATGCCCGTACAGGATTTCGGCAACGCATTTTCGACATTCATTGCACAGAACTACGGGGCCGGCAAGGAAGAGAGGATAAGAAAGGGGCTGAAAAGTGCCGTCCTGTCCTCGTCTGTATTCTCGCTTGCAGTATCCGCCCTGATATTCATCTTCGCCGGGGATCTGATGAAGATGTTCGTAGGCAATGAGCCAGATGTGATCGGGACCGGGACAAGGTATCTCCGCATCGAAGGCTCCTTTTATATAGGCATTGCCTGGCTGTTTCTGCTGTACGGGCTTTTCAGGGCCGTCGGCAGGCCAGGATTTTCCCTGGTGCTCACCGTCATATCACTCGGGCTTAGGGTAGCGGTCGCATATGTCATGGCCCCGGACCACGGCATAGACTGGATATGGTGGGCCATACCGATAGGATGGTTCGCCGCAGATGCCGCCGGCATCCTTTTCTGGTATGCCGTAAGGAGGAGAGGCAAACTGCTGGTACTTTTGCAGACAACCGTTTTCTTTATTGCTGCATTTAACGGTATATAATCAAATTTTATTTAAATTCGCGCCGCCGGAAAGAAGGCACCGGCAAATGCAGTTTCCATAAAACCTGAAAAAGATGAAATCGATCAGAGAAATATACAAGATAGGGAAAGGTCCGTCGAGCAGCCATACTATGGGGCCACAGAAAGCCGCCAAGGCATATCTGGAGCACCATCCTGACGCAAGGAATTTCCATGTGACCCTCTACGGGTCCCTGGCCGCCACCGGGAAGGGGCATCTCACAGATGTTGCCATAAACGAAGTGCTGCAGAAAGCAGGGAATGTGGAAATCGAATGGCAGCCCAAAGTATTCCTTCCGGGACACCCCAACGGGATGACAATAGCGGTGGATGGAGAAAACGGGGAACGGCACGACGAGTGGACATTCTACAGCGTGGGAGGAGGTGACATCAAATGCGACCATCTGCCTCTGGACAATTCACCGGAAATATATCCCCTCAACAGCATGACGGAACTTCTCAACTGGTGCAACAGGAACAGCCGTTCCTATTGGGAATTTGTGTATGAGCACGAGGACAGCAGCATCTGGGACTATCTTGCCGAGGTGTGGAAGGTCATGTGCGAATCAATTGAAAGGGGGCTGGACAAGGAAGGCATCCTTCCCGGTCCGCTTCACCTCAGAAGAAAGGCAGCGAACTATTTCATCAGGGCAGAAGGCTACAAGGATGTGCTTAGGACAAGGGGGCTGATATTCGCATACGCCCTCGCCGTAAGTGAGGAAAATGCATCCGGAGGCACCATAGTCACGGCCCCGACCTGCGGCTCCTGCGGCGTCCTCCCCGGCGTGCTCTACCATCTGCGCAAGGTGTACGGCTACAGCGACAAGAGGATCATCCGCTCGCTCGCCACTGCGGCCCTCGTAGGCAATGTTGTCAAGCATAACGCATCCATCTCCGGAGCGGAAGTCGGCTGCCAGGGAGAAGTCGGGGTCGCCTGCGCCATGACTGCCGCAGCTGCCAACCAGCTCATGGGAGGAAGCCCGTCCCAGATAGAGTATTCAGCAGAAATGGGCCTGGAACACCATCTCGGCATGACCTGCGACCCTGTCTGCGGCCTGGTCCAGATTCCTTGCATCGAAAGGAATGCGTATGCTGCTGCCCGCGCACTGGATGCCAACATCTATGCCTCATACACCGACGGCCTCCACCGCGTCTCCTTCGACCAGGTGGTCAGGGTGATGAAACGCACAGGAAAAGACCTCCCTTCACTGTACAAGGAAACAGGAGAGGGAGGCCTTGCAGCCGAAATCGATCAGCACGATCACGATGAGTTCGACTTCCTCAATCATATTGAACTGCCGGAATGAGCTCCCGCAATCTGAAAAATGCCGTTCATAAAAAATGTCATGAACAGACAATAAAGCTGTCCGTAACTGTCAAAGTCCGGGGATACGCCCTCGCATGTAGGACGCCGGTCATATCCGGATCAGAATGATGCAGTGGCCGCAGCCTTCTGTGCTGCGACATTTGCAAAGTCACGGCTGCCGTCGGCATAGAGGATGCCTCTGGAAGAATTGATGAGCAGGCCGCCCAAATCATTGGCACCGTATCTCATCACCTCTTCTGCAGAACCGCCCTGTGCCCCCACTCCGGGAACGAGGAAGAAATTGTCCGGACAGAATGATCTTATCTCCTGAAGCTTGTCCGCCTTGGTGGCACCGACCACGAACATCATGTTGTCCGGAGTCGAGATGGACATCATCTCCTCAATCACAGCCCTGTAGAGAGGCTTCCCGTCTTTCCGGGCCATCTGGAACTGCGCTGCCGATTCATTTGATGTCAGGGCAAGGACTATCGCCCATTTTCCCTTATGGCCGAGAAACGGTGTCACACTGTCGGCTCCCATATACGGGGCAACGGTAACCGCATCGAAGTCCATCGTCTCGAAGAAAGCCTTTGCATACATCTTTGCAGTGTTTCCGATGTCGCCCCTCTTGGCGTCGGCGATAAGGAAAATCTCAGGATAATTGCTCCTGATATAGTCAACTGTCGCGTCCAATGCCCTCATTCCATCTATCCCGTAGCATTCATAGAATGCAAGGTTCGGCTTGTATGCCACGCAATGGGCCGCAGTCGCATCGACTATGGCCTTGTTGAATTCCACTATTGAACGGGCCTTTCCCCTGAACTCTTCTCCCTTAAACATCAGTTCGCCCCCGTCCGCCAGTGCCTTCACGCACTCCGGCATCTTGGCAAAATCCACATCAAGTCCCACGCAGAGCATGGATCTCTTTGCCTGCATCTGCTTGTATAAATCCTTTCTGTCCATATTTTTATTTCTTATAATAACTATAGAAAAGCGCTATGGCTTCCATTCCCTTGAAAAGCTGGCTCAGCAGATAGCTTTCGTTCGGGGAATGGATGGTGTCGCGCTCCAGGCCGAAGCCCATGAGCAGAGGGTCGATGCCGAGGATGCGCTGAAGGTCTGCCAAAACAGGGATGCTT
Organism: Candidatus Cryptobacteroides merdavium; assembly: GCA_017694755.1. Taxonomy (GTDB): domain Bacteria; phylum Bacteroidota; class Bacteroidia; order Bacteroidales; family UBA932; genus Cryptobacteroides; species Cryptobacteroides merdavium. The sequence goes on from JADIMO010000021.1 coordinate 28,866, forward strand.
CCGCCTCCCCTGCTCGGCACAGGCTCGATTCCGTAGACATCCGTCATGGCACGGGAAGCGGCCTGGTATGCCGGCGAGGAAATCGGAATGAGGAAACCGTTTCCTCCGTGGCATGGCTTCACCTCCACTGTCACATAATCAGGAGCGATGGACTTGAAATGTTCGGAAAAAAGCCTTGTTATGGTTTCGCTGTCCTGGTTCGGGACAAGCCTCATGGAAATCTTGGCATGGGCTTCCGAAGGCAGGACCGTCTTGGCCCCTTCCCCGGTATATCCGCCCCAGATGCCGTTCACATCCAGGCAAGGCCTGATGCCTGTCCTCTCAAGGGTGCTGTACCCCTTCTCTCCCTTCACTTCCCTTATATTCAGGAAACTCTTGTATTCTTCGAGGTCAAAAGGAGCCTTGGCCAGCTTGGCTCTGTCCTCATCCGACAATTCCACCACATCATCATAGAATCCCTTTACGGTGATGTGCCCGTCCTTGTCAATCAACGACGAGATCATGTCGCATAGCACATTTATCGGATTGGCCACAGCCCCGCCGTAATGTCCGGAATGCAGGTCCTTGTCCGGCCCCGTCACTTTCACCTCCACATAGGCAAGTCCGCGCATCCCGCAGTTGATGGACGGCACGGACTCTGATATCATGGTAGTATCGGAAACAAGGATGATGTCGGCTGCAAGCAGGTCCTTGTGTTCAGAGGCCCACTTTGCGAGCGAAGGGCTCCCTATCTCCTCCTCACCCTCGAAGATGAATTTCACATTGTGATGCAGGCCGGTCTCGCGAACCATATATTCAAAAGCCTTCAGATGCATGAAAAGCTGTCCCTTGTCATCATTCGCCCCTCTCGCATAGATGGCTCCATCCCTGATCTCAGGCTCGAACGGGTCGGACTTCCAGAGCTCCAGCGGATCCACCGGCTGCACATCATAATGCCCGTACACGAGCACTGTCGGAGCGTCCTCAGCCACTTTCTTCTGACCGAACACCACCGGGTGCCCCTCCGTCGGATATACAGCGGCACTGTCCGCTCCTGCCTCCAGAAGCAACTCCACCAGCCTGTCCGCACATCTTTTCATGTCTCCGCGGTTCTCCTCCAGAGAACTCACCGACGGAATCCGGAGCAGCGAATAAAGCTCTTCCAGAAACCTTTCCCTGTTCTTTTCAATGTAAGCTTTCATATCTGTCTGATAAAGATTCAAAGATTTCAAAGATAATAAAAAAGCTTGAAAAGAGAATCAACGATTTTCGGCATCAGGAGCGAAAGGACAAATTCCTCTTCCATGAAATGGGTGCCTTCATAGACCCGGTACGTAGACGGGCCGAAATATTTCCTCCATGTACGGATGCTGACAATGCCGCTGCGGCGGTAATGGTCATGGGTGCCGAAAAATGCAAAGAAAGCGTCACGGCCGCCTGCCCGGGATGAATTGGCGAGGGCCTCACGCCTCAGACGGCGGTATTTCCGCAGGGTCCTGAATGTAAAATGGAGCCGCTGCCGGTCACCGTCCTTTGGTCTGTATATACGGTCAAAAAGCTGAGTCACCCCCGGAATGAGGGCAAGAAATGCAAGATAGCCGAGATAGACAGGAGCATTCAGAGATGGTGACACCAGGATGTGCGGCACACCTTTGATGCGGATGGCATTGAGGGAACCGAGGGACTCGCCTACTACAAGGACAGGCTTCAGTTCCTCCATCCATGAGGAAATCTGTCCCCATGCAACTTCAGGGTCAAAACTGTATGTCCGTACCACAACGGAAACATGAGGACACCCCGTTTCCAGGGCTGCCACTCCCTTGTCCGCCATCCCGGCATAGCATTTCTCAATATATGGATTTATATGTTCCTTAAGAATCGACGGAATCCTGCTGTCGCCTCCACCGCCCATTCCATGAATATATAAAACATTTATGTTTTCCATAATAACATTTATGTTATTCCTGTCTGGGCCGTCACAAAGTGACTCAAATCCGCACGCCCCACCGGGGCTGTCACTTAGTGACTGGGGGTAGACCGGATTCGTTCAAGTTTTAGCGACCGCTAAAACTTGAACGAATCCTTCAGTGCCGTCGTCTTATTGAACACAAAGTGCTCCTCCGTGCTGTCCGGATCCTTGAAGAAATACCCTACCCTTTCAAACTGCACAGCTATCCCAGACTTGTCCTCCAGAAGAGCCGGCTCGGCATACCCTTTCGTCACGATGAGCGAATCAGGATTGAGATAGTCCTTATAGTCCTTCCCTTCCGGAATCGAATTCATCTGCGGCTCGGTGAAAAGCTTGTCATAAAGACGGAGCTCCACTTCCTTGGCATGCTCAATGGACACCCAATGAATAGTCCCCTTCACAGAACGCCACTCCCCTGCACCAGGCTTGGAAGTCGGGTCGTATGTGCATCTGATTTCAGTGACATTGCCTTCGGCATCCTTGACCACCTCCTGACATTTCACTATATAGGCATATTTGAGCCTTACTTCCCCGTCAGGCTTCAGACGGAAATATTTCTTCGGAGGCTCCTCCATAAAGTCGGCACGCTCAATATACACTTCCCCGGTGAACGGCACCTTGCGAGAAGGCCCCTCCGGTGCGGCAGGATTCAGCGGAGCATCGAACCACTCGACCTTCCCCGGCTCCCAATTGGTTATGGTCACCTTGACAGGATCCTGCACCACCATATATCTGTTGGAACGCTCGTTCAGGTCCTGGCGCACGCACCACTCCATGAGCTGCAGGTCAATGAGCTGCTCCCTCTTGGCGACACCTACCTTCTCGGCGAACATCCGCACGGCTTCCGGAGTATATCCCCTTCTCCTGATGCCGCAGATGGTCGGCATGCGAGGGTCGTCCCAGCCGCTGACATAATGGTTCTTCACAAGTTCCAGCAATTTCCTCTTGCTCATGACCGTATAGGTGAGGTTGAGCCTTGCGAACTCGTACTGATGCGAAGGGAAGATGCCCAATTTCTCTATGAACCAGTCGTAGAGCGGCCTGTGTACATCAAACTCAAGCGTACAGATGGAATGGGTGATGTGCTCTATGCTGTCGCACTGTCCGTGGGCATAGTCATACATCGGATAGATGCACCATTTATCCCCTGTACGATGGTGAGAAGCATGGATAATCCTGTACATCAGAGGGTCACGGAAAAGCATGTTCGGATGTGCCATGTCGATCTTGGCACGGAGAACCTTCTCCCCGTCCGCATATTTTCCGTCACGCATTTCCCTGAACAGCTTCAGGTTCTCTTCCACTGAACGGTTCCTGTACGGGCTCTCTACGCCTGGGGTCTGCACAGTACCGCGTCCGGCACGGATTTCCTCCTGCGTCTGGTCATCCACATACGCAAGCCCCTTCTTTATCAGCTCCTCGGCCCATTCGTAGAGCTGGTCGAAATAATCGGAGGCGTAGCGCTCGTTCTCCCATTCGAAGCCGAGCCATTTGATGTCCTCCTTGATGGAGTCCACATATTCCGTGTCCTCCTTTACCGGGTTGGTGTCATCGAAACGGAGATTTGTCTTTCCTCCGTATTTCTTCGCCAGCCCGAAATTGAGGCAGATGCTTTTCGCATGCCCTATATGAAGATAACCGTTAGGCTCCGGCGGGAACCTGGTCATTATGCTTTCACATTTTCCTGATGCGAGATCCGATTCTATGATCTCTTCGAGAAAGTTGAGATTCCTGGCCTCCCCGGCCTCATTCTTCAATTCTTCCATAAGATTCCAATTTTCAACCTGCAAATATAACAATTTCAATTCTTATTGATGAAATTATTGGCTATGTCAAGTCAAATTTATGCTATATTTGCCGGCACAATCTAAATTCAACAGGAAATGATAAAATCAATGACTGGCTACGGAAAGGCCGAAGCGGTGCTGGAAACAGGAAAGATATGTGTGGAAATCAGGACTTTGAACAGCAAGAATGCTGATGTCAACATCAAGACGCAGCTGCTGCCGAAGGACAGGGAGATGCAGGTACGGCAGACGCTGGCAAAGGAGCTTCAGAGAGGGACGATTGATTTTTTCATGACATTTGAAGCAAATGCAGCTGAAAATGCGAAAGAGATAAATTCAGAACTGGCATTGGGCTATTACAGGCAGCTGGCGGCTCTTTCTGATAAAATCGGGGCTGAATATCCCGGACAGGGCAGCCTTGACCCTTCGGCCATGCTGGCGGCGATACTCCGTTTCCCTGATGTGATGGATATGAAGAAACAGGAGGTCATCAATGAAGAAAACTGGCCGGCGGTGGAAAGGTGCATTGCCGAGGCCATTGCCAAAGTCAACGAATTCAGGTCGCAGGAAGGGGCTGTCCTCTACAGGGATGTCACGGCAAAGGTGGCAAGCATCCTTTCATTTGTGGATGAGGTCGAGGCATACGAGAAGGAAAGGGTTGAAACCGTCAGGGAAAAGATACTTTCGAGATTTGCAGAACTGAGTCTTGAGCCAGACCAGAGCAGGCTTGAGCAGGAGATGATCTATTATATAGAGAAGTTTGACATCAACGAGGAGAAAGTACGGCTCCGGCAGCACTGCAGCTATTTCATGGAAACCATTGACAACGACCCTCTTCCAGGCAAAAAACTGGGATTCATCGCCCAAGAGATGGGACGTGAGATCAACACCACCGGTTCCAAGGCCAACCACAGCGGCATCCAGAAGATTGTGGTCAGGATGAAGGACGACCTCGAAAAGATAAAGGAACAGTCACTTAACATTCTGTAAAACCGATCCCCGTCTGCGCCTTGGTATCACTCCAAAGCACAGACGAAGAAGATGCTTATAAAACAGACGAGGGATCTGCATATTAGGATATCTGCCGTACGACGAAACCATAATGTCCTTTTGCCGGGGCATCGGCTGCGGAGACAAATGATATGCGGCGAAGGACCGGTCCCCACACATTGGACATACGAGGGTCGGTCAGAGGCATTTCTTTTACAGAAGGCTGCAATGACAACGGGCAAGACAGGCTTACGGCAATGCCGCCGTTGACTATGACCACCTGTCCGGCAGGAACTTCCGATCCGGGTCCGATGCTCTCTCCCGGCAGATATACCCTACCCTGCACCAGAAAGTTCACAGTGTCAGCAACGATACGGTCGGACAGGACAAAACGGTCGGATATTTTCAGCTCATTCTCTCCCATGCTGTATGACCTGATCCACGACCGGCACGAGGCGGCATCTGAATAGGCTCCGGACAATTCCGCTGAAAAAGACAATTTGGATGTACTGCATTTCACATCGGCAGCCTTGAATTCCCTGCCGAAAATCTGGGAAGTGCCGTTTATCATCGGAAGATTGTGCCAGTCGCTCTGCATGGACCAGATGTCATACCGCTCATGACTGAATGTCTTCTTCGTATAGGTACCGACCCCGGCATCCACAAGCACTGGCACATCATCAATGTACAGAATGAAAGTCCCGACATCATTGTGGTTGTGGCTTTCACTGTTGTTGCCGCCTTTTGCGGCCAAAAACCATCCGCTCCTGTTCCTCATGTATGCAAACTCGGTCTCCGGATACCAGGTACACTGGGGTACCTCCGCACGCAGGGAAGCACGGACTGATGCAGGGGTGACTGCCATATCGGATTTTTCCGAAGCAAGGGAAAGGCCTGAGCGGCCGGAAAGGTTTGTGCACAGGACATTCAGTGAGTCAATCTCATGCCTCATCTTCCCCATATACCGCAAAGTCTCCAGTGAACGCCAGATGTCGTTGCCGATAGGAAGCTGAGGATATCTGAAATCTGCAGATACCGGATTATAAAGCAGATATAAGGCAAAGTTCATCATTTCACGGCTGCCGCAGTCATATCCGTATCGATAGACCAGAGGGATGTCCGGAGTGAAGGAAGCCGAGGCATCCGCAAAGTTGACCACCATGCCGTCGCCGATATAAGAGCGTGAAATATATTCCCCCATCCGGCGGACAAGTCCGTTGTCAAGACATGAAACACCTGTCGCATAATCCATAATCCTGAGATAGTCATAAAGCTTGCCGGCGGCATGCTCCCAATAGGCGGGTCCCTCCTCACAGGCACCGTCGCCCTTTACATAATTCAAGAACCGGTCTACTGATGCGGCAGACAGACGGACAGCCTCTGCCAAAATCTCCGGATCATCCTCCATCATAAGGAAGCACAGAAGAACATTGGAATTGCACCATGGATTCCAGTTGTTGATAAGCTGACCGGGTTTCCAATCGTCGGCCATCCACCAGTTGGCATCACGGCATGAAGGGTCAAGATACGGGTTCAGGACCTTTTCCCGCACCGCGGACTTCACGGCCCGGACCACCGCAGGATCAAGATCTTTCTCGAAGATATGGCAGATGACTGACATCGATGCCCCGAAACCGGCAGACCCCAAGTCTATCACCTCCTGCTTCCCGTCAGGGATGGAGCGGCCGGAAGCCTGGCGTGGAAGATGGGCGGAAAGCACCCAGGAAGGCATCTGTGCCCCGGCCCAAAGTCCGTCTGCTATACCGTCCAGGAAACGGCCCTGCCCTTCGGCCAGTTCCGCAAGGGCAAATGTATTGAGCACCTTACGGTTCATGTCATACGGCCGCTCCATAGACTGCCTGTCCCCGCTGCGTTCAAACTCAAGGTATGCAGATGCAGGAACGACAACCCACTCATAATCCAGATACTTTTCAGCCATCTGAATCACTCTTTCTGCCGAACTTCCGAAAAGTTCATCCCATATCTGCCGGTCCTCATATTCAGGATACGGAAACCAGCTCCCGCCGGCCAAGGACAATGAAGCCAGGCCGGTTTCTTCAAGTTCCGACATTATGATATTCCTTTCCTCATAAGCCGATAAAGGATAAAAGTTCAGCAAAAATATGGCTATCAAAGAAATACAAGTGATAGTTTTCATATCAGTAATTATATGGTCATATCAGTGATTGCAAAGGTGTCATCCTGAACGAGGTGTTATTACGGATATCATTTTTGTCAACTACGGGAGGGCGTCTGCCCGCCGGCATCCGTTGCAGTGTTCAGGCGCATCAGGGAAAGCGCAGCTCCGGCAAGGGCAAGGCAGCCTCCAAGAAGAAGGGCATTGTGCGGTGCCCGGTCACCGAAGAAGTTGAACATCATCGCCACAAGGGCAGCCCCTGTTGTCTGGCCTATAAGCCTTGCCGAAGCGAGCATACCGCCCGCACTGCCTGTTCTGTGCGGAGGGGCAGATGAAAGCAGGATATGGTTGTTCGGGGACTGGAAAAGGCCGAATCCTGCCCCGAAACACATCAGTCTCAAGACGATTCCGAAATGCGTGATGTCATCCGGGGCAAATGAAAAACTGAAACATGACACTGCTATCAGGGAAATCCCTATGCACCCCAAAATGCCCGGATGTACCTTTCCTATCATCCATCCGGCCAATGGGGCGACAAAGGCGATAATCAAAGGGGATGCAGTCATCAGCAGCCCGGTCCCGACGGCATCATATCCGAACGAATGCATCAGCATGAAAGGAAGCGATACCATCAGAAGCTGCTGGGCGGCAAAGGATATGATGCTGGTCCCCACCGACATTGAAAATATCGGTATGCGGAGAAGGTCGAAAGGAAGCATCGGATAGTCCCTGTGCAGCTGGGTACGGACATAAACAAAGCCCACAAGGAAAAACAGGGCCACAGCCATGGCCACATGATGCCAGTCCATCCCATGTGAATAAGCCTCGATGCAGCCTATCATCAGACCGAAGGTGGCGGCATTGAGGACAGTGTCCCTCCAGTTGAATCTGCGTCCAAGGACTTTGGTAGGATTGTCCGGCAGATACTTCCGCGCGAGGATGAATGTGGCCACACCGAGCGGAAGGTTTATGGCAAATATCCACTCCCACGAAGCTACGGACAATATCAGTGCAGCCAGAGACGGCCCCGCCACGGATGCCAGGGCCACGACAGTGGCGTTAAGTCCTACACCTTTGCCGAGATGGCGCTTCGGATAGATGATTCTGATGAGGGATGTGTTGACGCTCATTATCATTGCGGCGCCTATGCCCTGGACCACGCGTGACGCCACAAGCATGTGGAAGCCTCCGGAAAGCGCACAAAAGAGCGAACCTATGGTAAATGCCACCACTCCGGCCAGATATACCTGCTTGTAGCCTATGAGTTCGCCGAGAGACGCGAAAGGAAGCAGGAACATCATTATCACAAGCTGGAAGGCATTGATGATCCATATTGAATCCGAAGGAGAGACACCGAGTTCAATGGCAATTGTCGGCAAGGCCACATTACAGATGGTACCGTCCAGAACGGAAAGGAAAAGTCCGCAGAATGTCGTGGCCACCGCGTAGAATATCTGAGGGCGGCGCAGCCCGTCCCATTCCAGATTGCCGACTATCTTCTCTTCAGCCTTCTCCATTAAATCACCTAATAAATTTCCAGATTTCCCACATAAAGGCCCCAGCAGCCGTCAGTGACCACGGTCACAGGCTCGCCGTCCATATTCATGTGTATCTTTTCTGTTTCAAGAAAGGTGTGGGAATGTCCGCCGATGACAATGTCCACATTCCTCGTCCCGGCCACGAGATTTCTGTCTGTGAACGGTTCCTTCTCATATCCGAGATGTGAAAGACAGATCACAAGATCGCAATGCTTAACATTCTTCAGATAGTCGGCATAGCGGTTGGTGACCTCTATAGGGTCAAGATACCTGATACGGTCGGCGATATGCCTCTCGACAACCCTCGTCACATCAGTAAGAAGGCCTATGAACCCTATCTTGAGCCCTCCGCGGCGGATGATGGCATACGGTCTGACAATATCGTCGAGCGCCGAGCCGTTGAATTCATAATTGGCACATATGGCAGGACAATGCAGATTGCCGAGCCTGCGGGCAAGCTCCTCCAGGCCATTGTCAAATTCGTGGTTGCCGAGGCATACCACATCATATTTCATGGCATTTATCAGATCCACTTCCAGATCGCCGTGCATCATTGTAAAATAGGATGTCCCCTGGCTGAAGTCACCGGCATCCACCAGAAGCATCTTCCCTTTCCCCACTGCATTGCGCACACTGTCTATGTATGCAGCCCGCTCTATCACTCCTCCAAGCCCCGACTCTGCCCCCGAACGGACCGGGTCTATATGGCTGTGTGTGTCATTGGTATGCACTATGGTAAGCCTCTGGGCGGAAAGAGTGCCTGCAGAAAACACCGCCGCCGCAAGAAGCAGAATCATCTTTTTCATCATATCATTTATATAAAAATATCATCTTATGACCACCCTGCCGTCCTTCCGGTAAGTGATATCCTTTCCGGCTGCCGTCTCTGATGTTATCCAGTCCATCATGGCATCATAGATGTCTACAGGATATTCCGTCACCTCCTCGACACCTTCACCTAGAAACAGGTCATCGCCGCCGTGCAGGAGGAAGGTGATGGTGGCAAGGCCATAGACCCTGTCATCCTCTATCGGCTCCCCGCCCACCTCAGCGGAAACAATCTTCCCGTCATCTGCCACGACACGGATGCCTCCCAGAGCCTGGAAGTTTCCGGCGGCCATCCCGTCAAGAATCTCCTTCAGACGGGAGCCTTTCAAAGCCACATAGACAATGTTGTTCTTGAACGGAAACATAGACATTATGTCATCCACAAGGATGTCACCTTCCGGCATGTCCACCCTTATGCCACCGAAATTGACTATCCCGACATCGACATGCCTGCCGGACACCTTTTCCACCGCCTCCATCATCTTGTCGGCGAAAAGATTGGAAAGGGCGCTTTCCGGATACTCCACCTTCATTGCTTCAGGAGAATGCCCGACTACCTTCTTGACCGGTGACATGACAGGCTGAGCCTCAATTACAAGCCTGGCCACCTCCGGTACAGTGCCCCCGTGGAATGTCCTGCCGGAAGGGGCAAGATAAGTCCTGCCGGACACAGTCCCCAACGCTTCTGCCGCATTTTCCGCCGAAGGGCAGGACACGCCGGTCCTTGAAGCGTTGATCTGTGTCCGTTTCCATTTATATGAAAAGGTCTTGCCGTCCCTGCCGGAGCCTGCATAAGCCACCTGACATGAAAAAAACATGGCAATGCAGGCAATGGCAACAGCTGAAATTGCTGAAAATCTGTAATTCATCAGTTTTCTGCTCTTTAATGTTTTCTCTTTCATTTTCCTAAACCCTTCCCGGAGCAATACCCCTCCGGTCTGAACATGACATCGTTCATGACCGTCCGGGAAGGGCAAGTGAACCCGAATCCGGTTTTATGACTGAGATCATTTCTGTTTCAGCCACTTGTAGAGGTCCTTGAATGTGGTCTTCTTGCCGAACATGAGGATTCCGATCTTGTAGATCTTGGCGGAAAGATATGCTATGCCGGCAAAAGTGAGCAGAAGCAGCACTATAGACACGACCAGTTCCCACACCGGAACACCGAACGGTATCCTCGCAAGCATCACTATAGGGGAGGTGAACGGTATCATCGACCCCCAGAAGACCACCTGGCTGTCAGGGGCCTTGAATGCATAAAAGGCTATGAAAAAGGCAAGGAGCAGAGGTATGGTCACAGGCAGTTGAAGCTGCTGTGTATCAGCCTCGTTCTCCACCGCAGAGCCTATGGCTGCAAACAGGGATGCATAGAGCAGATAGCCGAGCACGAAATATATCACAAAGGAAATCAACAGCATAGGATAGTCTATGTCCCTAAGTGTCTGTATGACCGCGGCCATTTCACTGTCTCCGGCAGGCATCTCCATCTGAGGCGCAGCCATTCCGCCCTGTTCCATCACGGACGGATCCACTCCGAGCCCTTCTGTCATCTGGTTCATCTGTTCAGTCTGGACTGTGGCGCTCTCGGCAATGGAATCAAAGCCTATCACCGTTCCGGCCCCGACGACAAGGATACCTGTCAGAACCACCCACAGGAAGAACTGTGTGAGCGCCACACATGCGACACCGATTATCTTTCCGAACATCAGTTCAGTAGCCTTCACGGAAGACACGAGCACTTCAACCACGCGGCTTGACTTCTCCTCTATCACGCTCTGCATCACCATTCCTGAGAACATGGCTATGAACATGTAGATGATGATGGAAAAGATGAGGGACACGAACATGTAGACTTCGGAGGACGAAATCCTGGCCTCCCCGTCGTCTTCCAATGTGTATGTGGATACCGGTATGTCAGCCTGCACATCCTCCATTATCTGCTTCAGCCCGTCTATATCATACGAAGACAGCCTGTATTCCTCCACGGCCTTGTTGACATTGCCCCTTATGGCATCCTTCATGTCCACGCTCATCGGCTTGGATGAATATGCCGACACTGTCACAGACTTGGCTACGCTGTCAAGGGGGGAAACAAGCACGAGGGCATCAAGCCCGAACTCATTGAATGCAGCCTTCACGCTGTCCGCCTGGTATCCGGCATAATCCATATAGTCCACGGCCTCAGTGTCTTCCATATATGGCATCAC
>JADIMO010000022.1 GCA_017694755.1 Candidatus Cryptobacteroides merdavium
TATAGCCGCCCCAAAAGATGGACAATCCTAACTTGTTGGTAAATATTCTCTCCTGCATCATTATCTGTGAGGACTTCCAATGGATGACATGGACAATGTCAGTCAAAGAACGGAGCCACATATTCAGAAGACTTGTTTTCTACGATTATCCTGTTCATATTATATGCAATCGTGACTTCCATGGCATCGTCATCCATTGTAAAGGAGTCCATTCCGTAATTCAGCGGGATGAAGGAGGGAATGAGGGCCTCTATGTAGTCTGCAGCGGACGGGGTGTTGGCGGCCTCCACTTCACATACAGGCAGACGGATGCCCAGATCGGCGACACGGCGGCCCTCGGCGAAGAAGATTTCCTGACGCATCAGATAGAGCAGGGCAAGAGTTTCATCAATGCCGGAAGTGCCGACTATCATTTCCTCGGTCACCGAAGTACCTGAAACATAAGGGATGGAGACAAGGGCAGGAGCCTTGCGGTCAAGCACCAGTCCCTCACGGAACGGCTCGCCTTCAGATGCGGCCACCTTGTAGGCGGAATTGTCGGGATAACGCTTGTATCCGCCGTTGTATCGCTCCTCAAGCTGGTCGTTTATCCCTTCCTGCACAGGGCGGGATTTCACCAGATCAAGCAGCTGTCGCATATACACCTTTGCCTGTGCTTCATTCTGGTCGGCAAGGCTCGCCTCAGCCAGTATCAGCCAGTTTTCCTCGGCCTTGGCTATATTGACCGGACGCTGCTCGGTGGCACTGAGCTGAAAATATTTCGGGTCAAGGAAATCCAGGCGGGGAAGCGGCTGGAACCATGTGTCCCATATGGCTTCCTGGACAGGATTGTTCACTCCGTTGGTTCCGTCGAACACTGCCTGTTTCAGAAAATCAGATGAAAGTTCCAGTGAAGCCGATGCTTCTGCAGAAGCATTCACGCTGTCACCCAGGCGATAATATGTGCGGGCCTTCAGAGTGTGAACGAAAGCCTTGTCCTCATCGGTATCGGCATATTCCAATGTGCTGTCCAGCACAGTCAGGGCAGTATTCAGATATTCTTTCCATGTCTTTATTTCTCCGCCTTCGGTATCCGGAAGCCCCCGGAAATACTCCCCTCCGAGAATAAAGGAAAAGGCCTTTATGTAATGGAGATTGAAAAGGTCGCTCCGTGTCGTAGCGGCATCTGCCGCGGCCACGGTATTGATGCCGTAATCCGCCATTTCACGCATTGTTCCGACATGCCTCTGCAGGTCAGCTACATCGGTATCGGTGTAGAGGATACGCGGGATATCGAACACCTGGCTGCTGCGGGAATAATTGTTAAAATAATTGTCCGAAAGTATCTCCATGAGCAGGCAATAGTTGCCCATCGCTTCGGCAAAGGAACGGTTTGTACCGTTAACCCACGCCTGCATCGCATTGGCCGAGCCGAGAAATGTATCGTCGCTCACATTCGGATTGATGATGTCGTCCGGTGTCAGCAAGTCACAGGAATGCAATGGCATGCAGGCGGCAACGGACAGCATTATATGTCTTAATGTCTTCATATTCTTTTGCATGTAAATGTCAGAAACCTATTCTGACCGTCCCTATGTACTGACGTGGAGTGGAATAGGTCGAATAGTTTATCCCGGAAGTCGCGACTGCGCCCTGTGACAAGGCCCCGGACAATGATGCCTCCGGGTCTACAGACGAAGCCGTAAATGAGAACGGATTGTAGACATTGAATCCTATAGTTATGTTTTTCAACACTTTGCCAGGCTTGAACACATAGCTTACGCCAATGTTGCGTATTTTCAAAAAATCGGCCTTTTCGACAAAGAAGTTCGTAAAGTCCAGCCACGACTGCGCCTGCGACAGCCCTTCCAGAGCCCGTTCCGGGATAGCCGGGTCTTTCAGCCCCTTCGCGAAGCGGAACTGCCGGTCGAACGAATGGACATACGAACCGGCCTGCCAGTCCCCGCTCAGGAAAAACGACAAGTCCCTGTAAACAACGCTCAGGGAGAAATTCCCGTAGAACTTCGGCAGTGTCGAGCCCAGATCCTGCAGCTGCAGCACTTCCTTGAGTGTTCCGTCCGGATTCAGGACAGCCTTCGAGCCCCGGATGAATCCCACGGGCTTGCCTTCCTCCACGACAGTCTGCACGGTACGCGACGAGAAGCCGCCGATGGAAAACGGCACCGTACCTCCGGAACTCAACACCTTGTTGCTATTGGTATTGAACGATGTGTTCAGCCGCACGTTCCAATCCCTGGTGTCGACTATCTGGAATGCAGCAGTGATTTCGATGCCTTTGTTCTCTATCTCGCCGACATTTTTCAGATAGCTTGCCTCCTGTCCGGATGAAGGGAGTGACGGCACCCGGAACAGTGCCCCTTTGGTAAGTGCGTAATAATATGTGAATCCCAGATTCAGGAAACGCCCGAACAGCACTGCATTGAATCCGGCCTCGTAAGAATGTTTCTTCTCCGGTCCCAGATCATCATTTCCATATTGGCCGAACGAAGCTGCCTGCTGTCCGAGGAATGAGTTGATGTCTATCGTCTTCTGATAGGCGAATGCCGGAGGATAACTTCCGGCGACACCGTAATTCGCAAAAATTTTCAATGAACTGAGGATACCGCTCTCCACAACCCTTTGCATGAACTTCTCGTCAGACATCTGATATGAAAAGCCGACTTTAGGATATGCCTGCCAGCCGACATTGTCTCCGAACGCGGTATTGTAGTCAGTCCTCAGACCCAGGTCGATGTAATACCTGTCCAAAAAACCTATGTTTTCCTGTACGAAGACCCCATAATTGTATAGGAAACTGAGCCATTCGTCAGCGGTCTGGATGCCTGCCCCCGTCATGATCTGCGCCCCGTCCCTCACATTGGTCCCGCTATAGACCGACTGGTGGTCGTATGTGCTGAAATACTGGAATCCGGCAGTGGTGACGGAACTCAGCCAACCGTTATGACGGAATTTGTACTGGCCGTTCAGGTCGAAGGTAACACCCATGTATTTGCGGTCGAAGTTGTTGATGCTGCCGGCATCAGATGTCCCCGCAGGCTTCTGCTGGGTATGGATAAGATATTCATTGGTGGTGATGAGCTTGTTGGTGTTCATCCGGTAGTCAAGGCCTATTGTCCCTTTGAACATCAGATTCTCTATCGGTGTGCAGACCAGAGAATGTGATGTCTGGAAACGGCGGACCGACTCCCTGTTGTTCTGCAGGGCCTCCGCCTTGTCTACAAATGCCTTCATCTGAGCATATTCGTACTCGTCTGCGGCATCGATATCAGGATTGTAGCCCACGGTGTTCCCGTCCGCACCGGTGTAGGTGAAGTTGGCAGCAGCCGAGCCCTCGGTAAACCACAGGCCGGTGTAACCGCCTTCATTCCCGTTCCTGCTGCGGCTGAAATCCTGTACCGTCATGCCGAACGAGTTGCTGTATTCCAGCCATTTGGCTATCATGATGTGTGACCCGAAGCGCAGGTCATATTTCCTGTCCCCGTTGGTATTGTGAATCAATGTCCCGGTATCGTCGCTCATGCTGAAGCCCAGGCTGAAACCGTATTTCTCGCTTCCCCCATCCATCGAGAGCCTGTATTTCTGATAGAAGCCGGTCTTGTGCAGCAGATCCTTTGTCCGACTGAAATGATAAAACTGCGATGAGGCCACATCAGCACCCAACTGGGCCTCGAAAGCTATGTTCAGCCGGCCTTCTCCGCCCTTTTTCGTGAAAATCTGGATAACTCCGTTGGCCGCGTCCGAACCGTAGAGAGTTGTGGCCGCACCTCCGGTCACATATTCGATACGCTCAATGTTTTCCATCGGGATGTCGCCGATGGAGCCGCTCATGGCACTGTTCCCGTCCAAAGGGTTGTTCAAAGCCGCTCCGGTGTTCATATTGTCCACACGGACACCGTCCACATAGATGACCGGAGTGGAACTGGAATAGGCCGAGGACAGACCTCGCGACTTGACCAGGGAGGTGGTTCCCGGCTGGCCGTTCGACAAGGTAATCTGCACATTGGGCAATGCATTCTGCAGCATCTGGTCAATGCGCCCCTGCGGCATGCGGTCCATTTCATCACCGCTTACGGTGGAGACATTCGATGACAGACGCCGCTTTGAAATTGCAGCTCCCTGCCCGGTGACGACAACCTCGTCCAGGTTGAAATTGTCTTCATCCAGTTCTATCGTGAGAGGTTCCGTAACGGCACTGATGCTGACTTCGCATGTCGCATAGCCCAGACACATGACCTTCAGCACCTCATGTCCGTCATCCGCCGGCAATACAAAGTCTCCGTTAACATCCGTAA
Source organism: Candidatus Cryptobacteroides merdavium (assembly GCA_017694755.1). Taxonomy (GTDB): domain Bacteria; phylum Bacteroidota; class Bacteroidia; order Bacteroidales; family UBA932; genus Cryptobacteroides; species Cryptobacteroides merdavium. The sequence continues at coordinate 4,293 of JADIMO010000022.1, forward strand.
CCGTTCCTGTCGCCGGATTGTCCACAAATACTACAGAAACCCCTATCAACGGCTCCCGTGTCTTACTGTCCACGACCTTTCCCTTTATCTGACCGTCAGTCGCGGATGGGGAGAGACATGACAGCGTACAAATCAAAAACAAAAGATTCATATATCGGATTGCGAAGCCGCAAAGATAGCAATTCCCCGATATTCCGCAAATCCCCTTCCCAAACGCATACAGCCACTGTCCAATGACAACCGACAAAAATGCCATGACCGAATCTGATAAAAATTTTCGATCATTTAAGGCAATTTATTTCGGTCCAATCGGGTATTTTTGAAATCTCATGGACACTATCGGCTGAAGGCAGAATCAGTCGGCGTGGTATGTGGGGAGGGTGGCGGTGGCGGGCTTCAGGCCTTTGGAACGGGCTTCGAGGGTGAGGAAGCCGGGGGTTTCAGAGGAGCGGACGATGACGGTGAGCATGCCGTTGAAGGCGTGCATGCGGGGGTGGTGGAAGATATCGAGGCAGGTGGGGTCGCCGTTAGCGGAGGCGCGGTAGGAGCCGGCGCCGGTGACCTTGAATGACACTTCACGGCTGTCGTGAGGACAGAGGTTGCCGTCCTTGTCTACGATCCTGACGGTGTAATAGGCGAGGTCCTTGCCGTCGGCACGGAGGGAGTCGGGCAGAGATGACTTGACAAGCTCGATGTGATGCGGCTTTCCGGCGGTACGGACAATCTTTTCGTCCACAGGCCTGCCGTTGTCATCATAGGCAACGACCTTCATTTCGCCGGGCTGCCAGACGGCATCATGCCACATCAGGCGGTAACGGCTCTCAAGGTCTTCAGTGACACCGCCCTGTGTAGGAGCAGAGGCGGGAGCTTTTCTCTTGCGACCATAGCTGACGCCGTTGATGAAGAGTTCGGCTTCAGGCCAGGAAGTGTAGACGAAGACGGGAATCTCTTCGCCTTCATGGCCTTCCCAGTTCCAATGAGGGAGGACGTGGAGGGTCGGGGACTCACGGTTCCAGATGCTGCGGTAGAGCCAATAGCGGTCCTTAGGAATGGAGGCGAGGTCTATGATGCCGAACATGGAGCTGTGGTTGGGCCAGGAATCCTTGTCATAGGGGCTCGGCTCTCCGAGATAGTCGAACCCGGTCCAGACGAACTGGCCGAGGGTCCATTCATAGTCATCCGCAAGGGCGAAATCTATGTCGGGGACATTGGACCAGGCGCAGGCATCCAGATCGTAGGCGGAGCAATGGTGGTCGGCATCGACGGCACCGAAACGCTTTTCTGCAGGCAGCTTGTACACGCCACGGGAGCTGACGGTCGAAGCGGTTTCTGAACCGAGGACAAGACCCTGCGGAAGGCGGTCGTATGCCTCAAGGTATCTGAAGGTCCTGTAATTGATGCCGGGGATGTCAATCATGGAAGCAAAGCCGTTGTCAAGGACGCAGGTCACCTGGTCCATGCCGCAGGTCACAAGGCGTGTCGGATCTTCCCTGTGGCAGATGTCCTGAAGGAATTCCGCCACTTTGTAGCCTTCCGGCTTGCACTGGGTCGGGACCTCGTTGCCGATGCTCCACATCACGACACAAGGGTTGTTGCGGTACTGATGGAGCATGTTCACCATGTCCCTTTCAGCCCATTCATTGAAAAAGCGGTGGTAGCCGTTGGCGCATTTGGCTATGTCCCATTCGTCGAAAGGCTCTATCATCATCATGAAGCCCATCTCATCGCAAAGGCGCACAAGTTCAGGAGCAGGCATGTTGTGGGATGTGCGGATGGCATCGCAGCCCATATTCTTCAGAAGATCAAGCTGATGCCTGAGGGCGGAAACATTGATGGCGGCGCCGAGAGGGCCGAGGTCATGATGGTTGCAGACACCCTGGAACTTGCGGCGCTGGCCGTTGAGATAGAATCCCTTCTCCGGGATGAACTCTATGGAGCGGATACCGAAACGGGTCTTGTAGACATCCTGAAGGCTGCTGCCGTCATAAATCTTTGTGACGGCAGTATAGAGAGCCGGCGACTCCGGGGACCACAGCTGCGGATTCTCCACAATCAGATTCTGCACAAACGGATTGCCGTGAACGGACTTGCCCTCGAATGAACGGGAGGCGACCGTCTTTCCGTCAGGTGCGACTATATCAGTGACAATGGTGAGCACCCTGTCATCAGCATTTTCCACATTTGTCTTCAGACACACCGAGGCAAAATCCTGCTCCACATGAGGCGTGGTGACCTGCGTGCCCCAGACAGGGACATGAATGTCCGAAGTGGCGACAAGATGGACATTGCGGTAAAGTCCCGCTCCGGGATACCATCTGGAAGAATTTGGTCTGTTCTCCAGGCGGACGGCAAGCACATTCTTACCCCCGGGCTCAGACGTCAGGCAGTCGGTGACATCGCAATGGAACGAGCTGTAGCCATACGGCCAGAAGCACACTGCCTTGCCGTTGACATATACCCTCGCCTCGCTCATCGCGCCGTCGAAGATGAGGGTCGCACGCTTTCCCTCCGGCACGGAAAATTCTGTCCTGTACCAGCCTGCACCTACATACGGGAGGCCTCCCGTGCGGCCGGTCTTCAGTGAAGCCTTCGTTTCAAAATTCTGTGTCACTGCGACATTCTGCAGGTCATTATTCCTGTCGAAAGGGCCGGTTATCGCCCAATCGTGAGGCACGGTGACCTGTTCCCACGAGGAATCGTCAAAAGTGACGGACGCTGCGGCAGGAGCCGTGCCGGACTCTATCAGACCGAGTTCTTCTCCGGGCTGCACTTCGCCGAGATGGAATTTCCATCCTTTTTCCAGCAGGATGTCGGACCTTACGCTGATGCCGTATTCATCAGACACGGAATGCAGGTCTTCAGCAGAGGAAGACGAAACGGCAGGCAGAAAAAAACACAGGGCTGATGCCACAAGACAGAATTTTTTCATTGTCAATAACTATTTTATATGCTTATCCGCAATAAGTTTTATCGCACAGATCCCTCGACTCCGTCCTCCGGTCGGGAGGGCACCAAGGACTCATTCGGTCACGGAGATCTTCACTTTCTTGTCCTTGACGATGATGTAATATTCACCGGAATCGACAAAGCGGTTGCCGTCGCCGTCCACGAAGCCGAGGTCACGGAGAGGTTCAATCTCGAATGTGAATGTACGGCTTTCACCGGCCTTGATGAGCTGCTTTTCAAAATGCTTCAGTTCCTTGACAGGGCGGGTCAGGCGGCTGTACGGATCGCAGATGAACCAGTGTACGGTTTCCTTTCCGTCCATCTTGCCGACATTTGTCACTGTCACCTCAGCCGTGATCTTGCCGTCACGGGCTACACTCTCAGACGACACCCTGACAGGAGAATATTCGAAATCAGTGTAGCTCAGACCATGGCCGAACTCATACATAGGAGTGCTCGGAATGTCCTGATACAGACCCTGTGTGCCGCGGCGGCCGCTGTTGCGCCTGTCATAATATATCGGAATCTGCCCGGTAGTGTACGGGAATGTGATCGCAAGCTTTCCGGAAGGATTATAACGCCCTGTAAGAATGCCTGCAACGGCATTCCCGGCACGGACTCCCGGCTGCCATATCTCAAGCATGGCATCCGCATTCTTTTCCATCCTGGTGACATCAAGAGGTCTGCCGCTCGAAAGCACGAGCACGACAGGCTTGCCGGTCTTGCTGACCGCAGCAAGCAGTTCCTCCTGTATTTCAGGCAGGGCTATTGTGGAACGGGACGCATTCTCCCCGCTCCATCTGCGCCTTTCGCCAAGGCACACGACCACGATGTCAGCAGACTCCGCAAGCGACACGGCCTCTGCAAATCCGGTGGTGTCATTCCCCTCGAAGTCACAGCCTCTTGCTGTCAGGACCTCCGCCTTGCCGGAGAGTTCTTCAGAAAGGGCCGAATATATGCTTGTCACGTCCGTTGCCTGCCCCCGGGCGGCCCAGTTGCCGAGAAGGTCTTCCTGATTGTCCGCAAACGGTCCGACCAGGGCAATCCTTGACACTCCCGACAAAGGCAGGACACTACCCTCATTTTTCAAAAGCACCATGGACTCCTGCGCCATCCGCTCTGCAGCCTCCAGACTTTCAGGAAGGAGGAACCGCTCTTCCTGTGGCCTCTCCTCGGTGTACGGATTTTCAAAGAGGCCGAGCCTGAACTTGAGTCGGAGGACCCTTCTGACGGCATCATCCACCTGAGCCATGCTGACCTTGCCCTCCGAAATGAGGGCCGGAAGATGCTTCATATAGAGATCATCCACCATATCCATCTCAATGCCGGCATTGAAGGCATAGCAGGCTGCTTCCTTTCCGTCTCTGGCCATGCCCTGGTTGATCAGCTGTATCACGGCATCCCAGTCGGAAACGACAAAGCCGTCATGCCCCCATTTTTCCTTGAGCACCTCTGTCAATGTGTACCGGTTGGCGGATGCAGGGGTACCGCTGATGTTGTTGAATGAACTCATCAGGGTTGCGGCACCGGCCTTCACTCCTGCCTCGAACGGTGGCAGATATGTGTCCCAGAGAGACTGGCGGGAAATCTCAGTAGGGACATAGTCACGGCCGGCCTCGGAAGCCCCGTAGCCTACATAATGCTTAAGGCAGGCGGCGATATTGTTTTCCTTGGAAAGGTCATCGCCCTGGTAGCCTCTGACTGAGGCGGCACCGAAGACCGCATTTGTGTAAGGGTCTTCTCCATATCCTTCCGACACCCTGCCCCAGCGCGGGTCCCTTGCCACATCGACCATAGGGGAGAATGTCCAGTTCACTCCGGTGGAATATGCTTCCCGGGCAGCCACACGGCAGGCTTCAGATGCAAGTTCCGGATTCCACGAACATGCCTGTCCGAGAGGTATCTGGTATATGGTCCTGAAGCCATGTATGACATCGAAGCCGAAGAGAATCGGGATGCCGAGGCGGGAATCCTCGACCGCATGTTTCTGCATGGCATTCCTCAACACGGCGTCATCACCGAAATATATCAATGAACCGATTTCGGAAGGAATGCGGCTCACCGTTTCCCCGATGTTGTTGATATTGTCGTTCCGTCCGAGGACATACTGGTTGAGCTGGCATATCTTCTCATGCAGGGTCATCCTCGAAAGGAGATCATCGACACGGGCCTCAACCGGGGCGGAAGAGTCCCTGTAAACCACAGGCAGTTCGGCGACATTTATCTCCGTCACCCTGTCCGGGTGCCTTACAGCCTCGTATGCCGCCATCTGGGCCACCTCCTTCCGGTCAGCCGTGAGGCCCTGAGGAGCATAGCTGTTGCCGAGGACATGGCCGAAAATCTTTTCATACCATGTGCAGGCAGCGGTATAGCGGCCAACGAGGAGGTCAAGATGATATCCGTCACGGGTCATGTTGTCACCGACAAATGAGGTCCGGGCATTCTGCACAGCCGTTCCTGTCGGAATGACAATCTTTATCTTCACAAGTTTTGCTGCACGGTTCACGGCATCGGTGATGGCATTGTACATGGTCATCTGGTTCTGGCCGTAATTCTTGAACCCGCTATGTCCGGAGTCCTGCTGATAAGCCCAGGTCTGGTGCATCATGAATCTGGCGTCCTTAGGAACCCTTGCCTTCACATATTCATAAAGCGCAGGAAGGAAGGATTCGAAGGTTTCGTATTTCCCGGACAGGGGACTTGCCTGCTGGAAGCTGACATAATCCCACGGCTCGTCCTCCAGAATCTTCTCTAGAGTCATGCCACGGATTTCCTTCTTCACTCCGCTGCCGCCCTCGCCTATCTTGCGGTAGGCATAGTCCGCCACATTGTTTTTCGTGTTGTTCAGATGCCTTTCCAAAGGACATCCGCTTATATAGGCATTGCCTATGATGACCGGAATCCCGTCGGCTTCGGCAAGTTCATAAAGATTCTGCTCGACGGCATCCTGAGAGAAGCTGTTCCCTATGGCAAGGATCCGGACCGTGTCCTTCGGCGTCCCAGCCAGCATCGGAATGCACAGAAGCAATGTCAATACAGACAGCAGAAATATCCTTTTCATCGTATTTTTATTAACAATTAATTTGTCAAATTCACCGGCCGTTGTTCTTTATGTCCATGTAATAGTCATGCATGATGTACCAGGCCTTTTTCCTGTAGCCCTGGTCGGAAACAAGGCCTTTCCTGTTCCAGTCCTCCTGATTGGTCGGATGGAAGCGGTAAGGGGACCTGAAATCGAACAGAATCCACGGGGAAACTCCGGCAAGGTTCGGAATATGGCGGAACATTTCGATGTTGTCCCTGTAGAGTTTTGCCTGATAATCCTCGCTCCACGAACTGGCCACAGTCTCGTCCCCTGACTGTCCGTAAAGGGCTTCTCCTCCGAACTCGGAAATGATGAGAGGCTTGTCGGGAACCACATCCCAGACAGCTTCCGTCGGGTCGAGCGGCCACGGATGATACCAGCCCATGTATTTGTTGACGGCCACGACATCAAGCGAGGATGTGAAACCGTCATTCATTTCAAAGTGCCGCGTCTTGTCATTGAAGAACACAAGGTCGAATGCAGCCACATAGAGCCTCGTGGTGTCTATGGATTTCCCCGTTTCGAGAAGGGAGGTGAGAAAGGCATTGCGGGCATCGGAAGGCTTGGTCTCATTGGCGACTCCCCAGAAGCCGACGGCACACCTGTTCTTGTCCCTAGTTATCATCTCCGTCAGCATCCGCTGCGCCTTGGCCTGCGTGCCGGCATCCTCAAAGTCTATCCCTTGCCAGATCGGAATTTCCTGCCAAAGCACTATCCCCATCTTTTCTGCAAGACGGACCGTATATTCGTTCTGCGGATAATGTGCAAGACGGACCATGTTCACGCCGAGGGCACGGGCTTCGGAAAGCAGCATCACAGCATCTGCCTCGGAAAATGCACGGCCCCTACGCTGGGGTATTTCCTCATGGAAAGATATGCTCCTCATGAATGTCGGCCTGCCGTTGATGAGAATCTTCGTCCCGTCGACGGAAATGTTCCTGAAGCCGATGGACTCCTCCACCCTGTCAGAGGCAGAAGACACGATGACATCGTAGAGCTTCGGATCGTCCGGTGACCAGCGGCGTAGCTTCTTCACCTTGAAGGAGGCAGAAGCCCGGCCATTTCCATCCGTCACAAGTTCCTGTGAAATCTTCAGTTCTGGAATCTCTATCTTCACTGTTTCAGACACAGTGCCGGACAATGTCACCGAAGCATTGATGACATCGGGACTGTTCTTGTCCAGCTGTATGAAATAGTCCTTGATGTAGACTTCAGGGGTGGTAATGAGCATGACATCGCGGGTGATGCCGCCGTAGTTCCACCAGTCAAAGGCAAGGGCCGGAATGGCATCCGGAGTGCGGCGGTTGTTCACCTCGACCGCGATGAAATTGTCCCCGTCCTTCAGCCTGTCCGTCACCTCCACCTGGAACGGGGTGAACCCGCCTTCATGGCTTGCAATCTCTTCCCCGTTAAGGTAGACGCGGCACCTGTAGCTCACGGCACCGAAATAGAGGAACTGCCTTTTGCCCGGAACCGGAGATGCGTCAAAATGACGGGCATACCACACCGTGCCCTCATAATATTTGAGTTCAGGTGCCTGGGAATTCCAGTCGCCGGGGACATTCAGACGGAGTCCGCCCTCGAAGGAATATTCATAAAATTCTTCCTTTGACTGTGGCGTCCTGTTCTCATAAATCTTCATTTTGAGTCCCTGGTCATACAGGTCCACAATCGCATTCCATTTGCCGTTGAGAAGGGTGTAGTCACGGCCATAGACATTGGTCATGAATGCAGGAGTTTCCTGCTGGACAGATACCTCCGCGGCATTTGCTGCAAGAGGTAAAAATAAGGCGATGGCTGACGCCAAGATACTAATTTTCATAAATATAATTCTTATTTCAATTCATAGCGGTACAGGGAGAAGGAGTTTTCGCGTGGAAGGGAAAATTCCACGGTGCCGTCACGGCCTGCAACTGCCTTGAACGGCTTCCCGTTGCCGAGAATGAATGTCAATGACAGTTTGGTTCCCTCCGGCAGCCATGTGGAAACCGGGACACAGCTGTCGCCGGAAGATTCGCGGAACACGAGGACATAGCCGGACCTGTCGTCCGAAATGGACTGGAATCCGGTCCACGAGCAGCCCGAAGGCTCCTCGCCTATCGGCAGGATGACTCCGTTGTGGAAATCTTCCTGCACCTTCCTGTATTCTGAGACAAGGCTGCCGAGGGAGAATGCCTCTTCCGGCAGATTGGACGCCTCCATCCATGCAAGAGGCTGGCCCGCCATGGAAATGGCGAAAAGATAGCCGAAGTCATACCTTGCAGGGGCAAACGGATCGTCCCCGTATTTTCCGGGATTGCGCCATTTGTTCAGGAACTCTATCTGCATCTTCTCGGCAGGGACATATTTTGAGAGCTGCCAGAGATTGCGGAGAGTCCAGTACGGATAATAATTCTGCCAGTCGGTATAGCGGTTCTCCAAAAATATGTTGCCGTACTCGTTGAACATGTGATAGCCTCCGCGTCGGCCTGCCGTGGCATCGAGGTTGAACATGACCTGGTTGCCCGTGTCTGCAAGCACCTTGTCGAAAAGACGGCGGAGATTGGTTTCGGCGGTCTTGGACGGTATTGCAAGCCCGTCTATCTTGAATGTCCTGATACCGTATTCCTTATAGAGGGCGGTGATGGCGGCGGCATCCTTTTCCCAGTCTGCGAAGTCATTCTGCACGCTCGGATTGAACCAGAGGCAGATCTCTATGCCGAGTTCCCGGCCCTTCTCCACAATCGGAGTAAGTCCGCGGGGATATTTCACGGGGTCTGGTGTCCAGTAGTCAGGGTTGTCCCAGATGTTCTTGAAAGAGCCTTTTGCCAATGCCGAATTGGGGCTTTTCCCCACCTGCCAGCCGTCATCTATCTGGAAATGGGTGATGCCGAGGCGGGCGGCCTTTTCAAGCTCCGCAAGACAGAACGCCTCGTTGACCTTTGTGTCCTGGCTGCGGTCGCCCCATGTGTTCATCATGACCATCTCGTCACGGGTGCCGATATGACGGCGGATATTCTTCTGATAGGAACGGAGAGATGTCAGGGCACTCAATTCGCCCGGACCATACACCCCGACAACGCAGGAATATGCCTTTGTCCACTCTTGTGCATCAATGTCTTCCGGTCCGATGCCAAGTCCTGTCACCGCAAAACTGCCGAAATCGGCGATGAAGTCGGAGCCTCGGTATGCGAGCTGGACACTCGAGCACGGGGCCTCCTTGAGAAACCAGAGCCCGTTGCCGTTCTCACCGTTCCGGAGAAAGAGGAGATTGCCCCGAAGTCCGGTCTTTCTGTATGAAATGATATCCCTTTCGGTGACAAGGTTGTTGTTCCAGTCGGTCACATCCCAGAACTCCACCGCCTTTGCATGCCAGTGCATCCCGCCGAGGGAAAGACGGTCAAGGACGGCATTGGAAGAGGCGGACTTCATGTCCTCAGCAAACTCTATGTTCTTCCTGTCGGCGGCATTCACCTCCTGTGCAGCGCCTTGGAAAGAGCCTGAGGCAGCGGCGGCTTCCGGATCCTTCCATCTGAGCCAAGTGTCGCAGGCGATGGCAGGACATCCGTCATAAATGCGGTATTCCCTCCTGACAAGGAGGCTGCCTTTGGAATATGTGACGGATGCGACCTTGTGGGCAGGACGTATTTCCGTCTGCGGCACATCCGTCACGGAAAAGGAGGCGTCCTCTCCCGGACCGGAGTCGCCGGCAAAGAAAAAGTCAGGGGTGAGGCGGGTCATTTCATGCCTTGTCCCGAGTACCTTGTCCGTCAGAGAGGCGGTCATCAGATTGCCGCCGTTCCAGACGAATTTCCTTTCAATGAGGCTGTTGCCTATGACAAGGGTGTCTCCGTCCAGAGATGCATAACTGCCGGGACCGGCAACGGACGGCAATGGAAGCAAGGCGAATGCAGCAACGAGAAAAACGGCAGCTTTCCCATAAGTTTCCCTGATGATTTTCCGGGAAAGAAAGGTTCTGATATTCTTACTGACAATCATGTGTTTCAATTAATTGTGGTTCATAAAGCAATCGGAGTCAGGAGTACGCTCATTCAGACATGAAGGTCTTCGGCTTGTCAAGGAGCTTGTTCGGGAGGTTGAAACGCTGGCTTTCAACACTGCCGTCCTCCTTGCCCAGCCCCTTTTTCATGAGGGCCTTCAGCTCGCCGAGATGGTCCTGATAGATTTCGCGAGGCGTGCAGCCGTATCTGCTGCAAAGCCCGGCAGCCATGCCCACGACTTCGCCCATCATTCCGGTGGTGCGCATCACCCTTGTGGTGCCGAGGGCGACATGGGTAGTGCTGATGTTGCGGCCGGCCATGAAGAGGTTGTCGACATTTCTGGAATAAAGGCATCTGTAAGGCACTGCATACGGATATATCCAGTTGTGTACAGTCGCGGCCTTGAACTCGGCACCCGGAAATTTCTTTGAATTGTCCGGATCAGGGAAATGCAGGTCTATCGCCCATGTCGTGGTGAACGAGGCATCCTCATGAAAGACATTCTTGTCTATGTCGTCCTGCTTGAGGATATAGTCACCGAAAAGGCGGCGGGACTCACGCTTTCCGGAAATGTACCCGACCCAGTCAAGATCGCGGTTCTGCCATTTCGCATTGTCCTTCCTGTGGTTCTTGAGCCAGCTCCAGTTGGAATATATCACCAGCAGACCATAGTCACGGATCCTCTCGGCATCCTTTATCTGGTCATAGTTCATGCCGGTTTCCCATTTCCATTCTCCCATTGTCACCTTCTCGCAGTTGCTGTCGTTGAATTCCACTCCGTAGGAGAATTCCGGGAAAGAGGTTCTGTGTCCGGCATCTTTTGAATACCACTGTATGGATGCGCCCATGGTCAGGCTGTCGGCCTTTTCCGGGGCGAAGCTTTCGCCGAATTCACTGCGGGACTCCCGGCCCATGCGCCAGTCCGCCCCTGCAAGATAACCTATTGTGCCGTCACCGGTGCAGTCGGAGAACAGAGGGGCTTCAAGCCAGTGCTCTTCCCCGGTTTCTATGTGCCTGACGAGCACTGCAGCCACCCTGCTGCCGTCCATCCGCACATCCACCGCCCTGTAGCAGGCATATAATGTGACATTTTCTTCAGAATCTATGAAGGCCTGCTTCTTTTCGTCTTCGTAAAACTCGGCAGGCTTGGCATTTCCGCCCCTCGTATGACCGAACTCACGGATCATCCTGCCAAGCCCTTCATTGGGGCCGACTTCCGAATATCCGCCGAGGTGTACCCTGACCTCAGCGCTGTTGTTGCCGCCGAGGACGGGGCGGTCATTGATGAGGGCGACCTTGCAGCCCATCCTTGCAGCCGCCACCGCCGCACACATTCCGGCGATGCCGCCTCCTGCCACAACGAAGTCATACTGCCGTTCGTCCGGCTCCGGAAGTCCGAGCATGTACCTGCGGAACGAAGCCAGGGCATCGCCACCCGCTGGAGGCACATTTCCCTCCTCGTCCGTCAGCCAGAGCGCATCACACCTGCCCTCGAATCCTGTCTGGTCCGACAGGGCAAGTTCATTCTTCCCCGCCTTCAGCCTCACCTTACCGGCATACTGCCATTCCCAGCTGCTGCCGCTTATGCCGAGGTCTGTCTTGAGTGTGCGTCCGCCTGCCTTCACGCGGAATTTCCCAGGTCCGGGAGCCGATGTCCACGGAGAAGTCCAGTTGAATGTCCTCACATACACATGCCAGATGCCGTCCTGCGGCACTTCAATCTCCGTCACAGCATCTGCGACAGGCTTTCCCATGCCGTGCGCAAGAAGGTAGGACGACCCCATCAAGTCCATGAACTGCTGGTCCACGACCCAACCTCCCTTGTCATTGAAGTTCTCGGCTTCAACCCAGATGCCGTGCGCTCCCGCAGGAATGGTGCACAGCACAGACAGAAGCATATTCAGAAACAATCTTTTCATAATTGCCGATATGATTCTTTTTTGTTGTCGTACACAAAGCACCGACAAAATCAAAGGTCAAATATAGATATTTGATTTAATATTACCAATTTTTAATGAGTTGTGCATATATAACAATACTCAATAAAAGAAAGAATGTTATGCCAATTGCGCCATTGTGTTCCGACACAACAAGCCGCAATAATACGGAATGTTCCATTCGCAACAAATCAGCTGAAAAGATTAATTTTCATAGACGGCATCGAAAACCTCTGCGGCATACCTGTGCCCCAGCAACAGTTGCCCGGAACGGGAAAAATGGACATTGTCAGGATTGGATCCGCAGCCTTCACTGGAAACGCAACGGCAGTTCGGGATGATTTCTGCGGCATGGTGAATAGCCTGATTGATCCTGGAAGCATCGGAATAATTGCGGCAGACTTCCCCTATGACAAACGGGACATCCCCGGCACCCAAATCTTCCCTGAGATCAGACGCAAGAATCTTGAGGCGGTCAGCATAATCCCCGGCTTTTGCCGGAGACGAATCACTTTCGCCCTGATGCCACAGGATGGCTTTCAACTGCCCGTACTTCATGGCCTCCCGGCATCTGCGTACTGCGTCTTCATACATGGAAGGCATGAGTTCGCCTTCCAGTTCAGGATCATCGGCGCCATGCTTTTCACTGAACCGGTATTGTCCCTCATGGGATTTCATCCATTCGTCAAGAGAAGAACCGCCCCTGGCATTGACCACAAGCAGCACTTTCCTGCCAGTACCGGCACTGATTTCCTTACAGAAAGAGTATGCCGGATTGATTCCCTGCATGGAAATATTTTTCCTGACTGTAGAATATCTGTTCAGAGGGGCGGCAGCAGGAACAATGCTGTCCCTGTCATCGAGTATCCAGACTCCGTCTATCGTACCCCTGTCTTCCGGCAAGATCTCGCCCCGACCGGCCATGTTGGATTGTCCGATGCACAGGAAAATGTCATAACCGCTGTCTACCCGTATCTCTGTCTTGAGCGTATTTTTTGAATCCGGCCCGGCTTCAATGATGAATTTACCAGGTTCCCAGACATATTTGAGAGAATTGTTCCAAAATTTCAGGTCATCTTCATCCAGCACAAATGAAACCTCCGCCGACTCGTCCGGAGCAAGGGTGATTTTCCGGAAAGCCTTCAGTTCCTTGACAGGACGGGTGACCGAAGCGACAGGATCTCCGACATAGAGCTGGACAGTCTCCTCGACGGACATGTCTCCGGTGTTACAGACAGTCACGGCGACATTGATGCTGTCCGGAGAAACGACATCCACCTTCAGGTCACTGTATGACACATCCGTATAGCTGAGTCCATAGCCGAAAGGATAAAGCGGCTCCATGACACAGTCAATATAGCCGGTCCTGTATTTCCGGAACGGGACATAAGGCCGGCCGGTAGACTTCATGTCATAATGTACGGGAATCTGTCCGACATTCCTCGGGAAAGTCATGGTCAGACGGCCGGACGGATTGTACTCCCCGAAAAGCACATCGGCAACGGCGTTCCCGCCCTGCAGTCCCGGAGCCCAGGCATCGACTATCGCCGCACAGTGTTCATTTTCCCATTCGAGAGTCATCGGACGACCGTTAAGGAGCACAAGCACAACATCTTTTCCGGTGTTAACGAGAGCCTCCAGAAGCCGCCTCTGTGTCGGCTGCAGACCTATCCATGTCATGCTCGAAGACTCCCCGGACATTTTTGCCGTCTCACCGAGCACTGCAACAACCACATCAGATTTCATCGCCGCTTTTACCGCTTCGGCAATGAGACTGTCCGGATCTCCGGCCTTGTCAATATCATAGCCAATCATTCTTGCCAGATTGCGGTTGTCCGTCACCGGTGCACCGGCCGACTGCAACAAAGACGAAGTATAACGGGATATGCCGCTCCTTATCGAAACCCCCTCGTCCGCCTGTGCGGCAGCACCTGCCCAAGTTCCCATCAATTCCCATCTGGTATCTGTCAGAGGACCGATCAAAGCAACCTTTGTCCCTTTTTCCAAAGGCAGGACATTGTCATCATTTTTCAGAAGCACTATCGACTTCCTGGCCGCCTCCAATGCAAGTTCCCTGTATTTCTCTCTGTCAACCGGCTCCCTGCCCATTCTCCGATACGGGGCTTCAAAAAGCCCCAGCTTATATTTTGCTTCAAGAATGCGCCTGCAGGCAATGTCTATGTCTTTTTCTCCAATATAACCTTTCTCCATGCATTCATCGAGGTTCCCGACAACTCCCTCGGACACCATATCCATGTCAAGACCGGCTTTCATTGCCATTGACGCGACCTGCGGAAGATCCCCCAACCCGTGTGCAGTGAGCTCGCCTACTGAAGTATAGTCACTGACAGTAAACCCGTCAAAGCCCCATTCGCCTCTCAGCAGATCAGTCAGCAGCCATCTGTCGGCAGTTGCGGGGACATTGTTGATGTCGTTGAACGAAGACATCACGCTTCCTGCTCCGGCATCCACGGCCGCCTTGTAAGGAGGCAGATATGTCTGATACATCCTGACAGTACTCATGTCCACGGCATCATAGTCTCTCCCGCCTTCACCGGCCCCGTACAAAGCAAAATGCTTCACACATGCCATGATTGACTGCGGATCAGCAAGATCTTCTCCCTGATAGCCACGCACCATTGCCTCGGCGACACGGGAACCGAGATACGGATCTTCCCCCGAACTCTCGGCGACACGGCCCCATCTCGGATCCCGTACAATGTCGACCATCGGGGAAAAAGTCCAGTCTATTCCTTCGGAAGTCGCCTCATCCGCAGCCGCCCTTGCCGTCCTTTCAATCAGATCCATGTCCCAACTGCATGAAAGGGCAAGAGGGATCGGCCAGATTGTGCGATAACCATGCACCACATCGAGCCCGAAAAGAAGCGGTATGCCAAGCCGGGTTTTCTCTACCGCCAGCTGCTGGATCATCTTCTTCTCTTCGGAAGTACGCACATTGAACACCCCTCCCACCTGTCCGTTCACAATCTTTCCGGCGACTCCGCTGCTCAAAGCGTCTCCTGTCATATATCTGCGGTCCCACGTGACAAGACTTGTCTGGCCGGCCTTTTCCTCAAGAGTCATCCGGGACATAAGACTGTCAATGAACCTGTCCATATCCGCATCATCACCTTTTGCCGAAACGGACAGGACCGAAAAAGAAATAACAATAGAAAAAACAAACAGATACCGCATAATCACAATTATGATGACTGGAAAAAGTCAGAAACCTGCCTTTTTGTCTGACAATGCCTTGTATCTCAGAAGAGCTTCAAGGAAATAATAATCGCTGTATGTCAAAGGCACATCCACCTCAACTCCTCCCGGCTTGTTGCCGACACTGTGCTTCAACAGGAAACCGCTCTCTTCTCCGGGTGCAGATAGGTATTTTTCGGAAGCAAGAGTACGGATGATCCTCTCTGCCACAGAAAGATACTCTGCAGACTTTCCTTCCGGCACGTATCTGCTCAGCTGGACAAGGGCGCTGGCCATAATGGCCCCGGCAGAGGCATCCCGGAGGTCGTCCGGTATGCGGTCAGAGTCGAAATCCCAATACGGGACACCGTCCTCAGGAAGCCTCGGCAAAAGATAGTCCGCAATCTTCACGGCATGGTCGAGATACTGCTTCCCGCCGGTGTACTGATACATCATGGTGAAGCCGTAGAGCCCCCATGCCTGTCCCCTTGCCCATGCAGAACCGTCTGCAAAGCCTTGGACGGTCTGCTGCACGAGGACATCGCCGGTCTCAGGATCATAGTCCACAAGATGGAAGCTGCTTCCGTCCGGTCTGTAATGGTTTTTCATAGTAGTCATTGCATGGGTTTCGGCCACCAGGCGCAGAGAGTCTTCACCGCTCAGCTCCGCAGCATTGAGAAGCAGCTCCATGTTCATCATGTTGTCAATGATGACAGGGAATTTCCATGCGGCGATATGGTCAGGGGCAGGATCCCAGCTGCGGGTGCATCCCACGGCAGGATTGAATCTTGTCGCAAGGGAACGGGCACCGTTGCAGAGGACTTCCTTATATGCAGGATTGCCGGTGAGGCGGAAGCCGTTTCCATAGCTGCAGTTCAGCTGGAAGCCGACATCATGGTCATTGGTCCTGAACTGGATGGAATCAAGTACTTCGGTATGTTTTTCGGCAAGGGCCTTCACAGCCTCGTCGCCGGTGTATTCATATACGAGCCAGAGGGAGCCGGGATAAAAGCCTGAGCACCACCACCAGATGCTTGAAGTCACAAGCTTCCCGTCCGCGTCCGCATATCTCGGGCACAACTGTCCGGCATTTTCCTCCGCGGCGGCATCAAGGTTGGCATCGAGCAGGGCAAATTG
The DNA here is from genome assembly GCA_017694755.1 of Candidatus Cryptobacteroides merdavium. Taxonomy (GTDB): domain Bacteria; phylum Bacteroidota; class Bacteroidia; order Bacteroidales; family UBA932; genus Cryptobacteroides; species Cryptobacteroides merdavium. Next base: position 20,573 of record JADIMO010000022.1, read on the forward strand.
CCCGGCCGCACGTTCAAACACCCTTTCCGTCAGGGCCTCCATCGTTTCCTGTCGGGAACATGAGGCAGAAAGCAGTCCCAAAGACAGGAGAAACAGCAATTTTTTCATGACGGCATTCATTTGACATTCACAGATGAAAGAAGGCACCAGCCGTCCGGGGTGAGGCGGTCACGGGAAACGGCAATTTCGAGACCTATACGGTTGTCCCTTTCAGTATCCACAAGACCGATGGCCCAGGTGTATTTGCCGGCAGGCACATTTTCAGGGGTGAATTTGAATTTGTATTCAACAGGCTTGCCCTTTATCCATTCTGACGGCTCGGAGGCAGTGTCGACATATTCAGCAGCAACTTTTCCGTCGGCATCGATGAGGGCAAATGCCACCTTGTATCTGTAGTTCCATTGTTTTATGTTATTCGGGCAATAACCCCAGCCGAGATTGTTCCATCTGTGCTCTATCCTAACCTGGCTGCCGGACTTCATTTCAGCAGGAACAGAAACGAGATCAGGATAAAGACGGTAGCCGCCTTCTGCCACGAACCTCTTCACCAGGTCGAAGCACTCGCCGAACCAAGAACGTGTCTCGTCATTGATGCGGAAGTCCATCATGTTTACATGTGCCTCGGCAGAAGCCTCGAACTCTCCTCTGCGGACATCTTCAGAATGGCCTTCACGGTATTTTCCGCTCGGATCTATCCAATACCTGTGATGCGCGGCAGTGATCCAGCCCCCTTCCATGATGATCGGAAGCCTGTAGTTCCATTTCCGGGCAAATTCCTTTTCCCAGTCCTGATAGTATCCTGTCATCCCGAATGCGTCATGGCGGAGGCAGTAGCCCCTGTCTATAGCCATCTGCAGCAAGGAGTCGGTGTCCGGAGAAACAGGGCCCCAACTGTCCTTGTTCATGTCGGCAAGCAGCCTGTGGTAGTGCACGACAAGGGGCACTTCCGTGAATGTTTCTGAATAGAGAGAGGTGATCCAGTCGAATGTCTTGATCTTGTTGGAGGCATCCTTATAGATCATGGCATGGGACTCGCCCCATTTTCCGAGGCCGAATGCGTCTATGAAATCCACCTTGTCCCTGTCATTGAAGTCTTCTGCTAAGGCTCTGATGAACTTTGAATATTTTTCCTGAAAAACGGGATCGTCCGGATACGGAGACTTGTGGCGACCGTTGCCGGAGGTGTAATATTCCGCCCCTGCGTCTATCACATACATCGGAGTGTTCTGCCCCTGGTCACGACCGTCCACCACTATGCGGAATGCAAGGCGCATATCCCTGTCCGTGCAGCTCTTGAAAAGGCGGTAGATCCGTGAAGTGGTATCCCTCCATGTGTAGACACCCTCCTCCGGCTCCAGGGACGCCCAACTTGTGCGGATGTAGGCTGTGGAGGCATAGTCGGAGACACGCACCTCCGTCCCTTCCGATGTAGGCATATTGTCATAATGCAGAGTTGTCCAGAAATTTTCGTCCCAGCTGCGGCCGAGATACATGACCCAGCCGTTGAGCGGATTGCGGAGCACGGTCGTCGTGTCCGGAGAGAGGTTTACGGCCGTCATGAAACGTCCTGACGGCGAGCAGGAAAACATTCCGCCCAGCATGAGGGCGGCAGCAACGGATAACAAGACAGTCTTTTTCATATTTTTCGTTTTGTGTCCAATATCATTCTACAACGTTATCTCCTGTCTTAAAGGGAGTTCGGCGGATGATGGCCCGACATATATCCGGAATGTGCCCGGCTCCACGACGAACCTGTCCTGCCTGATGTCGAAAAATGAGAAGGCTCCGGCATCCAATGTCACGGAAACATGCTTCGTTTCGCCCTTTTTCAGGAAGACCTTTTCATAGCCTTTCAATTCTTTCAACGGCCTGGGCACGGAGCACTCCACATCACCGACATATATCTGGGCGGTTTCCCATGCATCCATCCTGCCGGTGTTGGTGATATCGAAATCTACCCTGACCTCAGTATCCGAAATCCTATCCAGATTCAGACCGGAATATTCAAACGAAGTGTATGAAAGCCCGTAGCCGAACGGCCAGCAGACCCCTTCCGGCCAGCACTTGCCTGTGGCCCAGACCTCGTCGGCATCGGCCTTCCTGTCATAGCCACGGTAGCCGACAAAGACGCCCTCGGTATATGTGACGCGCTTCTTTTCGTCATAGTAGCTGTCATGTACAGGGTTGTCCTCCCAGCTGCGCTCGATGGTGATCGGAAGCTTGCCGCTCGGTGAAATCTTTCCTGTAAGGATTTCCGCCACTGCAGTGCCGCCTTCCTGACCCGGATACCAGGCCATCAGGATGGCTTCCACCCCGTCAGACCAGCCGCGGAAATCAACTCCGCCACCGGCATTTATCACAACCGCCACATTGTCGTGCATGGATGTTATCCGGGAGATCAGGTCAGTCTGGGACTTCTGCATTGCGAATGGCCTGTCCCAGCCCTCGCCCTCGGTATTGCTGTTGAACCCGGCGCAGAATACGACGGCATCCGCCCTGTCAATGGATTTCTCCAGAAGGCTCTCGTCCATAAGTCCGGCCTTCAGGGACACCTTGGCCTCGCCGGCATTGTCGAAGAATTCAAAAAGGATATCGTATGTCTGCCCGGCCTTTACATCAAGAAAAGCGGTTCTGGTGCTGTAGGAATGGTTGCCCCAGTCCCCTCCGAGCACCTTGCCGTCCACGGTTATCCTGTAGCCGTCATCCCCTGCCATCTCGAAACGGACGACCCCGTCCGACACTGCGGTGTAGAAGCCGCTCCAGGCAGCAGCGAACTTGTCGTCAGGAAGCCCTTCCATAGGAGAGCCGTAGCCCCATGCATGATCAACGGACTGCTCAGTCCCGGAGAAGAAAATCTCTCCCTCCGGGCGTACATTATTATAATATCTCACATTGAATCCCTGCTGACCGTCCTGCGCAGATGTCCTGATTTCCGGAATTATGTCCTTGTAGAGTTCAGCATCCGACAGCAGCTCCACATTCTTCTCTCCGCAGGCATTCTTCAAACCCTGATATACGGACACAGTGGAAATCGGCGTCACGAAACCGCTGCCGCCTCCAGTCGGAATCACGTCGGCATTGGGTCCGAGCACAAGGATATGTCCCTTGCCGAGCGGAAGGGCATTTTTCTTCTTGCCGACGGCTTCATTTTTCAGGAGCACGATTCCCTGCCTGGCAATGTCAAGGGCTGTCTGCCGCGAAGCCGGATTGTCCTCCGGAATCGACGGATCGCCTGCAGGGGCATCAAGGAATCCGAACGCAGAGAATGTCTGGAGTATGTGCTGAACCTTTTCGTCAATGGCAGCCTCGTCTATGACTCCTGTCTCCATGAGAGGCAGTATCTTTTCTGGAGTGAAATATACGGCTTTCGGACATTCGAGATCCAGCCCTCCGTTTACAGCTCCCGAAGTGGAGTAAACCGAGGTCCAGTCAGACATAACTATGCCGTCAAAGCCCCAGAGGTCGCGCAGAATCCGGATATTGAGCCACGGATTTTCAGTGGAATGCAGGCCCCATACAAGATTGTAGCTGTCCATGACAGAGCCCACCCCGGCCTCCTGCACGGCCTTGCGGAATGCCGGAAAATAGATTTCATGGAGCGTCCTTTCGTCTACATCCGAGCTCACGCTGTGCCTGTTCGGCTCAAGCTGGTTGTTGGCAGCAAAATGCTTGACGACGGCCATCACTCCCTCGTCCTGCACTCCAAGTATGTATTGCTTTGCCGTTTCTGATGTCAGATATGGATCCTCCCCGAAATATTCGTAGTTGCGCCCCAGCATGGGAGCCCTGTAGATGTTGACCCCCGGGCCGAGAAGAATGCTCACCCCTCTCGCCTTTGCATCCTGTCCCAGCCCATGTCCGAGCCGTGAGGCAAGCTCCCTGTTCCATGCGGACGCGGTCAGTGTACCGCATGGGTAGAGAGTGCTTTTCGTGTTGTTTCTGATCCCGACAGGCCCGTCGGCGATCTTTATCGCAGGGATTCCGAGGCGGTCGACAGCCCTCAGATGGAAAGACTTTTCCCCTGCAATGTAACTGATCTTTTCTTCGAGTGTCATCCTTGAAACGAGATCCGCAGCCCTGAGGCTGTCTTCCTTAGTGATGACCACCCTGACGGCCGGTGCCGCCTCTTCTTCGGACACTGACGTCATATCCGGCGCTCCTGCCGGAATTCCGGCACCTGACATATTCAGCCCAGCCAAAAGTCCGGCAGCCGCCAGAAGCCCCCAAAGGGATTTTACGCTAACCATAGTCTTCTTCAGTCTTAATGTTTCCATGTGGTTTTGTGTTCGTACACAATTATCCGCAAAAGTAAACATTTTTTCTTACCGGCGCAATAACTTGAAGAAGATTTGGACAATAATTCGAAATCCTAATAATATCCAACTGCTTCCGGTCGCAGTTTTTCCAGGGCTTCCGCTCCCGCCAGGGTACTGCCAAACAAACTGCACTGAATTAAATGTCAAGAAAAATCCGCAGCCGCTTCAAGAGATTTTTCAAGCGGCTGCGGAAATATAGTATACCTGAAATTTACTGATTAATCCCGGCAAAGGGATGCGGAGGTCAGAACAGCAGGGCGATGCGGTAGACAAGGAATGCCATGAGCCAGGCGAGGATGATGGTGTAGACGGCGGAGCCGATGGCCCATTTCCAGCCGCCGGCTTCCTGCTTTATGGCGACGAAAGTGGCGATGCATGGGAAATAGAGCAGGACAAACACCATGAAGGCAAGGGCAGAGGCAGGAGTCATGGAGTGCTGCAGGGCACGTTGGAGCATGGTGTCGCCGGATGCCTC
>JADIMO010000023.1 GCA_017694755.1 Candidatus Cryptobacteroides merdavium
AAATGATTCTGTGGAAAAACTATTATCTTTGGCCGGACTTTAATATTGTTGCCGACGTCATGTTTTAGGATTGTTGCTGACATCATAACCATAGAATTGCTTCAGGATCATGAAAGCTGTATTGTATACCATTCTGATATTTGTTATTCTCGCAGGAATCTGCGCCGTCACTTGCCCGGATAGGGAAGATCATGTCAATGCTCTGGAAAATGTGCTCCAGAGGACTATGGACAAGGAATTGTCTGAGGGATCAGACTCAGATGATGATCTGCTCGGCTCAGCCTTGGGCTCTGCTCTGGTGTCCGCTTTCGGCGGACTTTTCATAGATAACATGCTGATGGTCGACGATTATTTCATCTGCAGCATAGGTACGGTAAGCTATGGGGGAGAGACCAAGGTGGTTTCGGTCGGCATCTTCAACCATGTCTTCACTGCCAGTGCAGATAAATTGGCAGAAGAAGCTGCGGAAGTCCTCCAGTAGTCCTCGTTGCACCAGAGCTTACCGGCGGCACCAGAGCTTACCGGCAGCACCAGAGCTTACCGGCAGCATTGGCTTCCTAAACGGTGTGGCATGCTCCTCAGCGGCATTGGCTTTCTAAACGGTGTGGCATGCTCCTCAGCGGCATTGGCTTCCTAAACGGTGTGGCATGCTCCTCAGCGGCATTGGCTTTCTAAACGCGGCTGCATGCTCCTCGGTGGGGAGGTCTACCATTTCAGTCCGATGCTTTGGTCTGTCACTTTTGTCTGTCTCTTCTGTCCGTTACACGGACCTCTCAGCACGTCATTTCGGCCTGTTGCTACCGCCAGCTGTGCAATTGCAGTCTGGTTGTCCGGGACATTTCCTTTGTCGATGTCTTCCGGAGATTTCCTGCGGTCAGGAATGTTTCTGTCGTCCAAGGACATTTGCCAAATTCGTACCCAAAAGCATCTTGCTAAGATGTAAATTATTGATTTATAATGAAATAATAATCAGCAATATGCTTTTGCCCCGTTTTTTAATGGTCAAAAGCATCTCTCTTTATACAAATTATTGAATATTAATAAGTTGTGTTTGATGCGATGCTTTTGGGTTCGAAAAGTCGCCGATAAAGTTCGAAAAGTCGCCGATAAAGTTCAGAAAGTCGCCGATAAAGTTCGAAAAGTCGCCGATAAAGTTCGAAAAGTCGCCGATAAAAGAGTATGAGAGCATTGTCAGAAAGTAATAGGCTGCGTTGATGTCAGACTTGCCCTTGGAGCAGCGACGGCATCGGCTTCCTATTAATGGTTATTTGCAGATCTGATGACATTCCGTATATTTGCCCATTATGTCTGCATTTATAGCCGGTGCTATAATTGCGGCCAGCCGATATGTTGAAGAGAAGACAATTGTCATGATGAAAAGACTGCTGCGGAATACATCAGCGTTTTTCCTTCTTGTGCTGTTCATAGGGTTCTGGAGCAGTACGCATCTTTTCTATCATACACACATAGTCGACGGACAGATCATTGTCCATTCGCATCCGTTCGGAAATTCATCATCCGGACACACCAGCCAGGAACTTAAACTGATATCGATCCTGTCTGTATTCCTTGCTACTCCTGCGGACTGCGGCGGACTTCTGCCGGGACATTCCCCGGTAATTGCCGCTCGGCTTCGTTTCCCTTGTCCGGAAGGACATATCAAGGATTTCCCTGTTCATTACAACGGCCTTCGGGCACCTCCCTCCCAGGTCATTACATTCAGCTGAACGGATATTCTGCCTGTATGACCCGTCTGTCGGCCAGGTATATGCCATGAGACCGATATCGTGATTATTATCTGGTATCATGATTATTATCTGGTATCGTGATTATTGTACTGGTATCATGATCATTATACTGGTATCTGAAGATTTCATACTGGCATCCGCCATCAGAAAGATATACGTCATAAGACGGGTGTCGTCAATCAGACAAATATTTATCCCGGAGCCCTAATTGCAACAATTCATTGACGGCTTTGGAAAAACCATGTCCGTGCATCCTCATCGTGCGGACATATAAACTGTTATAAATCAGATGAAAAATATAATACTGGGATTGGCGCTGACAATCCTCGGCGGACAATTGTACGCAGCATCGGCAGCAGTTGTACCATCGGCAGCAGATACGCCATCGGCAGCAGAACTTCCTGACGGGAAAGGGACTGATGCAAATCTGGTGGGTCATGTCATTGACAGGAAGACAGGGGTGCATCTCCAGGATGTGGCAGTAATGGTCAAAGGGACGACCATCGGTTCGGTGACAGACAGTACCGGACATTATTTCATAAAGGACCTTCCTGCCGGAAAAGTCACGATGGTTACGGCATATGTCGGCTATGCTCCAGCCGAGAAGACAATTGAACTGATCAGGGGCAGGACGATGGAACTTAATTTCGAGATTGAGGAAGAGTCGCTTTCCCTTGACGGGACAGTCGTCTCTGCGAGCAGGAACGTCACGCAGAGAAAGACAGCTCCGGCAATAGTCAATGTCGTATCTTCAAAGCTCTTTGAGAATACGGCTTCCTGCAATCTTTCAGAGACAATGAGCTTCCAGTCAGGACTGCGTGTGGAAAACAACTGCGGCAACTGCGGGACAGTCCAGCTCAGGATGAACGGACTTGAAGGCCAGTATTCGCAGATACTTCTGGACAGCCGTCCTATATTCAGTTCGCTGGCGGCCGTATATGGACTTGAGCAGCTCCCGTTGTCGATGATCGAACGGGTTGAGGTCGTCAGAGGAGGAGGTTCGGCCCTGTTCGGAGCCAATGCAATAGGGGGCGTCGTCAATATCATTACAAAGGAACCGGTACGCAACACATTCTCTCTCTCAAACACTACCAATGTGTTAGAGAAAGGTCCGGCGGATTTCAATACTTCATTCAACGGTGCATTTGTGTCTGATGACTACCGGATGGGGGCATATATCTTCGGCATGGTCAGGGACAGGGATTCCTACGACAGGAACGGCGACGGATTCTCGGATATCCCGAAACTCAGCTCGGAGACAGCCGGCTTCAGGGCATACTACAAGTTCAGCCGCTCTACCAGGCTCACTGCCGAATACCATCATATCCATGAATTCAGGCGGGGAGGGGACAATTTCGACAATCCTCCGCACATGGCGCAGATTGCCGAGCAACTGAACCATAAGATAGACGGCGGAGGCCTCACAATCGAGTGGTTCGCCCCGAACGAAAGACATTATCTGTCGGTCTACGCCTCTGCCCAGACAATAGACAGGGACAGCTATTACGGTACAGGAATGAACCCTGACGCATACGGCAAGACATCAGACGTGACGGCAGTGGCCGGGGTCCAGTACACCTACCGTTTCAGACGACTATTCTTCATGCCGGCCGAGTTCACCGCCGGTGTGGAGGACAATTATAATGCCCTCCATGACAGATATCTCGGCTATGGACGTGATTTTACTCAGAACACAAATTCAATAGGAGCATATCTCCAGAACGAATGGAAGAACGACAAGTTTAGCATCCTGGTCGGAGTCAGGGCGGACAAGCACAATCTCATGGAAAAGGTAGTCGTGTCTCCTCGCGTGAACTTCCGCTGGAGTCCTGTCCGCGACCTCGCCCTGAGGGCCAGCTGGTCCAGCGGCTACCGTGCACCTCAGGCCTACAATGAAGACCTACATATCGATGCTCTCGACAACAAGGTGGCGATAATCCGTCTTGCAGAAGGACTCAGACCGGAATATTCCCACAGTCTGAGTGCCTCGGCCGACTGGTACCGCTCATTCGGGAAGGTAAGGGCCAATCTGCTCGTAGAGGGATTCTACACAATGCTTTCGGATATCTTCACTCTGGAGAAAGTCGGTGAGGATGCCCAGGGCAATGTGATAAAGGAACGCCGGAATGCTTCAGGTGCAAAGGTCGGAGGAGTATCGCTGGAAGCGAAGGCCGGCATCCCGGGACGTTTTGATGTGCAGCTTGGCTATACTTTCCAGAAAAGCATGTATGACCAGCCGGAAAGATGGTCGGAAGACGTGGCACCGCAGCGCATGATGTTCCGTTCTCCGGAGCACTATGCCTACATGACTGCCAGCTACGACATCACATCACATTTCAATGCATCCGTTTTCGGCAATTATACCGGCAGAATGCTTGTTCAGCACAACGCCGGTACAATAGAAAAGGATGAGGAAGTAATGACTCCTGATTTCTGGGACTTCGGACTCCGGCTCTCCTATGATTTCCATCTTGGAGGAAACCTCAGGCTTGAAATCAACGGGGGAGTCAAGAACATTCTCGACGCATATCAGAACGACCTGGACTATGGCCCGGCCAAAGATGCAACATACATTTATGGACCGTCCTTGCCGAGGACATATTTCATCGGCGCCAAATTCTACCTGTGATCCACTTTGCAACTTTCAGTTGCTTCGGTCAGTTGCTTCGGTCAGTTGCTTCGGTCAGTTGCTTCGGTCAGTTGCTTCGGTCAGCTGCTTCGACCCTGTTGCTTCGACCCTGCTGCTTCGACCCTGCTGCTTCGATCCTGCTGCTTCGCCTCGGCCCGATACCACAGTCCGTTGTCCCTGTCCGTCGCATCGGTTCTTTGTCACGGATAGCTGTCCTGGTCTGTCGTCATGGTCCGTTGTCTCAGTTCGTCATTTCGGCCTTGCGCTTCGTCCTGTCGCCACAGCCAGTTGTGCAATGGCCGTTTGGTCGTCCGGGACATTTCCTTTGTCGATGTCTTCCGGAGATTTCCGGAGGTCAGGAATGATTCAGTAGTCCAGGACATTTGCTGAATCCGTACCCAAAAGCATCTCGTGAAGATGTAAGTTACTGATTTATAATGAAATAATACAAAGCAAGATGCTTTTGACCATTAAAAAACGGGTCAAAAGCATCTCACTTTGTAAGAATCTCTGAATATCAATAAGTTATATTTTCCACGACGCTTTTGGGTTCGAAAAGCCGCCGATAAAGTCGCTGACAAGTTCAGAAAAGTCCCCGATAAAGTCACTGATAGAGTCGCTGAAAGTCACTGATAAAACACCATGAGCGCACTGTCAGAAATTATCAGGATGCCGTGATGCCAGCAGTCGGTCTGCGGCCGAGACGGTTAAGGAAGTATTGATTTTGTCGCCGGATTCTCTGTTCTGTCATTGTACGATATCATTGAAGGAATATGTAGTCTGGACACAGCATGGACGTGGCCTGGAAGACAATGGAGGCATTGGCTTCCGAAAAGGGAGGGGACCCGCCTCAGCGGGGAGGCCCGCCGCGCCACCAGGCCACGTCCTGTATGCTACAGCAGATGCTTCTCGATGATATCCTTCAGCTGCATCTTCGAAGGTGCCCCGCTGCTCATGGTCGGCTGTCCTGCCAGAGGTATAAAGAGGAGTGTCGGTACAGACCGTATCCCGAATACTCCTGAAAGCTCCTGTTCTTTGTCCACATCCACCTTATAGATGTCGAGCCTGTCTCCGTACTCTTCTGAGACTTCCTCCAGTACCGGACCAAGAGCCTTGCACGGACCGCACCAGGTTGCGTAGAAGTCAACTATAGCAGGCTTGCTGCCTTCAAATTTCCATGCCTGCGGATTTTTTTCATAATCAAACACTTTCTTGAGAAATTCTGCTTTCCCGATATGTACTGTTGCCATTTTTGTTTCCTTTTTATGTTGTTGCGATCTTGTTGCGATCTTGTTGTGATCTTGTTGCGATCTTGTTGTAATGAAGTCTGTCAGGTGACGTATATTAGTCAAGCCTGTGATGTCATATGACTTTGATCTGTCAATTTTGAGATTGATCCCTGTCGTCGGGGGTATCGTCTGTTTTTGATGTATCCCGGCCGTCGCGGAAATCATTTTTATGGAGCCCCGGTTGTAATAGGGGCTCCTGGTATATGTTGAGTATATGCAGACGTCCGGATGGTGTCCATCTTATGCAATCCGGAATGATGGTTCCACCTTACGAAATCCGGGCGGACAGTGTCATCGGCTTCCGTAGAGGCCTTCTTCTATCTTTTCTTTCGGCAGCTGCCTTGTGCAGAAGAACCAGTCGTAGCACTGCATGTCCTTCTCTTCTCCGTCCATGCGGCTCTTTGCCACTCCGCAAGAGCCCGCCGTAGGTACGATTACCTCGTCTCCCGGCTGCCAGTCTGCCGGCAGGGCAACCCCGAACTTGTCGCTTGTCTGGAGTCCCACAAGCACCCTCTTCAGTTCATCGAAATTCCTTCCGAGGGAAAGAGGATAGTAGATGATGGTCCGGATGACATCCTGAGGGTCGATGAAGAATACCGCCCTGACTGCCTGTGTAGCACTCTCACCAGGCTGGATCATCCCGTACCTGCGTGCGATATCCATCGTTATGTCCTCGATCAGAGGAAACATCACCTGGACATTCTTCATGCCCCTGTACTCAATCTTCTCCTGGATGGTGCGTAGCCATGCGATGTGGCTGTAGAGTCCGTCGACGGATAGTCCCACAAGCTGAGTGTTCAATGCTTCGAACTCCGCTGCCCTGGAGGCGAAGGTCATGAATTCCGAAGTGCAGACAGGCGTGAAGTCAGCCGGATGGCTGAAGAGGATCTTCCATTTGCCGCTGTAGTCTTCTGGAAATCTTATCCTGCCCTGTGTTGTGACAGCTTCGAATGAAGGCGCTTTGTCGCCTATGCGTGGCATCTGGTAGCCTTGTGTCTGTAGATTGTTGGTTTCCATAATGTCAGATTTTTATTTTTATTGTTCTTTGTTTCTGTTGTTCTGTCTGTTTTCTGATGCAAAGATATGGATGCTATAACTATAAATCAAATTGATATTACCAATGCTATTATTGATAAAATCTATATATTTGTCAGAGAATGCCGCGACAAGAATAATAATGCCGCAATAAGGACAATATGTATGATAATCCCGCAATAAGGACAATATGTATGATAATCCCTAATTAAATACGATATGTCCCTATTAAATACGATTTGTCCTGGACAAGGGCGATACGGAATGAAAATGATTCTCGGGAGAATAGGAATAGTCGGAAATAGTCGGAAATAGACGGAAATAGACGGAATAGACGGAAATAGACGGAAATGGAACAAACTTGTCCGGAATTGAATTCCGTAACCATTGTAATTTGTCGGGGATTCTGGAATAAATGCTGATAGACAACAGAAATTACAACAGAAATGACGACAGAAATGACGACAGAAAGTACAATAGAAAGAATAAAAGTACAATAGACAGGATATGAAAGCGAACCTCAGTACACTCAGATACATCGTGGCGGTGGACACATACCGCAATTTCGTCAAGGCGGCAGAGGCCTGCGGAGTCACCCAGCCGACCTTGAGCATAGCAATCAGGAACATGGAAGAGGAGCTCGATGTGACCATCTTCAACCGCAATTCCCACCCGGTGCGGCCTACGCCTCTGGGGAAGAAGATAATTACCATGGCACGGGCGGCCCTCAGAAGCGCGTCACAGATAGAAGAACTGGTCCAGAGCGAGAAAGGCGAGGATGGAGGAGAGGTCTTCATTGGCACCATTCCGACAGTTGCCCCATATGTGCTTCCCGGGCTTATCCGTGAGATGCGTGTTTCACATCCGAAGGTGAAGATGAAGGTCGCCGAGATGCGTACGGGTGTACTGATAGAGAAGCTTCGCTCAGGTGAGGTCGACATGGCCATCATGTCTACACCACTGGAAGAAAAAGATCTGCTGGAGATACCTCTCTACTACGAGAAATTCCTGGCCTACATATCTCCCGATGATGAATTCTATGCAAAGGATGAAATCGCGGCGGACGAGCTTCCTACCGACCGCCTGTGGATATTGGAGGAAGGCCATTGCCTTCGCAGCCAGGTGCTGAACTTCTGCCACAGCGGCAGGCACATGCAC
>JADIMO010000024.1 GCA_017694755.1 Candidatus Cryptobacteroides merdavium
CCGGATATCCGAGTTCGGCGGCAGCGGCCTTGGCCTGCTCCATGCTCTCAGCCGCATGGGACTTTATGGTCTTGACATCTATCTGGTCCAGCTTCTCCACGAAAAGCTCCCTGTCCTCCGTGTCAATTATGGCCTGTACAGGTGTGCCGAGCACACGGACATTGTATTTTTCAAGGATTCCGGCACGGTACAGCTCCACTCCGCAGTTCAGCGCAGTCTGGCCTCCGAACGCGAGCAGGATGCCCTGCGGTGCCTCCTTCTGAATCACCTTCTCCACGAAATACGGGGTCACCGGCAGGAAATATATCTTGTCGGCAATACCCTCGGAAGTCTGCACGGTGGCAATGTTCGGATTGATGAGGACAGTCTCTATGCCCTCCTCCTTCAGCGCCTTCAGTGCCTGCGAACCTGAATAGTCGAATTCTCCGGCCTCGCCTATCTTCAAGGCTCCCGACCCGAGGATCACCACTTTCTTTATATCGTTGTCAATCATTTCGTTTTCTTTTATCTGTTCTACAATGCATCAATACTACAGCCTTCCCAGGAATTCATCAAACAGGAACTCCGTGTCTGTCGGCCCGCTCGTCGCCTCCGGATGGAACTGCGCCGAGAAGAAAGGCTTCGTCTTGTGCCTTATGCCCTCATTGGTCCCGTCATTCATGTTTATGAAAAGCGGCTCCCACTCATCTCCGAGAGTATTGTTGTCCACGGCGAACCCGTGGTTCTGCGAAGTGATGAAACAGCGGTTGCTTCCCGCCATGCGGACAGGCTGGTTATGGCTGCGGTGCCCGTATTTCAGCTTGTATGTGGATGCCCCTCCGGCGGTGCTGAGCAGCTGGTTGCCCATGCAGATGCCGAAAATCGGCTTGTCCTTCTTCATTGCCTCGCGGATATGCTCCACAGTCACCCCGCAGAGCGCAGGATTGCCCGGCCCGTTGGATATGAACAGCCCGTCATATTCAAGCGTATTGAAGTCGTAGTCCCAAGGCACCCTGATGACTTCCACTCCCCTGCGGATGAAGCATCTGAGGATATTGTTCTTCACCCCACAGTCCACCAGCACTATCTTTTTGTCCCCATGCCCGTACCTTATCACCTCCTTGCAGCTCACGACGGCCACCTGGTTCACCTGGTTCGGGTCTTCAATCGGGAAATTCCTCGTATGCCCCTCCGGCACGATTATCCCGAGCATCGAACCGTTCTCCCTGAGCAGCTTCGTCAGCTCACGGGTGTCGATGCCGTATATTCCCGGTATCTTCTGCTCCTTCAGCCATTCGTCAAGGCTCTTGACCGCCTTCCAGTGGCTGTACTCAAACGAATAGTCCGAAATCACCAGTCCCCTGACATGGATTCTGTCCGACTCGAAATTCTTCGAGATGCCGTATTCGTCATTTCCTTCCGCAGGGACACCGTAATTGCCTATCAGCGGATATGTCACGCAGAGTATCTGCCCGGAATAGGAAGGGTCAGTCAGGCTCTCCGGATAGCCCACCATCGCCGTAGAGAACACCACCTCTCCGTCGCATGGCCCGTCATACCCGAAGGAATAGCCCTTGAACTCCATCCCGTTCTCCAATTTTAGGGTTGCACCGAGTTTTTTGTCCATATCTATAATATCATTAATTTCTTCAATGCTTCAACGCACCAATGCTCCAATGCATAAAATAAATTCTTCAATGCATCAACGCATAAAAAAACGACCACCCCGCAGGCGGGACGGCCGGTATATCAACTGAGAAACTTCAGGGAAACAGAAACTTCTGCATTACCTGATAATGCGCTCAATGGAGAATATGAACCATTTGACAAGATCATCGTATGCCAGTTTCAAGATTTCAAAGTGCAAAGATACAAATTTCCCCCGAATCCGAAAATATCTCCGCAATTTAGTTCATTTTTCAGCATATCTCCAGCATGATTTGTCCCCATCCGCGGAATACTGCCCCTTGCTGTCATCCGGGAACAAAGTTGACACACGCAAAATGTCTCCTTCGGACATAGAACAAGATACTTTCAAACTATTATCTCGTGGTGTCCGGGACTCTTCCATAGTCCTCCCGACACATAGTACAGGATACCTTCAAGTTGTCACATTGGACAAAGCCAGAAATATCCCATGCGTCATTCCAAATATAGTCAAAGGAATTCCTGCGCTTCCAACATCTTCCTCAAGCCAAATCGTTTATTCGTCTTTGCAGAAATTCTTCATCACGGCCTCCGGCGTCAGCCCTTTGAAATCGTCAATAACAAGCCCCGCATACGGCACCACAGCCTCCCTGGAATTCGTCGTCGCAAGCGCAATTACATTCCCTCCCGAATCCTTCGCCGCCTGCAGCCCGCTGAAAGAATCCTCGAAGATGAAAGTCGCTTCCGGAGCCGTTCCATATGTCTTCATCCCCAGCAGATAGCAGTCCGGGGCCGGCTTCGACCTCGTGAAATCCTCGCCCGTAAAGATATGCGTGAACATGTCCCGGATCTCCGGATGCACCCTGTAGACATGCTCCATCTTCGCCCTGTTGGAGCTCGTCACTATCGCCCTCGGAATGTCGTTGCCGGCAAGAGCCCGCAGAAAATCCTCCACTCCCGGCACATATTCATAGCTCATTTCCCCTTCGAACCGGTTCAGCCTCTCCTGTATGTCCTTCCGTGCCGCCTCATTGTCCGGGAAATGCCTCCCGAATATCTGCACCAATGTCTGCCCCTTTATCTTTTTCCCGAAGTCCGCATCACCGAGCCAGTCTGCACCTATCCTGTTCCAAAGCACAGTGTACTGCCCTTCCGTGTCGAATATCACCCCGTCCAAATCAAAAAGAAATGCCCTCTTTTCCATAATTTTTCCGTTTGCGCCGCAAATATAGCAATTCCCTCAATTAATCATTTATATTTGCATAATCAAAAATACAGATACAATGGACACAAAAGCATTTACAAGCCAATATAAGGAAGCTTTCGGTGAGGCAGCGCCTCTTCCTCTCGTATTCTATTACAGCGACAGTCCGGCCGCCGGAACGGAAAAGGTTCCGGGATGTTTTCTCAAATACATCCGTCTGGCGCAGGAGGGGACTTCCGTCAGCCTGAGCATTGACAACATCACATGCGGCGGCGGAAAATTCTATGCCGGATTCACCGAGATGCCGCCCCATGTCCCCGGCTTCGTGTCCGAAAAAGAAAAATACAAGGAATCTCCGGAACTCACCCTGGACTATCTCAGCCTTTTCGGACCGGCAATGACCGGCAGGAAATACCTGAATTTCGTCAGGGTTGACCAGGCTGAAACCTTCGACGGCATGGAAGGCCTGCTTTTTATCGCCTCGCCCGATATCATCTCCGGACTCTGCGCCTGGGCCTTCTACGACCGCAACGACCACGATACCGTTTCCCTCATATTCGGCTCCGGCTGCTCCTCCATTGTTGCCAACGCCGTCCGTGAGAACCGGCATGACGGATTCCGGTGCTATGTCGGCCTGACCGACCCTTCCGCCCGCCAATGGTTCGGCGAAGACGACCTGAGCTTTGTCATCCCCGCCTGCCGCTTCGGCACAATGTCGGCCACAATGGACAAATGCTGCCTCAAGGACACCGCCGGCTGGACCCGCATCCGCAACCGCATCAATTCCGTCCGCCGCCACATCCCGTCCTGGGCCGAGGAAATGAACTGCGCCATCACCGTGTGCGATGCCGAAGGCGTCATCCTCTACATGAATTCCAAATCCCGCGAAACATACCGGAAGCACGGCGACCTCATCGGCAAGAACCTCATGTCCTGCCACAGCGACCGCTCAAAGTCCATCATCCGCCACCTTCTCGAAACCGGCGGACAGAATGTCTACACCATCGAAAAGCAGGGCCTCCGCAAAATGATCTACCAGAGCGCCTGGAAAGAAGACGGCAAAGTCATGGGCCTCTGCGAAATCTCCATCGTCCTCCCCGACGAAATGCCTCATTACATCCGCGACTGACCGGTCAGGCTTATTACAGGGCTCTCAGGATATTTTCCAGCTTCCGTATCACCTCTATGTCCGCAGGCAGCCATTCCACCCCATAAAGTTCGTCTGCGGACAGCCACCGTGCCGACTCATGCTCCTTCAGCACCAGATTTCCAGCCTTCACTGAACACAGATAGCAATGCATCGTCAGATGGAATGCCGGATAGTCATACTCCACCGTACACAGAAAATCCTCAATGTCTATCTCCGCCTCCAGTTCCTCCATTATCTCCCTCCTCAGCGCCTGCTCCCGCTCCTCCCCTGCCTCCATCTTCCCTCCCGGAAACTCCCACATATCCTTGAAATCCCCATACCCCCTCTGCGTCGCCAGAATTCTCTTCCCTTCCCTGATGACCGCTGCAACAACTTCTATGTGTTTCATATCTGATCAATTAAATAAATTGATACTGTTAACTTTTCCTGCCGGCTGCCTGACCCTGCCCCATTCAGGCAAGACATTTTTCCAGAAAGCCGGCAATGTCATTCCAGACTTTCTCCTTTCCCTTCTCATTCAATATCTCATGCCTCATCCCGGGGTAGAGCACCGTCTCCACATCCCTGTAGCCGACCTTTCTCATCGTCTCCGCCGCCTCCAGGAATTTCCTGCGGCTGATCATGCACGGGTCTTCCTCTCCCGACATGAACAGCACCGGCATCTGCGGATTACCCGGCCTCCATCCACGCACATCATATGCGTTCTGCATCAACGAAAAAAGCCCGATGAAGCCGTTGAGAGTGAAGCGGAAATTGCACAGCGGATCCGCATCGTACCGCCTGACGACCTCCGGATCAGTGCATATCCATGAGTGCGGCGATTTTTCGCCTCTGAACCTCCGGTTGAACGAGCCGAATGTGAGATTTTCAAGCAACGCAGGCCTGTGCCTGTCCCCTGCAACGGCCGCAAACGCCTTGCCAAGCACCTTCGCTGCCCCGACCCCGGAATTCAGGCTCGGACTTCCGCAAACCACCAGGCCTGCATACCCCACATCGCTATACCTGACGCATGCCCTCACCGCAAGCGATCCCATGCTGTGCCCGAAAAGCACGACCGGCAACTCCGGATATTCCCTTTGCGCCAGCTGTGTCACCTTCCTCACATCCTCCACAAGCCCGTTCCATCCGCCTTCCATGAAATGTCCGAGGTCCGCCTCCGACCTGACCGATTCCCCATGCCCCCTGTGGTCATGTATCACGCTCACAAATCCTTTCCCCGCCAGAAACTCCATGAACCCCTCATACCTCTCCTTATGCTCGCACATCCCGTGCACCAGCTGCACCACTGCTCGCGCTCCCGCTTCCGGTTCGCATGTCGTCACCCCGATCTGAAGCCCGTCCGCAGCGGACATTATGCTTGTATTTCTGAATTTCGCTGTCATTTTCCTGCCATTTTTGTATTCAAAAATATATCTTAACTTTGAATGCTCAAAAAAAAGCATAACAAGACACTGCATATCGCAGCCCTCCAAAAAACCGAGGACGGTGATTCAAAGAGTCAAAATGGCACTTTGAATTGCACTTTAAATGAGATTGCCCTGCTGAAATTCCTCAAAGACAATCCCGAAACTACTCAAACTGACAAATGAGCGATTTTTGTGCGGACTTTGCTCGTGAGCGAAAAAAATCAGCGGCTAAAAAGAAATCTCCCAATAAAAGTATATTTTTTCTCCATCCAAGATACGAATTCACTATTATATTATTAATCAATTTATTAGAAAAATTTCACGTTTTTTACGACATTCACTGCCATATGGAGACCATCCTACACATGACTCCTTCAGGGACAATGGGAAGTACTGTCCTTCCGCCAGAGGCTTTACCGAAAATATGGATCAGTCAGCACCGGATATTTCATCCAGTTCATTCCAGAAATCATTGTCCCGCAGGATTTTTGTGATATAGGAGTGTCATCTCGTATATAATATGAATCCGAAGATCCTTGAAGTGGAATTGTCACAAATCTCCCGGATTTGTGTTATCCCCATTGATTTTTTCAAATCTGTCATCTCTTCAACTGATATGTGGCGGACAGCAGCGGCCGCTCATTTGAGTTCTGCGATGTACGGCTTTGTCGCCTTGATCAGACGTCTGGTATAATCAACCGCAGTTCCGATAATCTTCGGCCATTCATCTTTTGGCCAGGCCCATCCTCCTTCAAAATCTTTTCTGATGGAGCAAAGTCTGTAACCCGTCATTTCTTCCCAATTCAGCCCGCCGCCAAACTCTTTTTCTATGTTTTCCCTATGCTTTTCAAGCTTTCTGAATATTGCTATATTCTCCTCATCGCAACCTTTGCCCTTATCGATCCTCACTTCCAGACGCATATTGTCCTTGTTGAGCCAGAGTGTCCATGTAATACCTCCAATCCCTGTAGCTCCGGAAACAAATGAATCTGTCGTCGGGTTGACATTTCTGAATGAGGTTATTTCCTTGTCTGCTTTGAACATTTTCAGCAATTCACTCCAGAACTCGAAACGCTTCATGTGCCGTTCTGACTGCTCCTTTTTGATTTTACCTATGGCAATAGATTCTGAACTGGGTGCAGCCTCGATTGTAAAAAGCGGAGCAGGGGCAGAATCTCCTATCTGAATCACTTCAACGCGGATAAGATAGAAATCACAACCATTGTCTGTCTCATTGAGCCAGTTGCAGGCATCAATATGTTCCTTCCTCGCCTCTTCAACGATCCATATCGCGACTTTCGCATCAAACGCAGTCCTGTATGTAATGATTTTCCCCAAATGGTCATGGTTGCTGAGACCGAACTGATTTTCAATGACCACGCAAGAACCGTTTTCCAATTCAGCCTGTATGTCAACTCTGAAATTGTCTGATGACAACTCTGAAGAGGCATTGATAATGTTGAATCCGAGCTGCTCTGACAGATAATCCATATTTGCGCATAGCCATGGAGTGAAATCATGTGCTTCATTCTTCCATACTGACTTCAGTGGAAATCTCTTTATCTTCTCAACTTTATTCATTATTCAGGCATTCTTGAAAATCCGGCTTTTGCCATTGCGAAGATACGAAAATATACAGATGATTTACTAATGCGGGGGATTTAATGCTGCAAGTCATGCAATTGGTATTTCTCCCCGTCGAACGAATAATAACGCTTGAAATTCGTTCTGCGGCAAAAGTCTTCAAAGTCAGACTGGTCTACATCCAAACCATATGAAATCAGGTGTCTTTTGAATATATTCAATTTTCTGAAGGAATCAATTTCCTGCAGCTTGTCCATAGTGTTGAACAGTGCAGGATTCACATAAAATCTGCTGCCGGCCTTGAACCCGACAATGAAGTGAGGGAGGATGCCATATCTCAATGAAATTTCCTTTTGCCCTGGATATACAGAAGATTCACAGCAAGGGAATCCCAGTTCCTTTATGCCGGCCACATTCCTGGAGAGTACATATTCTATTGTTTTTACCATACTTCGCATGGTCATCGACATTGGCATTTTGGGCACCCATCCGTAAATCGTAGCTCCATTCGTGAACTGTTCCGCTACTTTAAAGCTGGTCGTAGCCGAAACAAACCCCGATGTGTTATGATATTTGTAACTATTGATAGTGTGGATAATGGACAAATAATAGAGATTTATCTTCCTCCTGTTGTCGTACGGCAATTCATGATATCCCATGACCAGATTTTCCGTGTCGTCAAAAGCTTCGCAAAATTCCCGGTTCCGAGAATGGAAATTCTGCATTTTTTGTATCCTGCCTGTGCTGCCGGAGCTGCAGCCTTCCTTGATTGATTTGTTCAATATTTTACATATTTTACGGAAATTATCCGTGGATACTACGTCGGGATCTATGAATTTTTTCTCATTCCAGCAGATTCTTCCTTTTTCCCCGGCCATGAATATGCATTGCGCCAATATGTCAGGCGTATTCGTGTCATAGCCATACTGCTCTCTCAGGTTCTCGTCAGATTCGCCTCTAAATATCCACGTGGAGTACATGGAACCGAGCAGCATATTGACGAAATTCCATAATTTCATCAATTCATCCTGCCGAAGGACTCCTCCGTCGCATCTGACTATTTTGGAATTTGACAACGTATAATACAGTGACATACTTTTGATTATTGATTGTTGCTTATACTATAGTCTTCTTTCTGTCCAACGTGAAGATACGAAAATAAACGTGATTTTCGCCAACTGATGTCAACTGAAACGATAAGTAGAGTCAACGAACAAGTGCAACACGAGATAAAATTACAACAAAAGTCTAAAGAACTCATCCTTTGGGGTAGAAAAATTCAATTTTCCCCGGGCCTGCGGTTCAGTTTCAGCTGGACGGAATGGATGAACTGGTCTGTAAGTTCGCGGAAGTCAGTCTCTTTTGGGATGTACTGCCGGATTAACTTGTTGGCGTTCTCTATAGCGCCCCTCTGCCAGGAGGAGTAGCTGTCAGCGAAATACACGTCAGCGTGCAGCTCCCGGGCGATCTTCTTGTGTTCGCAGAACTCGGAGCCGTTGTCGGTGGTGATGGTAAGGACATTCTTCCTGTAGGGCCACAGCAGCTCCACCACCTTCTCGGCCACGCCCTCCGGCGACTTCCCCTGCGGGAGCCTTGCCATCAGCAGGTAGTTCCTGCTCCTCTCGCACAGGGTCAGTATCACGCTCTTCCGGCCCTTCTCTACAATCGTGTCCATCTCCCAGAAGCGTCTCCCGTCGGCCTCTGCCGGGCGCTCGTGTATGCTCACCCGGTCCCTAATGTTCCTGACCCTGGTCGGACGCGGACACCTCTTGTGCCGCCTGTACTTCATCCTGTGGCGGCAGTGGCGCCGCAGCTCCCCGCTCGCGTCCACACGTACCATTCGGTATATTCTTTCGTGTGAGATGCGGATGCCCCTCTCCCCAAGCCACCCAGATATCTGGCGCGGGGACCAGTCCTCAGTCACCATAAGCCGCTGGCTTCCCTGAGCGTGTCCGCTCACGCCTTTCTCGCGCCTTCTCGTCGGTCGCCATCCACCCGTAGACCTTGTACCGGTTGCTGTTCCTTTGAAGTTCCCTGCATATTGTACTCCTGTTGACACATATCTGCCGAGCAATGGCGGTCAGTGTCTTTCCCTCTTGTTTTCCCATATAGATTGCGTATCTTTGCTCCCGGGTCAATTGATGATACATAGAGCAACACAAAATTAGTTGATTCTGGGGAACTCCGGCTCCCCTTTTTGTTTTCACACGTATATACTTTAATGTACCAAATCACTACTGTCCCGTAAAAGTGGATAAATAGTTCTTTGAAATTATTGAAATATAGCCAATTACACGGTTTTTGAAATGAAACGGACTTGATTTTGCAACTTTGCAGTCTAATACAAATGGCTGCTATGTT
>JADIMO010000025.1 GCA_017694755.1 Candidatus Cryptobacteroides merdavium
GTCCTTATCTTCTTCATTATCACATGGTCGAGGACAGGAAGTTTCATCAGGAACTTGATGCCGTTCTTCTCCAGTACAGGCTTCAGCTTGCTCTTGTAGACCTTTTCAATGATGAGCGGCACGGCTATCACGATGTTCGGCTTGACCTCCGAAAGGGCCTGCATGATGATCTTCGGACTCGGCACCCTTGTCAGGAAATGCACATGGGCACCTATGCTCAGTTCAAAGAGCACCTCGAACATCATCCCGTACATATGTGCTGAAGGCAGCATCGCCACTACATTTGAAGTGGAATTGAGCATCGGAAGAACCTTCCTGGCAAAGAAGATATTGGACCACAATGCCCTGTAAGGTATCATCACGCCTTTTGAAAAGCCTGATGTACCCGAGGTATAGTTGATGAGGGCGAGCTCGTCCGGCTTGTCCTCATAATAGTCTATGCTGTCTGGAGTGAAATTCATCGGATATTTCTTCCCGAAAAGCTCATTGAGATGCTCCCGTACCTCGGTTATAAGCTTCGTCTTGGCAAAGAGCAGATGGAAAGTGTTTATCTGGACAACAGCCTGGAGATTGGGCATCTCATTTTCGCTCAGGCCTTCCCATACCACATCATCCACAAACAGTATCTTTGCCTCGGAATGGTTCACGAGGTGATGGACATTCCCTGCCTTGAACTCATGCAGGATAGGCACAGGAACGGCACCGTATGTGAGGGCAGATATGAATGCCACGCCCCAGTTGGCCTGGTTGCGGGAACATATCGCCACCTTGTCACCTTTCACCAGTCCGCATTTTTCATACATTATATGCATCTTGGCGATTCTCCTTGCCACATCCCGATAATGCAGGGTAACGCCCTGATAATTGGACAGGGCCGGCCTGTCCCAGTTTTCTCTGAAACTACGCTCGTAAAGCTTATTTACTGACTGAAATTCCATAAAATATATTCAAGTTAAAATCTTTATCCATCCCGATTCCAGTGACATGACATTTTCCCGTCGCGCTGGAAACAGCCTGTTCACAATCTGAATTCATGCTCCTTTCCGTCATAGCATACAGCCTTGACCGCATTGCCTGAAACCGGAACCACCTTGCTGTCCGGCCTTATCATCCTGTCCCCGGTCCCTTTTGTCAAAGGCTCGCCGCCATAGAACGGATATATGAGTGTCTGCATTGATGTCCTGACCACCCAATAGGTCCGACCTCCGGCTTTCAGTGCCTCAGGCAGGCCTTTTATCGTCTCCTGCGCCGTGATGCCCTTCCACTGCAGAGGCTTGCGGCCCTGAAGATTATACATGTCAATTGTATTGTCATCATGGAGGACCATCACATTGTATCTCCTGCTCCCATTGAAATCATATATGTCCGGACCGAGCAATATGTTCTTGCCGAGGTCTATCGGGAAAGGTGAAACAAAGCGGCCGAGCCTGTCTATCAGATGCAGCTTCGAGCCCGATGCGAACAATATCTGAAGCTTCCCGTTGGCAAAATAGTCAATGGTACCTGCCCTGCCTGCTATAGGGGTTTCAAAAGGAGCCGCCCAGATTCCCTTGCCGTTCTCCTCCTGCAGGCACAGATACATGTTGTCCTGCTGGTAGAAAAGATTTGTCCTGCCGGTGCCGGAATTCTTCACCTTGAACGGGCCGCGTGAAACGGCAATCACCGTATCACGCTCAAACACAGGGGGCTTACTCTTTTTCACCGTGACACGGTCAAGGTCCAGACATATTTCCAGGGAAGACTTCTCCTTCCCGACCGACATTGTGACGGGCTCGTAAGTTATCCCCTCCAATGAACGGGCCATGGACTCTGCATATCTTTTGCTGAATATGCCTCCAAGTGCCTCAGGATTCTCCGACAGAGAAAAATAGGAAACGAAACACCGG
This sequence comes from Candidatus Cryptobacteroides merdavium, assembly GCA_017694755.1. Classification (GTDB taxonomy): domain Bacteria; phylum Bacteroidota; class Bacteroidia; order Bacteroidales; family UBA932; genus Cryptobacteroides; species Cryptobacteroides merdavium. The sequence goes on from JADIMO010000025.1 coordinate 1,887, forward strand.
TTGGCAGCAGAAAGCCTGTCTTCAAGCCCCGCATCAGCCATATATCCTTTCAATGTATTCTCAAGAGCCCTGCCTGAAACATACTCGCCCACTCCAACCGCACTGCCTGAGATTATCCAGCCGTCCATATATGTGAAACAGCTCTCATCCCCAGCATTGAACATAGGGCCGAAGAGGGAAGCGGCAAAACCGGCATATGCATAAGGATGAACCTTCGGCTCATATCCCTTGAGTCCGGTGACATCAGTACCCTTGAAAATAAGAGGGACATCCTCCTTCCCGACTTTCAGCAGCACGACCTGTTCCAGATTCTTGCCGGCATAGAAAGAAACGACACCGGCCTCCTGTATGGACAGGGAGGAAGCCCACTCTACAGGGGACACGCCGCTACGTCTGGCAAGCTCCTTCCTGGCAGACAAAAGTTTCACCGCCCCATTGCCGGCATCTGCAAACTGCTGATAAGCATCTATATATGCACCTACATCCCCGAAAGGTAATGATGCGGCAAAAAAAGCATACGAAGGGAGCATCGATGAAACTGAAGAGGTGCCGGGCTGCACTGAAGAGAATATTTTCATGAAATCAGCGGCATCTTCAGAAAATGAAGCATTGCCGGCAAGGCCGACATGGCTGCTTCCGGAAAATGTGACTGAAAATGAATTCCATTCGGACATCCGGCTGAAAAAATCTGCATGCCTACGGTATTTTCCGGTAAACATCCCGTCAAAAAGTTTCTTCATGTTCCTTCCTGAAATGAAAAGCAGATCTTCTCCGGCGGCATCTGATGCCGACAGAGAAAACCCGTCAGAGTCAATCACGGATATGTTTCTGGAAAGATGCCTCTGCGCAGACTTTACAAGGGCATCAGAAGGAGATATGAGCAGAATGCTCTTCCTTGCGAGCCTTGAATCCACATCCTCAAACTCCCCGCAATCCGTATAGGATGAATAAAGTCCGGCTGAATCTGCCTCTGCTGCCAAGGCAGCCGCCTCATCAGATATGCCCTGTCCCGCCCTGCCGGCATCCGCAATGACAAGCGGTATCAGAGAACCATTGTAATGCAGAGAAAGGACGGCGGAAGAAGAAGCCAACGGAAGGCTTCTCCCGGAAGAAAGAGCAGAAAGTCTCGTCAGAAAACGGGAAAATGATGTCTCTGATGACGGGACAAGGTATGAAGCAGCCGAAGCCGTATCCGCAAGCATGGCCGTCATCTTCTCCACATCAGAAAACCTCAGGACCGCCACAGCATCGGACGGAACTGCATGAAAAAGACTGTATCTCGAATCATTGAGGCCGCTGTCCCTGCCGGTCTCTACTCCGGAATAAAGTACAGAAACGGCTACAGCCACCACTGCAAGCAGAACAACTATTGCCGAAATGCAAATGAGTACAGCTTTCTTGCTCATGATCTTCCTTTGAATATAAGAATATAATTGGCAAAGATAATGAATTATATAAAACAATGGCAGCCATTGTCCGTCAAATCAGGACAACGGCTGCAAAGTTCATCTTCGGGAACACCCCTATTTCACTGCGACAGCCTCTATCTCCACCTTCACTCCCATAGGCAGAGCCGCCACCTGAAAACATGCCCTTGCAGGCTTGTCCTCAGTGAAGAACTCGGCATACACCCCGTTCATGGCCTTGAAATCGGCGATGTCATTCAGAAGCACTGTAGTCTTCACCACATTCCCGTAGCCCATTCCGGCCTCGGCAAGTATGGCCCCTACATTCTTAAGCGCCTGCCTTGTCTGGTCCTCGATGGACTCAGGCACCGAGCCGTCTGCAGGATTCACCGGAATCTGTCCTGAAACATAAAGAGTTCCGTTTGCCTCTATGGCCTGGGAATAAGGTCCCACTGCCTTCGGCGCATTTTCTGTTGCAATAACCTTTTTCATATCAACAACTGGTTTTGTAAATCTTCTGAATTTTCAAAGAATCGTACAAATTTAATAAACTGCCCGGATTTCCAACAATGCAACAGGATTTCATGCAATACAAAATGAAACAGTGTACTTCCTGAACAGCCTTGACATAAAGGCAAGAAACAAAGCACCGATGAAATTTTATACTGAAGAAGAAGCCCTCGACATGACATTAGGGACAAAAGGAAGCCCTGTCAGAGATAAATATGAAGAAGACTGGAAAACGGGAAAAGTGAAATGACTCTCCCTACAATGAGAAGGGTATTCAAGGCTCTCGGAGTGAAGAGCGCAAGCCTCGACCTTGGAAAAGCGGGCAGAATCACCCTGTGGTGAAGCCGGCCGGACCGCGAAGCAATAGCCATTTGAGGAAAAAGAACATAGCCATCTGAAGGAAAGCATATAGCCGTTTGACGGAAAAGCGGCGAAGCAATGGAACAGAAAAAGGGATCTGACTTTACATTCAAGTCAAATCCCTTTTCTGTAGCCCCGAGCAGAATCGAACTGCTATCTAAAGTTTAGGAAACTTCCATTCTATCCGTTGAACTACGGGGCCAAGTCTCAGAAGACTGCAGCCTACTCAGCGCTCTTCTGGATAATCTGACGGCCTCTGTAGTATCCGCACTCTGGGCAAACCCTGTGATACATCACGGTAGCGCCGCAATTTGAACAGGTAGCCAATGTTGGAACCACAGCCTTGTCATGCGTTCTTCTCTTGTCTCTTCTCTGCTTGGAGACTCTGTGTTTCGGATGTGCCATTTTTATATAATTTAATTATTTTCCAGCCATCTCCGGCATTTCAGCTTCTGCCGCCCTCACCGTCAAACAGTCCCGCCAAGGCGGAAAACGGATTCACCTGTGATTCAGTACCCTGAATTGAAATGCCACTCTCCAGTCTTGAAATCACATCCGGATTGCATTTCCCGTCCTCATGGAATCTCTGCATCGGAAGAGCAAGACATGCATAATCGTAGATTACCTGCCTCATGTCCAAATTCGAATCCGACGAAGGAAGATATATGGCTTCCCTGCCGTCCTCAGTGCTCTCTTCTCCGCCCTCCGGTTCATCACCGAACTTCACTCTCAGTCCGGCGGCTGAATCCACCGGGAGGACAAGATCCTCCATGCATCTGTCGCACCTCACGGTGACCGTCCCCTCTATCCTGCAATCCACATCAATGCTTCTCCCCGCCTTTTCCGCAGAAACTTCTGCCACAAGGTCCGCATCAAGTATATCGGCATTACCGAAACTGCCAAAGAACTCCTTGTCTGCCTTCCATCGGAAATCTTTCCTTCCGGAAGCCAATCCATTTAAAGGTATCAAAAACTCATTGTTGTCCATAACCTATAAATAGATTTGAGCGTGCAAAGGTATAAAAAAGTTTTGAATAATCAATCCAAATTTCCACTTTTTCTTTTGCGTTCTATTTCATCGAGGATTATTTTCCTGATTCTCATGGATTTAGGAGTCACTTCCACAAGCTCGTCCTCCTGGATATATTCCAAAGCCTCTTCAAGCGAGAATTTCACCGGAGGCGGAAGCATTACCTTGTCGTCACTTCCGGAAGCGCGCATATTGGTGAGCTTCTTGGTCTTGCATATATTGATGTTCAAATCCCTCTCCCTCGTGTGCTCGCCTACGACCTGCCCTGCATAAATTTCATCTCCAGGCTCAACGAAGAACCTGCCCCTGTCCTGAAGCTTGTCCATCGAATATGCCACGGCCACGCCTGTTTCAAGGGAAACCAGGGAACCGTTGGTCCTGCGCTCGATGTCGCCCTTGTACGGTTCATATCCCTTGAACCTGTGGGCAACCACAGCCTCCCCTTGTGTGGCGGTGAGAAGATTGCTCCTGAGGCCCATGAGTCCCCTTGCAGGTATGTCAAAGTCAAGATGTGTACGGTCACCCCTCCCTTCCATGTGGATAAGGGCACCTTTTCTTCTTGTCGTTATCTCAATGGCCTTGCCCACGAACTCCTCAGGTACCTCTATGGTGAGATTCTCTATAGGCTCGCAGCGCTCCCCGTTGATGGTCTTGTCCAGCACTTTCGGCTGCCCTACCTGAAGCTCGAAGCCCTCCCTGCGCATCGTCTCTATAAGGACGGAAAGATGAAGGACTCCGCGGCCGTAAACCACAAAGGAATCGGCATTAGGCCCCGGCTTCACCCTGAGCGCAAGGTTCTTTTCAAGCTCCTTGTCAAGACGGTCCTTCAGGTGACGCGAAGTGACAAACTTGCCTTCCCTGCCGAAGAAAGGGGAATTGTTGATGGTGAAAAGCATGCTCATCGTAGGCTCGTCCACGGAAATCGGAGGAAGGGCCTCCGGATTCTCATAATCGGCAATGGTGTCACCTATCTCGAAGCCGTCAAGTCCTACTACTGCACAGATGTCGCCGCACTGCACGGTGTCCACCTTTGTCTTGCCCAGACCGTCAAAGACCATAAGTTCCTTTATCTTCTGCTTCTGCACAATATCATACCTCTTGCACAGGCTTATGTTCATCCCGGACTTCAGCTCACCTCTTGTAACCCTGCCGACGGCAATCCTGCCGACATATGGGGAATACTCAAGAGAAGATATGAGCATCTGCGGCGTACCCGGATTGTGGGCCGGAGCTGGAATCACTTCTATTATTGTATCCAGAAGGGCAGTGATGTCATTTGTCGGCTTCCGCCAGTCAAGAGACATCCATCCCTGCTTTGCGCTCCCGTATACGGTGCGGAAATCAAGCTGGTCCTCAGTGGCGTTCAGGGAGAACATCAGGTCAAAGACCTCCTCCTGCACCTCGTCCGGACGGCAGTTCTGCTTGTCCACCTTGTTGATGACCACAATCGGCTTCTTTCCCATCTCAATGGCCTTCTGAAGCACGAACCTGGTCTGCGGCATGCAGCCCTCAAAGGCGTCCACCAGCAGCAGCACCCCGTCTGCCATATTCAGCACGCGCTCCACCTCTCCTCCGAAATCGCTGTGGCCCGGAGTATCTATAATATTGATTTTAACTCCCTTATATGGTACGGAAACATTCTTTGCAAGTATGGTTATGCCCCTTTCCCTTTCAAGGTCATTGTTGTCAAGGATGAGTTCTCCCAACTTCTCCTGTTCCCTTGCCTGACGCGCCTGATAGATCATCCTGTCCACCAGCGTGGTCTTGCCGTGGTCGACATGCGCGATGATTGCAATATTCCTTATTTCCTGCATAATCTTATTCTCCCTAACTTGTTTCTTTCTCACGAAAAGCGCTGCAAAAATATACAATTCTCCCGTCTTTATAAAGTTTTTGACTCATTTTAATGGAGCAATTCCCCTCCTTTATAGAGTTTTTATATTATTTTTGCGCCTGAATGCGACGGCGTGACATCATTTTGCCGCCATTGAATCATCCACCGGAAAAACATTCTTAAAGATATGACAGAAAAAATAATCATTCTCGATTTCGGCTCACAGGTGACCCAACTAATCGGACGAAGGCTCAGAGAGTTGAATGTCTATTGTGAAATCTGGCCGTTCAACAGATTCCCTGCCCTCGGACCGGATGTCAAGGGTGTCATCCTTTCAGGCAGCCCATTCTCGGTAAGGGACGAAAAGGCTCCTCAGGTGGACCTCTCCGGCATCAAAGGCAGACTGCCTCTGCTTGGAATATGCTACGGGGCACAGTACCTTGCATACAAATACGGCGGCGATGTCAATGCATCCATAGCCAGGGAATACGGCAGGGCAATGCTTGACGTGGTGAAGCCGGATTCTCCTCTGATGAAGGGGATATCGCTCCACTCGCAGGTCTGGATGTCGCACGGGGACACGATTGCAAAGCTTCCTGAAGGCGCCGAGGTCATCGCCTCCACCGCCGATGTCGAAAATGCCGCCTATCACATAAAAGGGGAAGACACATATGCTGTGCAGTTCCATCCTGAAGTCTACCACACGGCTGAAGGCAGCAGAATGCTTGCAAACTTCGCATATGAGGTGTGCGGATGCAAGGGCGACTGGACCCCGGCTTCGTTCATAGACACCACCATAGCCGAACTCCGTGAAAAGCTCGGCGACGACAAGGTGATTCTCGGTCTGAGCGGCGGAGTCGACTCCACGGTGGCTGCAGTGCTCCTGAACAGGGCCATCGGACACAACCTCACCTGCATCTTCGTCAACAACGGCCTGCTAAGGAAAAACGAGTTCGAGGATGTGCTCGCATCCTATCAGGACATGGGGCTCAATGTCATCGGAGCTGACGCCTCAAAAGAATTCATCGAGGCCCTCGCCGGTGTCACCGAGCCAGAACAGAAGAGAAAGATCATTGGAAGGCTTTTCATCGAGACCTTCGACAAATATGCCCACAAGATAGAAAATGCGAAATGGCTTGCCCAGGGCACCATCTATCCTGATGTGATAGAATCAGCCTCCGTGAACGGCCCGTCATCCACCATCAAGTCCCACCATAATGTGGGCGGACTTCCGGAACAGATGAATCTGAAGGTGGTCGAGCCGCTCCGCTCCCTTTTCAAGGACGAGGTGCGCAGGGTCGGCCGTGCCCTCGGAATCAAGGACAGCCTGATCAACCGGCATCCTTTCCCGGGACCATCCCTCGGAATCAGGATTCTCGGCGATGTCACTGAAGAAAAGCTCCGGATATTGAGGGAAGCCGATGACATCTTCATCAGAGGCCTGCTGGAATACTCTCTCGAAGGCAACAGAAGTGCGATTGAAGCCCTTGCCGGTCCGGGCGCAACTGAAGTGCGTTCAGCATCTGACCCGACCATGAAGGCAAGAACCCTCTACGAGGCCATCTGGCAGGCGGGAGCCATCCTCCTCCCTGTCCGCAGCGTCGGAGTCATGGGCGACGAAAGGACATACGAAAACACCATTGCCCTGCGTGCAGTTATATCCACCGACGGAATGACCGCCGACTGGGTCCGCCTCCCCTACGACTTCCTTGCCAAGGTCAGCAACGACATAATCAACAAGGTACGCGGAGTCAACCGCGTAGTCTATGACGTAAGTTCCAAACCGCCTGCCACAATTGAATGGGAATAAATAGATGACTGAGGCCGGCCGCTTTTCTGGATGAAAAGTCAGGCCGGCCATTTTTATACATACAATCAATTATAATGTGAACACATATGATTACCAAGGGAATAAAAGGGGAAAAACCGACAATCGGAGAAAACACATTTGTCGCGGAAAATGCGACTCTGACGGGAGATGTGACAATCGGAAAGAACTGCAGCATCTGGTACGGGGCTGTGCTCAGAGGTGATGTGGGAGCAATACGCATAGGTGACAACAGCAATGTCCAGGACGGAGCCGTGCTTCACGGGACACTCGGAGTTTCCGAAACAGTGCTAGGAGAATATGTTTCGATAGGACACAATGCAGTCGTGCACGGGGCAAGGATAGGAAATGATGTGCTTATCGGAATGGGAGCAGTCGTCATGGACAATGCCGTGGTCCCGGACGGGACGGTGGTGGCAGCCGGAGCCGTAATCCTCGCCAACAGCGTGCTCGAGCCTGGCATCTACGCCGGAGTGCCTGCAAAGAAAGTGAAGGAAGGCTCTGAAAAGATAACAAAAATGGCCCACGACAATGCCGCGGGCTATCTTGAATACAAGGAATGGCATAAATAGGAAAGGCGCATTTACCAGCCCTTCCTTATGTTTTCAGCAATGAGGTCGACAAGCCTCTGACGGGCCTCCACGGAAGCCCAGGCCACATGCGGGGCAAGACTGAGCCTTTCCGGATGCTTTACATGCAACAGAGGATTGTCCTTCGGCAGCGGCTCGCTGACGAACACATCAAGGCCTGCGCCGGCAATAGTACCGGCGTCGATGGCATCAGCCAAAGCCTGCTCATCCACAATTCCGCCGCGGCCCATATTAATGAGATATGCAGCCGGTTTCATCAGCGCCAGTTCGGCAGCACCGATGAGGCCGGCTGTCCTTTCGTTATAAGGCGCATGGATGGAAACAATATCAGACTCTGCAAGGAGACGCTCAAGCGGAAGGCTAGGATATTCCCTGCAATGCGAAGTGCCTGAAGTGGAAAAATAACTTACATTCATGCCGAAAGCCTCAGCAATCCCGGCCACACGGCTGCCTATATTGCCCATGCCGATTATGCCCATATTCTTGGCTGAAAGCTCAAAGAAAGCCCGGGAAGCGTCTGTAAACAGGCCGCTGGCGGAATATTTCCCGCTCTTGACATAAGCGTCAAAATACGGGGCTTTCCCCACAAGGGAAAGGATATGCATGAATGTGCTTTGGACAACGGAATCCGTCGAATATCCTGCCACATTTCTGACAGGAATCCCCCTTGATGCGGCATAATCGAGATCAATATTGTTGACACCGGTCGCCGCCTCACATATCAGCTTAAGTGAAGAGGCAGCATCCATCAGTTCCGGAGTAACTTTCACTTTGTTTATTATGAGGACATCACAATCCCTTACCCTATGAATGGCTTCCTCCGGAGAAGAAACCTGATAAAGAACCAGGTCGCCCAAGGCTTCTATCGCAGCGAACGAGACCTGGCCCATCGTCGCCGCATCGAGAAATACTATCTTCATTTTGATCAAATCTTCCACATGAGGCTGCAAAGATAAACAAAAAAAAAGGAGTCCAGAGGCTTCCAGATGGACAGCAAAGATAAACAATAAAAAAGGACTCCCGGGAAGAGGCTGTGCTGCTTCTGCAGCTCCCTCTCTCCGGGAGTCCCGATAAAAGCGGCGGCGGCCTACTCTCCCACCCTTCCGGGCAGTACCATCGGCGC
>JADIMO010000026.1 GCA_017694755.1 Candidatus Cryptobacteroides merdavium
GCAAGCCTGACGGCTTGTATGCCTGGCCCATCCCGCAACATCCATAAGACATGAAGTCTTCTGTCTGTCGCGGAATGAACCAGTCAAAATGCTTCCGCATTTGCATTGCTCTCGGCTTCTGCGTATATTTGCCCTGATGGATTTGGCTACATGGGCACAAGTACTCAGCGAGTTGGCACCATAGAACGCCGCAGGGAAATAAAATGGATGACATAAGAAAATACTGAAGAAATGTTGGATCAGATACTTCTTGCACCATATTACATTACACTGAAAATCAGGCATGCTCTCTATGATTCGGGGATAAGGAAAGTGCACACGGCAGAAATTCCGACGGTTTCGGTCGGAAATGTGACTGTCGGCGGCACAGGAAAGACTCCGCATACGGAAATGCTGCTCAGGCTGCTTTCAGGGCATCCGGAGTGGGCCGGGAAACATCTTGCCGTACTGTCACGGGGCTACGGACGGAAAAGCAGGGGATTCCAGCAGGTCGTTGCAGAGTACCCGGCACAGGACAACGAAGGCAGACAGGACTCAAAGGAAAGTCCAGACAAAGAAGTCCTGGCGGGACAGGCCGGTCCAGACAAGGCAAAGAAACAGGTCAAAAGGCTACGGAGGAAACTTCCGGCACCTGCCGCATATTTCGGAGATGAACCGGTGCAGATAAAGAAAAAGTTCCCGCAGGTCACCGTGGCCGTGGACAAGGACAGGGTCGAAGGCTGCGATTTTCTGAAATATCCCGACAGGCTCCAGACTTCTAAAAAAGGCAAGAAATGCCTATACAGGGATTTTCCCGCGGCTGACCTGGCTGTGCTCGATGACGCTTTCCAATACAGGAGGCTGAAGCCGTCAGTATCATTGGTACTCGTAAACTACAACAGACCTGTCTCAAAGGACCATCTGCTCCCTGTGGGCAGACTCCGCGACCTGCCGGAAAGGCTCGCCAAGGCAGACATGCTGACAGTGACCAAATGCCCCTACTACATGGAGGATGAGGAAAAGGAGGCATGGGCGACGGAACTCGGCATAAAGGAATACGATCCGGTGTCCTGCACAGGCATAAGAAAGGACGGGAAAGAGCAGGCACTGTTTTTCACCACCGTCAGATACGACACCCTCGCCCCGATATTTCCCGAAGGGGACCAGAGATATGCATATTCAAAGCAGGCAATACTTTTCTCAGGCATAGCCGACGACACGCCTCTGAAAAGATACCTTAGCGACACATATAAGATAGTAAGGCACCTGACATTCGGGGACCATCATGAATTTACCGCAGGGGACATGGGGACAATAAGAAAAGCCGCCGAGGAATACCCGACGGCCGTATTGGTCACCACAGAAAAGGACAGTCAGAGGCTCGCCTGCATTCCGGGTATGGCAAAGATCCTGAAGGAAAGGATGTTCTTCGCCCCGATAAAGGCAGAGTTCGTTTCCGAAGGTGATCAGGAGAGGTTCATGCAGGTTCTCACCTCCCACCTTTGCAGATAAATCATTTTTCCGCCGTACCGGACAGGATTTCATTCTGCACCTGGACGGAAGCATCGTGGATGGCGTTGAAGATGACAGAAATGAAATGCTCTGAAAGTCCGTATTCCGCACCGCGGGCGGTCACTTTTTCAAGCACTGCATCCCAGCGCGAAGCCTGGATGATGGCGATGTTGTTCCTTTTCTTGTACTCGCCTATCTCACGACTTATCCTCATTCTCATGGCGATGTCCGAAAGGATCTGGTCGTCTATCGCATCTATCTGTTCCCTCAGCCTGTCTATATTTTCCTTATATTCAGGGCTGTCCGAGTCCGGATTCCTCACTGCAAGATTTTTCATGAGAGTACCGAGGTCTTCAGGCGTGAGCTGCTGGCTGGCATCGCTCAAAGCGCAGGAAGGGTCGCAATGCGATTCTATCATGAGCCCGTCAAGACCGAGGTCAAGCGAACGCTGTGAAATTTCCTGAAGATATTTCCTGTCCCCCGCGATATGGCTAGGGTCGCAGAAGAACGGAAGTTCCGGGCAACGGCTGCGCAACTCCACTGCCAGCTGCCATTCAGGGCTGTTCCTGTACCTTATCTTCCCTGATGTGGAAAATCCCCTGTGTATCACGCCCAATTTCTTTATTCCTGCCTGGTTAAGACGCTCCAGGGCTCCAATCCAGAGATCAATGTCAGGACTTACCGGGTTCTTGACCAGCACCGGGATGTCCATGTCCCTCAAGGCCTCAGCAAGCTCCTGCACAAGGAACGGGTTGGCCGTGGTCCTTGCCCCTATCCACACCATGTCCACCCCGAATTTGAGGCAGTCGAAAATATGCTTCTCACTGGCCACTTCCGTGCATATTTTCATCCCCAGCTCATTCTTCACCCTCTGCATCCACTTCAGCCCGACAGTACCCACGCCCTCAAATGTGTTGGGATGTGTGCGCGGCTTCCATATCCCGGCCCGGAATACATTTATTCCCAACGACTTGATTCTGCGGGCAGTCTCCATAATCTGAACTTCGGATTCCGCGCTGCACGGGCCTGCGATCATGAGAGGTTTCCCTTCCGGGAAAATTCCCCATTCCCCTACGGGAACAATGTCCAGTCTTCTTTCCATAATTTTATCGTATTATCCTTTTTATTCTGTTGGCGTCTTCTATCAGAGACCTTATATTGTCTTCATTTCCTTCAGCGATTGCGGCCCTGAATTCTTTCATTTTTTCCATGTAGGTGTCCATCACACGCAGCACATTGTCCCTGTTACGGGAAAATATCGGCACCCACATGTCCGCATTGCTCTTGGCGAGCCTGACGGTGGAGGAAAAGCCTCCCGAAGCAAGGTCGAAAATATGTTTCTCGTCCTTCTCTTTTTCAAGCACGGTGAGGGCCAGGGCAAATGAAGTGATATGCGAGATATGCGACACATACGCCGCATGCACGTCATGTCCCGATGCATTCATGTATATCAGCCGCATGTTCAGCGCCGAATACAGGGCCTCGGCAACCCGGAGGGAATGGCTGTCAGACTCCCCGCTGTCACAGATGATGCAGGCCCGGCCGTCAAACAGCCCAGGCATGGCAGCCCACGGTCCGGAATATTCAGTACCAGCCATCGGATGTGTCGGCACATAACATTTCCTCATAGGATGACAATGCACGCTCCGGACGAGGCATTCCTTGACGGAACATACATCCAGCACCACTTTACGGATGACCCCTGCCCCCTGATTTCCGCCGGTCCTGCCCGGGTTTTCAATGCCGGCACACTCACCTATCCGGTCCAGAATGTCCGGCAGCATCTTCAGCACCGTCCCGACGGGCACGGCCAAGATGATCACATCAGCCTCCCGCACACATTCATCGTACGGGACCATCCTGTCCGCAAGCCCAATCTTCAATGCTGCCGCAGCATTCACCGGATCCGCCTCCACACCAATGATTTCCGATGCGAAGCCTCTTCTCTTCAAGTCTATTGCCATCGAGCCGCCTATCAGCCCAAGGCCTATTACCGCCACCCTATGTGTCTGTTGCATAACCATTTTATCTTATTGTCCGGAAAGCAATTCCCGTATCTTTCGCCCTGCCAGCCGCAGAGTGTCACAGTCCGCACACAAGGAAATCCTTATGTAGTCCGCACCGTTCCGCCCGAAAATGAAACCCGGAGTTATGAACACTCCTGCCCCGTAAAGGACAGTGTCCGAAGCCCTTTCTCCGAGAGAACGGACGTCATGTTCCGGTCCTTCCGGCTCTCGCCCAGACCTTTCATTGCCGGAAGAATCCTGCGTCATGTCATTTCCTCCAGGCGCCGCCATAGGACGAGGAGAACGGCATTTCATGACAGGACTGCCTTCAGAGACCTTTCCCCAGAGGAAAAGCCCGCTGCTGTCCCTGTCATATTCTGCACCGAGAAAATCAAATATCTCTCCTGCGACAACTCTCCTGCGGCGGTATTCATCATTCAGTTCCCTGAACCACTCCGGACCCTGCGAAAGCGCCGCAACCGCCGCCAGCTGGAGAGGCTTGAACATGCCCGAATCCATCTGGCTCTTCACCTTGAGAATCTGCGAGATATGGTCAGAAGCCCCTGCCACCATCCCTATTCTCCATCCGGACATGTTGTGCGCCTTGCTCAACGAATTCAGCTCCAGACAACATTCCTTTGCTCCCGGCACGGCAAGAATCGAAAGCGGCCTGTCATTGAGAATGAAGCTGTACGGATTGTCATTGCACACAAGTATCCCGTGCCTCCGTCCGAAATCCACAAGCCTGCTGTACAAGTTCTCCGATGCAGCAGCCCCGGTCGGCATATCGGGCCAGTTCGTCCACATTATCTTCACCCCGGAAAGATCCATATTCTCAAGCGCATCGAAATCCGGCCACCACCCGTTTTCCGCCTTCAGGTCGTATGTCACAACATCCGCCTCCACAAGACGGGACGCCGAGGAATAGGTCGGATAGCCGGGATCGGGAACCAGCACCTTGTCCCCCTTGTCCAGAAAAGCAAGGGAAATGAGCAGTATGCCTTCCTTCGACCCGACAAGAGGCTGGATTTCGCAGACCGGGTCAAGCTCCGCATGATAATATCTCCCATACCAGTCTGCAAACGCCTTCCTGAGGGCAGGCAGTCCGACATAACTCTGATATGCATGGCTGTCCTTCCGCTCCGCCGATTCCACAAGGGCGGCGATGGCCTCTGCCGGAGGCATCCCGTCAGGAGCGCCTATGCCGAGATTGATGATCCTCTCCTCCCCGGCTGCATCCCTTGCAGCATTCATCCTGCCGATTTCTTTCAGCTTGCGGGAAAAATAATATTCCTGCACGCTCTCTGTTCTTTTTGCCGGTCTTATTATCATACTATCCGTCATTTATCTGTTACAGATTCCCCGGCTGCGTCCGGGATGGCCTATAAGTAATCTTCCGTATTCCGTCAATTTTCCGCATGTGCGGCCATCATATCGCCGCCGCATATTCCCCTAGCACATTCAGGTCTTCCATCAGCGGCCGCACAGCTGACAATGCCTGGATATACCTTCCGTAATCAGAAAATTTCACATCCACATAGAAGAAATACTGCCATTCCCTGCCCGGAATCGGAAGCGACTGGATTCTCGTCAGATTCATGTCATAGAACGACAGTATCGTGAGAATCTGGGCCAATGACCCCGTCTTGTGCGGCAGCGTGAAACACAGCGAAGCCTTTGTCACCTTTCCCTCCGGAATGGAAAGTCCGTCATCAAGCACAAGAAACCGCGTGAAGTTCTGCTTATAAGTCTCTATGCTCTCCTGCAGTATCTCCAGCCCGTACAGTTCCGCGGCCAGCTCCGAAGCCACCGCCCCCACTCCCTCAAGATGCCCCCGGGCAATGTCCGCCGCACTTTTCGCCGTATCCTCCGACTCCACCAGACGGATGTGCGGATAGCCGGAAAAGAACTGCCTGGTCTGGTTTATGGCCATATAATGCGTTCTCACCTCCCTTATGTCCTCCATCTTCTGCCCCGGGAGTGCCATAAGGTTCTGCCTGATGCGGAGGAACACTTCCCCCTTTATCTTCACGTCATATTTCCTGAGCAGTTCGAAATTGGGAAGGAGTCCTCCCGAAACAGTATTCTCTATCGCCATCACCGCTGAATCCGCCCGACCATCCTGCAGAGCCACATAAAGTCCCTCGAAGGTGTCGCATTCCACAATCCGGATCTCTCCGCCGCATCTTGCCGCCTCCTGAGTCTCACCGGCTTCCCTCCGGCCAGCATTCCCGGATACGCCATAAAAAAGCCTTGCCGCCTGCTCATGGAAGCATCCCGAATATCCCTGAATCGCAATCCTTTTCAATCCCATAACCTTTCCTAGACATTAAAAAAGGCCGTCCGCACACCGGACAGCCTTTTTGTTCTTCTCTATACAAATGAATCTGCGCACGACTTCCGGCCCATCACCTTTTATGGTAACAGAAATAAAAATAACCGAAAGCACTAAATCGAAAATCCATCATAACGGGAACAAATTTACAAATATATTTTCTGAAATGCAAGCCCACAAATCATGACTGCAGCCATATCTCCAGCCTCAGACATGCATTGACACCTGTCAGACAGTCATTATTTCCTTTTCCTTGGCGGCGGCGAGTTCGTCCACCTTCTTTACATATACATCTGTCTCCTTCTGGACATTCTGCTCGTACTCCTTCTGGAGGTCTTCAGGCATACCGTCCTTCTGGGCCTTCTTCAGGGCCTCAATGGCATCGCGGCGGGAATTGCGCACGACGATCTTGGCGTTTTCGGCGGCTGTCTTGACTTTCTTTATCAGCTCCTTCCTTCTCTCCTCGGTAAGGGGCGGAACTGAGCAGCGGATGCTCTCGCCGTTGTTCTGAGGGGTAAGACCGATGTTTGCGTCCATGATGGCCTTTTCGATGACAGGAATCATCTTCTTTTCCCATGGCTGGATCAGGATGGTCTTGGCATCCGGTGTAGTAACGGAAGCCACCTGCGGCACAGGGGTCTCTGAACCATAATAGTCCACCATGACATTATTGAATACCAGCGGATTGGCCTTGCCGGCACGATAAGTTTTCAGGTCCTCTTCGAGGAATTTCACCGCATCACCCATCTTTGTCTTGGCTGTTGCGAGGATTTCTTTTGCTTTGTCAATCATAATGAAAGAAATATTTGATTTTATTCACACATGCACATGTTATTCATACATGTACAAGTTATACATGCACAAGGGTCCCGACCTTCTCTCCGCTTATGAGTTTCGAAAGATTGCCTTCAGCATTCATGTCAAAGACAATTATAGGCATGTTGCCCTCACGGCAAAGTGCAAATGCGGTCTGGTCCATCACCTTAAGATGGTCCTCGAGAGCCTTGTCAAAGGTCAGCTCGTCATATTTGACAGCCGCAGGGTCCTTTTCAGGGTCAGCCGTATAGACTCCGTCCACCCTTGTACCTTTCAGAAGGGCATCGGCACCGATTTCAAGGGCTCTGAGAGCCGCTCCGGAATCAGTGGTGAAAAACGGATTCCCGGTACCGCCGGCAATCAGGGCAACGCCTCCCTTTTCCATGAAGGAAACGGCATCATCCCTCATATAATATTTGGCGACAGGCATCATAGGAGTTGCAGTGAAGACTTCTGCCTCCACTCCTTCTGACTTTATCGCCATGGAAAGGCCGAGTGAATTGATCACTGTGGCAAGCATCCCCATCTTGTCTCCTCCGACCCGGTCAAACCCCTTGCCGACACCGGAAAGCCCCCGGAAAATGTTCCCTCCGCCGATGACTATGGCCACCTGCAGACCTGACTTCACTGCAGATGCAATCTCACGGGCATAAGCGGAAAGCATCTCCTCGCTTATCCCCCTGCCTGACGGCCCGCCCAGGCTTTCACCGCTGAGCTTCAGCAATACTCTCTTGTATTTCATTGCGTTAGATTTTATCCAAAATACTGCGCATACCCTGCAGAAATGATATCTGCAGCGGGATGCGCCTGCTGATTTTATCGAAACAAAAATATCGAATTATTATGAAACTTGCAAGAAAGAGTATATCTTTGCATACCTGTTGACCAAGAAGTATAAACTATTATTAAAAGATATGGCAGACATTTTCACATCTTCAATCGGCAAGAAGCTCATAATGAGCATCAGCGGACTTTTTCTGATCATCTTCCTGCTTCTTCACCTCACTATCAACTTCTTCTCTGTAATAGACTCCATGACAGGAAGTTTTGGTGCTGAAGACGGGCTTTTCGCAATGGGATGCGAATTCATGTCACTTCCGATTGTGACAATAATGGTTCCTGTTCTTGCATTCGGGTTCATAATCCACATCATCTATGCATTCATCCTGACTTTCAACAATTTGAAGTCACGCGGCGGATATAACCGCTATGCCGTGGCAAGCAAGGCCAGGACTGACTCATGGGCATCCAAGAACATGATTGTGCTCGGAATCATCGTGCTCGGAATCCTTGCATTCCACCTTACTCATTTCTGGGCAGACATGCAGTTGAAGGAGTGGACCGGTGCTGAAGCTGAAAATCCGTATTACCTTCTTACCACAACATTCGGCCACTGGTACAATGTGGTCATCTACCTCATCTGGTTCGGAGCCCTCTGGTTCCACCTCACCCACGGATTCTGGAGCGCATTCCAGACCATCGGATGGGACAACATGGTCTGGATCAAGAGGCTGAAGGTGATTGCATACATATTTGCCACCATCATATTCCTCGGCTTCGCGGCAGTTGCAGTCAATGCCTGCATAATGGCCTGACGGCCTGCCGGAAAAGAACGGCTATAAACACAGAGACAAATAAAGGAAAGGGGGATGCTCATATTGAAAGTCATCCCCCTTTCCTTATTTTGAACCCGTCATTGTCCCTGGAATCAGTCTCGGCTGCACTTTCGAATATACGATTCACGGAAAGAGATCATATTGGCATGGACTTTCCTCGCAGCCATTCCGAGACTTCCTGAGGGAGGTCAGGGGAAAGGGTCTCATAGACATGACGGTTGTAGGAATTGAGCCATTCAATTTCATCAGCGGTCATCAGGTCCTTCAGCACAGGAGCTGTATCAATGTGACACAACGTCAGAGTCTCGAAACGGAACCATTCACCGAATCCGCTCCTGCCCGCCTCCATACAGAGCAGGATATTTTCGTGCCTTATGCCGTGCTGACCCTCCCGGTATATTCCCGGCTCATCTGATGTCACCATTCCAGGCAGGAGGGGTTGGCGGTTGAAGTTCTGTCTGATGTCCTGAGGGCCTTCATGCACACAGAGGTAGAAGCCTAGACCATGCCCGGTGCCATGTCCGAAATTGCGGCGCAATTTCCACAAGGGCTCCCTGGCGAGGACATCAAGCTGGCATCCTGCCGTCCCTTTCGGGAAGACTGCACGGGAAAGGGCTATCATGCCTTTCAGCACAATTGTATAATCCTCCTTTTCCAACAATGAGCATTCGCCCACAGGAACAGTTCTGGTAATATCGGTCGTGCCGAAAAGATATTGTCCGCCGGAATCGGTAAGATAAAGGCCCTGCGGCTCAATCACAGAGGAACCGTGCTCAGGGGTACTGTAATGCGGGAGAGCGGCATTATGGCCGTATGCAGATATGTTGCAGAAACTGTTCCCCCTGTAGCCGGGAATCTCTGCCCGCAATGAAGTAAGTTTCAAGGAGGCATCCCATTCTGTTATTTTCTGCCCGGATGCCAGAGCCGTGTCAAGCCAGAAAAGAAAACGCTCCATCGCGATGCCGTCGACATGGAAAGCCTCCTTCATTCCGGCAATCTCCACAGCATTCTTGACAGCCTTTCTGAGAATGACCGGGGATGGACCGGAAATTATGTCCTTTTCATCAAAACTGTCAGAGACAAGGGAATAAACACTGTGATTAAGTGTGGCAGGGTCCACATAGATGCGTCCTGCCCCACCGGCCTGCAAAAGACCGTCCGCAAGGGCATCATAACGGCATATGGTCACTCCGTCCGCCCTGATCTCGGTCTCGCTGTCCACCGTGTCAGGATCCTCGGGGAGATCAGAACCCTTTTTCACATACCAGAACACATCATCCAGAGTGACAAGAAGATACGATATTACAAGAGGATTGTATTCTATATCCTGTCCCCTCACATTGAGCAGCCAGGCTATTTCGTCAAGGGCCGTGAGCAGGATGCAGTCACAATTTTCCTTCATGAGGAATTTCCTCAGCCATACTATCTTCTGGAGCCTTGACTCGCCTGTCGTGTCCTCGTCAAGGGTGGTGACAGGAGTCCGCGGAATGTCAGGTCTCTCATTCCAGATGACATCCAGCAGGTCTGGCACATCGACCACTTCAGGCCTCTTCCGTATTCCAGAAACTGAAAGTTCCTCCTCCGGATCATCTTCTGCGGAAAAAAGCGCCTCTTCAATCTCCCTGACTGCATCCGCGGTGAAACAGGTTCCGTCCAGGGCAACCGTACGGGCATTTGATGCCAGCCATTGTGGAATGCCGACAGCATCCGGCACTCTTGTCTTGTGAAGCACAATCCCGCTGCCCTCAAGCTCGCTGACCGCCTGTATGAAATACCTGGAATCCGTCCACAGACCGGCATGGTCCCGGGTCACCACCAGGTCCCCTGCCTCTCCCGTAAAGCCTGAAAGCCATTCCACCTGCTTCCACCGTGGAGCAGGATATTCACTGCTGTGAGGGTCCGATCCGGAAATGACCACTGCATCCCAGCCTCTCCCGGCCATGACGGCACGCAGCGCCTCCACCCTTTGATGATGAATTTCTGACATAATGAAACATTTTCCGGACTTGCCGGCATTATCTCCGTAAAAATACAAATTATTTCATATTCATCGCTGAAACAAAGAGAAAAGAGAATACCTTGTGATACAATATACTGAAAATTTACATATATTTGCAACATTACAATATTTTACCGAGTCAAATAAAGAGAAGAAAGAAAGGGAAGAAAGAAGGCAGCCCGGAAGAATACCTTTAAGATATAAACGGTCATTCCCCGGCCAACCTTAAAAAGACATAAGACGCAATATCATGAAAAAGACAATGAATGTGGCCATAGGAGGCCGTAGCTTTATCCTCGAAGAAGATGCATACAATGCACTCAACAGCTATCTGGACAGTTACAGGGCCGGACTGGAAGGCTCCGGCAACGGGGCGCCGGAAGTGATGGATGAGATTGAAATGCGGATAGCTGACCTGTTCCGTGAAAGAATGGGAGGCCGCGAAGTGGTGGACCTCGCCACGGTCCGCGGAGTCATAGCACAGCTAGGCATGCCTGACTGGAAGGCCGAAGGACTTGGCGGAAATTTCAGTCAGGACACCGGAAAAAGCCGGCAGGATACCGGACATGACGCCGCAGGGAAGACTGTCAAGAAATTCTACAGGGACCTGGAAGGGAACATGCTGGGCGGAGTGTGCTCCGGCATGGCAGTATATTTCAACATTGATGTGGTAATAGTCAGAATCATATTTGTGATTGCCCTTCTTTTGGGGTCTGCCGGATTCTGGGTATATCTGGTGATATGCATCATCGCTCCGGCAGCAAGGACCGCCACGGAAAAGTGCGAACTCAGAGGAATTCCGCCCACAGAAGAGAATCTGAGAATGTTTTCAGGGAAAAAGGCCAGAAAATAGGGAGGACTCCGTCATGGGAAGCAGTATAGCAGAAAACAGCAAGATACAGATGCGCCGCGGAGTTCTGGAATACAGCATCCTCCTCGTACTCGAAAGCGGTGACGGATATGCATCATCAATAATCCAGAAGCTCAAGGATGCCAACATAATAGTGGTGGAAGGCACCCTGTATCCTCTGCTCATCAGGATGAAGAATCTCGGACTCCTTAAATACAGATGGGAAGAATCACCGCAGGGCCCGCCGAGGAAATACTATATGATCACTGAAAGCGGGAGGGAGCAGCTCCGGGAACTGGACATGTCCTGGGAAGATCTGGTAAAATCCATACAGAAAATAAAAGCGGCATTCACACAAGCTCTCCAATGATATTGTCGGAGACAAAGAACCGGTCCTCCGGAATGCGGAGATGAGATGCAGCCGGCTCCGGACAGCGTACAAGAACGTCGGAAGCCAATGCCGCATCCACTGTACCGGGACGGCAGAAGTCTCTGAGGACCTGCTCTTCAATACCGCTGTCAGTCCGCAAGGAAAGCATTATCCTTTCAAGCATCACCTGTTCCACAGTGAGGATTTCCCATCCCGTGACAGAGTGGAAATCCCCTGTGGCAGAGGCTGCAAGGTAATCCTCCAATGACGGGGAATTCCAGCTGCGCCCGCATATGAACCCACCGTTACCGGTATCTGCGGGATGAACTGCCATGCCTGCAGAAAGATTTCCAAGGCAGCCTGCACCGGACTCCGGGAATTTTTTCCCCAACTGTGCCGACTTCACGGAAAAAGAATGCGCTGCAGGCCCTAATCCGACATAAGGCAGATGCCGCCAATACGCACTGTTGTGCCTCGCCTCCAACCCCGGAATGGCGAAATTGGAAATCTCATAATGGTGATAACCGGCCTCGGCAAGACGGCGGCACAGAATATAATACTGCCGCTCACACTTGTCATCCGGAGCCTCGGAATAACGGCCGGACTCCACCATCCCGGCAAGTGCGCTGTCAGGCTCCACGGATAGCTGGTAAGATGAAATATGCTCCGGAGCGACTCCGGTCCCCATGCCTGACAAGACCTCGTCAACGGTGGCAAGCCAAGTGTCGTCATCCAAGAATGAAATGCCTGAAATCAGATCCACACTTACATTGATGAAGCCTGCCTCCCGCAGTATCGCGTATGCCTTCCGGGCAGAAGCGGCATCATGTCTGCGGTTCATCCATCTGAGCACCCTGTCGTCAAGCGACTGCACGCCCATACTGACCCTGTTGACCCCGAGCCGGAGCAGACCTCGGGCATATTCTGGGCCTTTCTCGACAATGTCCTCAGGATTAACCTCAACAGTGAATTCCTCCTGCCGTCTGCCACCAACACTATCCAGAGTCTCCACAATGGTTTCCAGCGCGGAAAGAGGCAGCACCGATGGGGTGCCGCCTCCTATATAAAGTGTATCCGGGCCTCCGGAAACGCTGATTTCATCTTTTCTATGGCCTATTTCCGAACACAACGCCCGGATGAAGCTGGACTCTGTACTGCCCGAAGCCTTCCCGTGGCAGACTGAAGTCTTTTCGGAATAGAAGCCGCAGTAGGTGCAGAAACTTCTGCAGAAAGGGACATGTACATATATCACGGCCGCAGGCTTTAGCGGAGCATCAGCTCGGCAGAGCCGAGAAGAGACTGTTCCGTATAGACGTCCACGGTGTAAATACCCTTCACATATTCGGAGATGTCATTGAGATAGATGCTCATCTCCACCTCAGCCCCCTGATAGTCCACCTCGCGGGATGCGGAGCATATCATAGGCTCCCCGTTGAAATTGAATGTCTTCTGCTCTCCGTTGGTAAGAAGGATGCCATCCGGGCCCTTCACCCTTATATACACCCTTACCGGGCCTTTCGGTGCAAGGTCATTCTCTACAAGGCTCAAAGTGGTCATGAGACGCACTACCCTGCTGCTCCTGTCCGTAATCTTGTTGGACGCATTGTAGGCATCGAGCCTGATACCGCGGCCCTTGATCACGGCTCCCACAGCCACCTGACCGGAAAGGTCTTCCACAGTCTTGCTGAGTTCCTCAGACTGGCGCCTTATTTCGGCGGCCTCGCGGCGTGCCGCAGCTGCATCGGCAGTAAGTTTCTGGTTCAGGGTGTTGAGTGAGTCTATCTGTACGATATAGTTTCGCATTATGCTTCTGAGAGTGCCGAGCTCACGTTCATATTGCCTGATCTTCGCCCTGTTGGTGGCATCCGTCTTCTTGATTCTCTCAATCAGCTGGGACACCTCTTCCCTGGATGAGTCAAGCTGGGAATTGATGCTGTCATAGTCAGATGAAAGGGTGGCATAATCATTCTGGAGGGCAATCATCTGAGCCGTAAGGTCCTCCTTTTCAAGATTGAGTTCATTGACAAGGGATGTCCTTTCAAACCATATATAGACAAGTGCTGCGGCAAGGACCACTGCGACGGCTATCAGTGCATACATGATTTTCTTCAGATTTCCGTCCTTCGGCCTGTTTTCTTCCATAACTTATGCAAATTTTAAATGTTCCGGATACAAACATAAGCAAAAATATCGGATATTTAGTATATTTGAACATAAATACAATTTTTCATTCCGACATGAGATATCTCATAAGAAGCATCAAATATTTTTTCTGGTTCGTCTGCATCTTCGCGCTCATCATGCTCGTGCTTGTCCTTATGGGGACGGCTGGAGGTGACATTTCCTCCATGTTCAGGGGCGGATACAGCGCATTGTGGAAAATAGCCCTGATATTTGCCGTGATAGCGGCTTTCTATCCGAAATTCGGCTTTGCAAGACAGGTCCTTGCATCAGAGGAAGGCATCACGCCCGACAGGCAGCTGATAAGGGAATACATGCTGTCGAGGGGCTACATTCCTGAAAAGGATGAGGCCGGGTTGATGACATTCAGATGCAAGGGGACTTCGGCAAGGCTTTCGCGAATGCTTGAAGACAGGATAACATTTACACAGGAGGCAGACGGGATGCAGGTCGAGGGACTGAGAAAAGATGTGGTGAGAATAGTTTCCGGAATAATGCACCGGATGAGGACAGACATGGAATAGGCAGGTCCGGCACACGCACGGCAAGACGCACGGGGCGGGACCGGCGAAGTACAACGCATAAAACAAGATGAATATGGATGAGAGTTTAAGGACAGTAGCAAAATTCGATGACCCGATGCGTGCCAGCATCGCCCAGACCAAGCTGAAGGACAGCGGCATCGAGTCCGCCATCTTCGGAGAGTCATCATCCTATCCGGCACTCAATGCAGTCGAAGACAACATCGAGCTCAAAGTCAATGCTGAGGACTACGACCGTGCAGTGAGCATTCTTGCAGCCTCACAGAGTGCCGAATAGAAGTCATTGCCGAAGAAACGCTCCAAAGGTTCGCGCAGGAATTCATACACGCGGACCTTTTCTTTTTTCCCTTTCTCATATGCATCCCGGCAGATGTCCCAGCGGTGCAGGTTCAGGGCCTTCATGCCGTTGCTGAGGGAGGAAACGCGGATGGGATAGAGCCAACAGGAAATCGGCTTCCGGAAATCCCCCTGCCCCTGGAACCAGCATTTCTCCATGGCACAGAAGCAGTTCCCGTCCTTGTCGAAACAGGTGTAGGCACATTCCTCGCTGCCCGGGACAAGAGGGGTGACGATGTCCCCGTCAATGTCCACCTCAAAGAATCCCTTTTCCGACACAGCCTTTCTGCCGCTCTCCTGCATGATTCCGGAGAAGACAGGGTAATTCTTTTCTATCGCCTCCGTTTCGCATTCTTCCAGAGGAGCCCCGCTGTCGCCTATGACACAGCAGCAGCCCTTGCATTTTCCGTAATCGCAGGAAAAATATTCCGTAAGTATCTCTTCCGACACAAGACAGTCGTCTATCTGAATTATGGCACCGTGATTCATGTCTATGGCTTAAAATGATTTTGTCACATATTCTATCCTGCTTCCGTCCTGGAGCAGCTGCAATACATCCTGCACCTTCGCCGCATCCACAGATGATATACATTCAGAATAGCGGGACTGCATGTCTTTCCCGCCTGCAAAACGGCCGGATATGATACCGAGCCAATATTCCGGGTCATCCTGCATGGAATCCCATCTGTTCTGCAGAACAGACTTGTAAAGGCTGAGCTTTTCAGGAGAAATTCCATATGCCGCAAGATCCGTCATGGCCGACCGCATCTTCATCAGCACCCGCACAGGTCTCCTCCGTACCGTTCCTTGCGGAAGTCCCTCAATCGAGGCCGGGGCTGCCGAAATCGCAACGCACAGCCTTTCATAAGGATATACAGGAAAAACATCCTTCACGGAAACATACATTCCGGTGTCGTGGACTGCCTCGGTCAAGGCATCTTCCAGGGCCATCACCGCGACCTGGGACACCATATAGTTCTCAGGATTCATAGGCAACTCGGCCGACATCAGCACATCCACTCCCGGAACGTCCCCATCCACAAAATATGTAGACTCTCCGGAAACTGTCTGATAGGAAACCACCGGCTTCAGTACCCTTCTCCTGACAGTCTTGAAACCGTCCATATAAGACTGGAGAAATTTCTTGAAATCAGCCTCCGGCATGTCCCCGACAAATACCAGCACCCCATCATCTGCCTTTGAGAACTGTGCCTTGAAAAACTTGGTGGACCTCTCCGGCAGGTCATCATAAAGATTGGCTGCAGATTTGAACGGAGAATACCTGTCGTCCCGGCAGATGATGCTGTCCATCACGAACATCTTTTCCGAAACATCTCCCCTCAATGTGGCCAGCCTCAACCTTTCTTCCTTCAAATACCTTATGGCCGCCGCCTTATCCAAAGAAAGATCCCCGGAAATGGCGAGAAGCGACTTCATCAGCAGGGAAAGCCTGTCTGACGGCAGCGAGCCCGAAATGCCCATATTGGAAAGTTCGACATCGGCATGCATCGAAATTCCTGCCGTCTCAAGCATATGGCGGAAATCCTTCCCGTCAATCCCGCATATATCATGAAGCCACAGCATGTCGGACATGAAAGCCCCTTCACCGTTCTTCATGTCCCGCATGGAGGCATAGCCGCCTTTCAGAAGCAGGGAATAATAAAATATTCCATCCGTATCCATCTTCTTGTAAAGCACTTTCATGCCGTTTGAAAATACCCAGAAGGTGCTTCCCGTCGATGTCACGGCCTTTGTACGTCTTACGGCACTGCGTATGTCCGGCTCAGGAAAACGCAGCGTGTCACTCCAGTTGACAGGACACTGCCGTACGCATCCGGCATCTTCATTCCCGTTCATCATGGAGGCAGCGTCTGAAGACCGGACTGCATTTCCTGCCCCCCTTCTCCAGCCGGCATTGAAGGATGACAGCAGGCTGTCGCATGACACATATGCAGAATCCGCCCTGCAGACAACGGAGAGATTCACGGCGCTGTCCAGAAGAGCCGAGGCAAAACCGTTGAAAAGACGGCAGCCGGAAGTGTCCGGCATATTGCCTTTTGTATAGAACTGCTCCCTTGTCTCTGGAGAAGCAAGCCCGGCTCCATAAAGAAAAGACGAGATGCATTTGTCGACATAACGGGAATTGGGAATTTCCGACTGTCTGGATTTCTTATATAAGGAGATGTCCGCGATCTTCTTGGCATCCGTATACTCGCCGACTGATGCTCCCGACCTGTCAAGGGAAGACAACGCTTCGCCCAAGGCTCCGGCGGCACCGGCAATGCAGTCACTGGAAGTCATGACGGTCACAGAATAGGATTCGTCACCTTTCTGCTCCGAACTCTTGACATATCTGTAACCCAGTCCTGCGACAGGGACGGAACAGGCGACAAGATTGTCTTCCACCCGTTTCCTGAGTATTGTCCACAATTCCTCGCCAAGCCGTTCCGAAACCGACGGGAGAACGGTACCCATATATTCCCCAGGAGTCCTCGGGGCCCTGTAGCTTATTGTCAGAGACGGGACACGCGCAAGTCTGTCAAGCGCAATGCCACATGATGCGGAATCCCTGTCCTTCCATACTTCAGCGCTGTCCGTACAGGGAAGATATTGCCTCGGAGGCACCATCAGCGACAATATCTGAAGCCTCTTCAACAGATCATCCCTGTTGACATCTCCGGAAATCACTATGGCATCCCCTTCCGACGGCCCTCCTGCATCTATCATGTCGAACATCATAAGCAGCAGGGAATCCGTCACGCTCTCACCTGCCGGAAGCCGCACATCCTCAAACCGGAGGACGACATCTCCGGCCAGGTCCTGCACATAGCCTTTCCGGCCATATCCTATGCCGTTGCCGGCCAGAAAGGATGCAGGAGCCCTGCCGGCAAACTTAGGGAGGGAATCCAGCAGGATCCTGCATTTTTCCGCATCCCAACCTTTCCTGACAAGGGCATAATCCGCCATGCCTTTCCTGGAAGCGTTGACGGCAATGTAATATGATATCCCGTCCGGGAGGTCCCCGCGGCTTATATTCGGGTCATCCGGCAATGACGGGATTTCCTGCCCGGAAAAAACGGACGGGCAGAAAAACATGGCAATACAAATAATTGTCAGAATATATGCCTTTTTCATCATAATTATCATACAGACATGCAAAATTAAAACAAAATTTTCCTACTTTTGCATTTATGTGGTTTTTGGGAACATTAAAATCTAATAATTATACGGATATGAAAAAGATTTTCCTCTCTTTGGCGGCAGCCGTTCTCGCTGCTGCAACAGTGACCGCACAGGATATGGCACAGGCCACTGAGACTTACAACAACGGTGCAATGGCTCTCCAGATGGGTGACAATGCAGGTGCGCTGACATATTTTGAGCAGGCTCTCACAATGGGAGAGGCATGCGGCGAGGAAGGGGCAGAGCTCGTGGCGAACTGCAAGGACATCATCCCGCAGGTGACCCTTGCCATTGCAAAGGACATGCTCCAGGCAGAAGATTATGACAACGCCCTCGCACAGCTCCAGAAAGCAGTGGAAGTGGCAGGCACATATGCAAAGCCTGAAGTGGCAGACGAGGCCAACGGACTCATCCCGCAGGTATACATGCAGAAAGGCAACAACCTCATCAAGGCAAAGGATTTTGCCGGAGCCGCAGCAGCCTACGAGACAGTCGTGGCAGCTGATTCCACCAACGGCAATGCATATCTCCTCCTCGGCCAGGCCTACATGTTCTCAGGCAACGCCGACGGCGCAGAGAAGGCTTTCACCGCAGCCATGAGGCAGGGCGAGGAAAGCAAGGCGACTTCACAGCTTTCAAACCTCTATCTCAGAAAAGCACAGAGCCTCAGCAAGGCAAAGAAATATGAGGATGTAATTGAGGCCGCCCTCAAGTCATTCGAATACAAGGAGAACGCCAATGCAATGCTGTTCGCCGGACAGGCAGCCACCAACCTCGGCAAGAGGGCTGATGCAATCAGCTATTACGAGAAGTATGTGGCCCTCAACCCGAACGGGAAGAACACCCCTGACATCTACTACACAATCGCAGTCCTTTCCCAGCAGGACAACAATAAGGAAAAAGCCTGCGGATATTATCAGAAAGTGCTGAGCCACGCAAAATACGGTGCCACAGCAAAGGCACAGATGCAGGCTCTCCAGTGCAACTGATGACGGGACTTCAAGACATCTTATGAGACAGCTGGAACTTCTGGCTCCCGCGAGAAACTGTGACATCGGCATTGCGGCAATAGACTGCGGTGCCGATGCCGTATATATTGCCGGCCCAGCATTCGGGGCAAGACAGGCTGCCGGGAACAGCATGGAGGACATCAGGAACCTGTGCGGATATGCACACCGGTTCGGGACAAGGATATTCATCACCTTCAACACCATCCTGTATGACGATGAACTGCAGGAGGCCAGGCGACTGATGCACGGATTCAGGGATGCAGGGGCGGATGCCCTTATAGTACAGGATCTTGCCATACTGAAGATGGCGGCGGAAGACGGGCTGGACATACCGCTCCATGCCTCCACCCAATGCGCCATAAGGACGCCTGAGGATGCCATTTTTCTTGAAAAGCTCGGATTTTCAAGGCTCGTCCTCGAACGGGAGCTGTCTCTTGAACAGATAAGGAAAATACGCGATGCCGTCAGCTGTGAGCTGGAATTTTTCGTACACGGGGCACTGTGCGTATGCTACAGCGGACAATGTTATCTCTCCGAAAATATAGCAGGGAGGAGCGCGAACAGAGGCGCCTGCATCCAGGCATGCAGGTCAAGATATGACCTCACGGACAGGGAGGGCAAAACCCTGGCCAAAGACAAGCCCCTCCTTTCCCTGAAGGATTTCAGACTGAGAGACAGGCTTGAAGACCTCGCCGAAGCAGGAGTGACATCATTCAAGATAGAAGGACGGCTGAAGAACATCTCGTATGTGAAAAATGTGGTCAGAGACTACTCCATAGCCATAGACCGGATCATAGAAAGGCAGGAAGACGGACGATGTGACACCGGACCGGCCGATACCGGAGGCTCAGGATACTGCCGGGCGTCCTTCGGCAAAGTGAGCGGAGGATTCACGCCTGACACCGACAAGACATTCAACAGGGGCTATACAGAACTTTTCATTGACGGGAAGCGCGGAAGTTGGGCATCATCGGACTCTGCAAAGTCGATGGGAGAGGAAATCGGAACAATCTCGTATGTCAGCAAAGACAGGGACATGCTGAGAGTAAGCCCTGCAGGAACAAGCCGGAGCAAAGGAAGGAACCGATGGGAAGAAGAAGGGAGGGATAAAAGAAACGATGACGGAAAGGGAAATGGAGGCACTTCGGCACAGGGTATCAAAGAACTGAAGCTCAACAACGGAGACGGCTTCTCCTTTGTCAAGGGAGCTGAAGTCATCGGATTCCGCGGAGACATCTGCAACGGGCTTGAAATCAGATGCAGGCGGGTGCCTGAACTTTTTGTCGGGGCAAGGCTCTACCGAAATGTGGATACTGCATTTGAAAAGATGCTCGAAAGGGAAAAGCCCGTGCGTGAAATCACCGTGGGCCTTGAGGCAGCCTTCTCGGACAATGCGGCTGAAGGCAATGGCGGCACGGACAGGTTTGTCCTCTCCGTCTCGGCAAGGAGCGAGGACGGAAGATACATCACCGTCACTGCCGGGGCAGGCAGCGAAGAAGCGGCGGACAGGGAGAGGATGATATCGGTGATTTCCGGCCAGCTTTCAAAGAAGACGGGACATTACAGATTTGAACTCCGGTCCGTACGGGCCATGGAAAACGGGAATCTGCAGGACACCCCTTCCGTCCTGCCGTTCATGACTGCTGCAGCCCTCAACGGCATTCGGCGCAGCATCGCATCCGCCCTTGATGAAATCCCTTGCAAAAAACTTCCGCTGCTCCGCAGGGACATCCCTCAAGCTCTCAACCGCATATCTGAATCTGCCTCACATGCCGAAAGGGCCAATGCCGCTGCCACATACCGGGAAAACATTGCCAACCAACTGGCAAAATCAGTATATGAAGATGCAGGCTTTGAAATAAAGGGTATGGCATACGAACTGGAACATCCGCAAGGGGCAGAACTGATGCGGACGAAATATTGCATCAGGCACGAGCTCGGCATCTGCCCGAAGCAGAAGAAAGGACAGACACCGGCCCCCTTGTACCTTCTGAACAACGGCCGCAGATTAGCCCTCAACTTTGACTGCAGCCGCTGCGAAATGACCGTCAGTATTCCACAATTTCGAATGTGAGATTCACATCCCCGAAATGCCCGGTGACATTATTGTTGGCCATGATATACTTTGAAGTCAGCTGGCCTCTCCACACGATGTCATCCCTTGTGTTGATCGGAAGCTCAAGCTCCACGCCATAACTCTTTGATTCCACCCTCACAAGCGCTGTGCATTTCCATGAAGTGCGGGTGCCTCCGTCATCTTCGGCAATCATGAACGCACAGCTTTCCAGCTGGTCCGTCCATTCGGATACAAGCACGGCGTTGAACGGCTGCGGTTCGCCTCTATACTTTCTCTTCACCACAATCATGAAATCCGTCACAGACGGGTTATACAGCTTGAGCTCCGCTTCCGTACTTGCGGTAAAATCTTCAACAGAACCCATCTTCACAAAGAATTCCGAAGCCCCGGCAAACCACGAATCATAATTTCTCAGCATTGTGAAATCCCTCAAGATCAATGTCCTTATGGTGCTTTCAGCAGAAGCTGCAGCGGGCTTTTCAGCAACAGAAACCGCAGTTCCGTACAAGGGCAAAGGGCGGCACAACTGCTTTCCCACCACTATTGAACCTCCACCGCTGCCCCAGTCCGGATCTTCCCTGCGCAGCATTTCAAGGGAAGTGAAGTCCCCGTCATCATTGCGGTTGACCACCCACACAGTCTCCTTCATGGCAGTCTGTTCGTCCACTATCACCTCCTCGACCGTCCTGACACCGTTTTCATCCGTAATCATCCTGTAGCCGAGATTGGTTTCCGCTCCGTCGAGCGGATCAAATGTGATTATCGGCAACTCTTTCCCGTCCCAATTTTCAGAATTCGGCCAATATATCTGGATGTCTGACGATTCCAGCGCTTCGATGAATTCATCCGGGGTCATACCGCCACCATATCCTGAAGATACGGAACCGTCGCTTCTGACCTCCGGGGACGAATACAGATGCGCCTTGATAAGGTCTCTCATCGGAGTCTCATACTCCACCGCCGACTTTGTGCCCTCCGGAAGCCTGTCATCACCGACACCGGCCCCGGGCATACGGAACAGGTCCCTCATGGTATACTCTTCATCATAACCGTTTTCCGATGAGGAGGAAACAGCATCATGCACTTCTCCGAGCTGTCCCCGACCTACAGGAAGCACGGAAAGAAGACGCGCCACCTCATCAAGGGCCACAGGAAGAGCGGTTTCTTCATCTCCACCTCCATGCTTTTCAATGTCGTTGTCAAGTTCTTCGCATGAAACGAACAGGAAAGAAAGCGCCGAAACGACGCAAAACGGAAACAATCCGTACAACAGGATATCCCTGAGACAGACGGAAAAGACTTTTTTAGTCCGAACCTTTTTCATGGCATTCACACTTTTACCGTTCCACAACTGTAATTACGGTACAAAGTGAATGACAATTATCCGTGTACGCAAAATGAAAACGGATAATCATGAAATAAATCACCTGGAATAGCGGAGTATCCTGTTCTTGCTGTTCAGGTCCGTTACAATGGATGTATGCATAAAGCCGTCCGCTGAAAATATTTCCTCTGTCTGCTTTGCAAGAACTTCATTCAGTTCAGAGAGCCCCATGCCTTCCGGAGCAAGACAACGGCGTGACCAGGATGATATTGCCCTGTAATAGAGCAGAGGATCTTCATCAGGGACAAAAAGGGCTCCGGCAGGCTCATGTTCCAGGACATTCCTCTCCATTGACTTTTTCTCTGACTCCCTGACATACGGAGGGTTGCTCGTAATGAGATCAAAGTCACCGTATTCAAACCGAGCCTCTGTATCCAGTACATCTGAATGGACGAAAACAGGAGCCTTTATTTCATGGTCGGCCTTGAGCATATCCCTGAAATTCTGCGACCTGGCGACATCAAGGGCCTTCTCGGAAATATCCGTGGCCACTACCTCAACCCCAGGTACAGACAAGGCTATTGTCCATGCTATACAACCTGAGCCGGTACAAAGGTCCAGAACCCTGACGGGGGAAGCGAACTTTCCGGACGAACTCCTCATCCGGCTTATCCTTGAAACAAATTCCACCGCATGACGGCAGAGCAGTTCGGTTTCAGGCCTTGGAATCAGCACATCAGGAGTGACGGCGAAATCAAACCCGCAAAACTCCGCATGGCCTGTCACATATTGGAGAGGCTCTCCGTCTGCAAGCCTTGCAAGCATTTCCTCCAGCTGAGGCTGCCTCTTCCTGTCCACCTCCGTATCAGGCTCCACTATATGTGTATAATTCTTTGTTCCAAGGACATCTTCACATAACCGGAACACTATGGCCTTGGCTTCATTCTGCGCATATAAATTTTCCAGAGCGGAAACTGCCCCGGAAATGAAATCCTTGAGCAACATCGTCTCTATCTGTTTTCTATGATCTGTGAAAGGAATTCTGTCATATCCATCCCGGCAGTCCTCACCATCTTCGGCACGAGAGAAGCTGCCGTCATGCCAGGTATCGTATTGACTTCCAGAAAATAAAGTCCATCCTCTGCAAGAATATAGTCCACCCTCACAAGCCCGGAACAACCCAGGCGGGCATATATCTTCTTCGATGCCTCCTGCACCATCGCAGTCTCCTCGTCAGAAAGCCTGGCAGGGCATATTTCCTCGCTGAAGCCATTGTATTTGGCATCATAGTCGAAAAATTCATGTCCGGTCACAATCTCCACCACAGGGAGGGCCATAAGCTCCTTACCGTTGAAATAGACAGCATCCGTAATTTCCCGTCCGGGAATGAACTGCTCTGCAAGGACCGTCTTCCCTTCGGAAAATGCACATTCCAATGCCGGGTCAAAGTCTTCCTCCTTCTTGACCTTAGTCACACCGAAGCTCGACCCTCCGTCCGTAGGCTTGACAAAAAGCGGGAGTCCCAATTTCTCCACAACAGAATGCGCAAGCCCAGGGGCATTTTCTTCACCCTTCCTTATCAGAATATCCGCAGCGCATTTCACATAATCCGTATCCCGGAGATAATTCTTGCAGGAAAACTTGTCGAATGTCACTGCAGACACGAAAGAGCTGCAGCTGCTGAACGGGATGCCGAGCATTTCAAAATAGCCCTGCATCAGGCCGTTCTCTCCCGGAGTCCCGTGCTGCATCACATACGCGAAGTCAAACTGTACCTTCTCACCGTTCACAACAACGGAAAAATCGGTCTTGTCCACCTGGGGACGGGCTCCGTCTGGAATTATGACACGCATCGCATTCTTCTTCCTGTACGCGACAAGCGACCAGTTCCCGAAGCGGGCAAATATTTCGTAAACATTATATTGCGATCCGTCTATCCTTGACGAGACAAATTCTCCGCTGCGGCAGGAAACCTCCCACTCGGAAGAATCGCTTCCATAGATTACCGCTATATTGCTGTATTTTCCCATAATTATTACGCTTCCCGTTAAAGACCTTCTATTCAAAGAAATATTCCTCACTGTCCTCCATGTTCCTTCCGGCATCATTGTCACTCCCGTCACAGTCAAGGTTGAGATGCATGCCCGGCGGAGCTATGAACCTGTCAGTCTCAGATATCCCGAGAGTACCGTCTGCAAGCACCTTCTTCATCCAGATTCCCCATATCGGAAGGGCCATGTTGGATCCCTGCCCGTATGTCATGGACTGGAAATGTACCTGCCTGTCCTCGGCACCTACCCATACGCCGCCGGTAATGGTCGGAGTATAGCCTATGAACCATCCGTCCGCATGGTCATTGGTGGTTCCTGTCTTTCCGGCGATTTCACCCTTGAGACCATATTTGTACTTGAGTCGGATTGCAGTACCGTTGTTCACTACACCCTGCATCAGATTTGCCATCAGGAAAGCTGTCTGTTCGCTGATTGCCTCGCGCTTGCGTGTGGTGAACTCTGAAAGCACATTTCCTGCATTGTCCTCGATTCTCGTTACAAACAGAGGCTCTATGTGCACTCCCCGTGAAGGGAATGTGTTGTAGGCTGCCACCATTTCATACAAGGAAAGGTCTGCCGGACCGACACAGAGCGACGGCACTTCCTCTATATGGCTTCCTATACCCATCTTCCGCATCATTTCTGCCATTGCATGCGGTCCGAACTGCTTCATCAGATAAGCGGATATGTTGTTGCTGCTCTTGGTCAGTCCCCATTTCAGGGTGACGGTCTGGCCTATCCATTCATCCCTGTCCGTACTCTGGGGAGTCCAGGTGTCGTCCCCCACAATGAATGTCTGCGGCACATTCACCACCTTGTCGCAAGGGGACATGCCCTCCTGCATGGCGAGTGTATAGAGGAAAGGCTTGATGGTAGAGCCTACCTGGCGCTTGCCCTGACGGACATTGTCGTATTTGAAGTAACGGTAGTTCGGCCCTCCCACATATGCCTTGACATGTCCGGTCTGCGGCTCCATGACCATGAAAGCCGCCCTCAGATGTGCCTTGTAATACCTTATGGAGTCATCCGGGGTCATCACTGTGTCGATATAGCCTTTCCCTTTCCACGAAAACACCCTCATTTCCGTCTTCTCACCGAAACTCTTCCTGATCTCGGATTCCGATGCCCCCCTTGCCTTCATGACGCGGTAGCGGTCACTCCAGCGGCGGGCCTGGGACATCAGACGGTCACGGGTGGCCTTGTCTATGTCATTGGAGAAAGGCTTGTTGACCTTCGATCTCTGATCAATCCAGAACTTATCCTGGAGATCCTGCCCGAGATGCTCGGCCACAGCCTCTTCTGCGTATTTCTGCATCTTGTAGTTGATGGTCGTATAGATTCTCAGACCATCTTTGTCGAGGCTGTATTTCGAACCGTCCGGCTTGCGGTTCTTGTTCAGCCACCCATAGAACTGGTCATCAGCCCATTGGAGAGAATCCACCAGGTAGTCCTCATATATGCTGTAGTTGGACCTCACCGGTTCGGAGGCATTCATCACCCTGCGGAGCATATCCCTGAAATAAGGGGCAAGACCCGCATTATGGTCAAGCATCTGATAGGAAAGTATTATCGGTATCTGCTGTATGGAATCCCGCTCGGCCTCCGTGAGATAGCCGGCCTTTTCCATCTGCCCGATGACGAAGTTGCGTCTCATGAGCGCCTTGTCCGGATTGAGTACCGGATTGTATCTCGTCGGCTTGTTGACCATGCCCACGAGCGTGGCGCTTTCCTCCACGGTCAGGTCTGCCGGGTTCTTGCCGAAAAATGTCTGGGCTGCGGACTTCACCCCGTATGCATTGCTGCCGAAGAAGACGGCGTTCATGTACATGTCCATGATTTCGTCCTTGGTGTAGTTCCTCTCCAGCTTCACTGCCGTGATCCACTCCTTCAGCTTTATCCACACCATCTTCATCTGCGTCACCCCGGGCACCTTGCTGCTCACATCCGCCCTAGGATAAAGGGTCTTGGCAAGCTGCTGGGTGATGGTGCTTCCGCCTCCCTGGCTTGAATCGCTCATGAGCAGCGTCTTGAACAGCACCCTTCCGAGACTGATGAAGTCAATGCCCGAATGCTTGTAGAAACGGACATCCTCAGTAGCCACAGCCGCATTGACCAGATGCGGAGAAAGGTCCTTGTAAGGTACATAAGACCTGTTTTCTATATGGAATGTGGTGAGGATCTCCCCGTCTTCCGCTATGACCTGGGTAGCCAGCTTGCTTTCCGGGTTTTCCAGTTCCTCGAAAGAAGGGATGTCCGCAAACGCCCACACGAGCAGAAGCAGCACCGCCACCAGCACCACAGGGAAAGTGATTATGATCCAGAACCACTTGATTATGCGTTTTTTGGTCTTGTCTGTCATCGTACTGTAATTTTGATATCACGCAATCAGCCTGCAAAATTAGCAACAAAATCGGAACAAGATACATTTATTTGATTGGAATATAAGTCAAAAAATTTGGAAAATTGCCGGGTTTGTTCCTTACTTTGCATTCCGAAACAGAATTATGAAGAACATGGAGGGTAATCTTGTCATAGTCGAGTCCCCGGCAAAAGCCGGCACAATACAGAAATTCTTAGGAAAGAACTATACGGTAAAATCCAGCTTCGGGCATATCCGGGACCTGAAGGACAACTCACTGAGCATTGATGTCAAAGACGGGTTCAAACCGGAATATGTCGTCCCGGACGACAAGAAGAAGGTGGTATCCGAACTGAAGAAGGCGGCAAATGAGGCGGAGACGGTCTGGCTGGCATCCGATGAAGACCGGGAGGGAGAAGCGATATCATGGCATCTCTATGAAACTCTCGGACTGAAGAAGGAAAGCACGAAAAGAATTGTGTTTCATGAAATCACAAAAGACGCAATCCTGAACGCGATAAAAAATCCGAGGGAGATAGACATGAACCTTGTCGATGCCCAGCAGGCAAGGAGAATCCTCGACAGGCTTGTGGGCTTTGAACTTTCACCTATACTCTGGAGAAAGATACAGCCGAAGCTTTCGGCGGGAAGGGTGCAGTCGGTAGCGCTCAGACTTATCGTGGACAGGGAACGGGAAATCCTCGAATTCAAGAAAGAGCAATATTATAAGGTGGACGCCATCTTCCATCCGGAAGGCACGGCGGAGGGGACGGAAGTGAAGGCTACTCTCGACAGGCGTTTCCCGGACCTTGGCTCCGCCGAAGGGTTTCTGAAAAAATGCATAGGAGTCACATTCAGAATCACGGGAATAGACAAAAAGGAAGGCACTAGATTCCCTGCAGCCCCTTTCACAACCTCATCTCTCCAGCAGGAGGCATCCAGAAGGCTGCGGCTGTCTGTGAGCCAGACGATGAGCATCGCACAGAAACTGTACGAAGAAGGGTACATAACATACATGCGTACCGACTCGACCAACCTTTCGTCACTCGCTCTCGGAACTGCAAAGGAATTCATCTGCAATAATTTCGGGGAAGAATACTCCAAGCCGAGACAATATAAGACAAAGGCAAAGGGAGCGCAGGAAGCGCACGAGGCCATCAGGCCGACATACATTGAAAACACCGAAATCCCTGGCACCCCACAGGAAAAGAAACTGTATGAACTCATCTGGAAAAGGACGGTGGCGTCACAGATGGCTGATGCACGGGTACTCAGGACCACCATCAAGGCCGGGGCCGAGGGAATAGAGGAATCCTTCATGATACAGGCAACCCAAGTCCTTTTCGACGGCTTCCTGAAGCTCTATATGGAAAGCCAGGACGATTCCGCACCTCAAGAGGAAGATGAAGTGCTCCTTCCCGAACTCCATACCGGGGACATCCTCGAAGACAGGAAAATCACAGCTGAATGCAAGTTCACGGCACCTCCGGCGAGATACTCGGAAGCCACTCTCGTCAAAAAGCTTGAGGAATTGGGCATAGGAAGGCCGTCCACATACGCGCCGACCATAAGCACGCTTACAAAAGGCCGCGGCTACATCATAAAGGGAGACAAGCAGGGCGAGAAAATACCCGTAACGGATCTGCTGCTCCAGAACGGGGCAATAAAGACCGTTTCCAGGACTGAAGTGACCGGAGCGGAAAAGAACCGCCTGCTCCCGCAGGAAATAGGAATGATTGTCACTGACTGGCTTGTGGAGAACTTCAAGGCCATCCTTGACTATAGCTTCACCGCCAATGTGGAAAAGAAATTTGACCAGATTGCAGCCGGAGAACTTGAATGGGACAATGTGATAGCCTCATTCTACACGCCTTTCCACAAGAAGGTGGAAGAAACCATAAACAACAATGTCTACAGTCATGTGAGCCGGGAGCTCGGAACTGACCCGAAAGACGGGCAGCCGCTCGTGGCAAGATACGGACAGTACGGAGCCTATGTCCAGAAAGGGGAAGGTGAAAACCGGACATTTGCAAGCCTTGCTCCGGGCCAACTCATTGAAAGCCTCACGCTGGAAGATGCCCTGAAACTCTTCGAGCTGCCGAGGACTGTCGGAGAGCACAACGGCATTCCGGTGATATGCACCAAGGGAAGATTCGGGCCATACATCAAATACGGAGACAAGAATGTCTCTCTGCCGAAAGGGAGCGACCCGCTGAAAATCGACCTCGAAAGCTGCATCAGCCTGATTGAAAAGGCAGCAGACAAGGATGCGAACCGGATCATCGCCCA
Source organism: Candidatus Cryptobacteroides merdavium (assembly GCA_017694755.1). GTDB lineage: Bacteria > Bacteroidota > Bacteroidia > Bacteroidales > UBA932 > Cryptobacteroides > Cryptobacteroides merdavium. The sequence goes on from JADIMO010000026.1 coordinate 28,836, forward strand.
TTACGAGGCAAGCGACATCCAGGTGATCAACGGCAATTACGGGCCCTACATCAAACATGCAGGCGGCAACTACAAGATCCCGAAAGGCACGGATGCCTCCTCCCTCACTGAAGATGACTGCAAGGAAATCATAGCAAACAGCCAGCCGACAGGAAAGAAAAGAAGGAAAAAATGACATGCCTGACGGGAAAAACATTCCGGATGACCGGAGATGCATTTCAGAATAACAGTTATTTTTATCCCGTACAGATTTAAAACAAGGCGGCAAAAAGCCATTATTATTGTGATTTGTAATTTTTAAGGCACAAATGATTGCATTTTTAAAATTTGTAATTACATTTGCGTTTTGAAACAATTATAAATCGTAATCTGCATTATGTCTACCTATCACATCGATCAGATCGACCAGAAGATCCTGTCATTTCTTGTAAAGAACGCAAGGATGCCGTTCCTTGAGATAGCCAGAGAGTGCGGGGTATCAGGAGCGGCGATCCACCAGAGGGTGAAGAGACTTGAGGCAAACGGAGTAATTACCGGTTCCCGCCTTCTCGTGAAGCCACAGGCTCTCGGGCTGGATGTATGTGCATTCGTAAGCGTTTCGCTTTCAGAGGCCAACAAATATCCGGATGTAATCGAGTCCCTGAAAAAGATTTCTGAAGTAGTTGAATGTCATTTTGTTACAGGAAAATATCCTATCCTCCTGAAGATCTACTGCTTCAACCATGACCACCTCATGGAGATCCTGGTAAATACCATCCAGAAGATCCCTTATGTCCAGGCCACTGAGACACAGATCTCACTTGACCAGGCCATTGAGCGCCAGGTATGGGTAAAGGAATACCAGAACACCAGTTTCTCGGCCAGCACCAGGAGGGAAAGAGGACAGGAATAATCTGTTCCTTCCCTACTCTACCGTATTTTTCATTGAAATGACGGCCCGCGCAAGAGCAAGATCTGCGGGGGTTGTTATTTTGATGTTCAGACTCTCACCTTCCGTAAAGGCCAACTCCATACCGTCTCTTTCGGCCACGGAAGCATCATCCGTAAAAGACAGGTCATACGCCTGTCTGTAGGCTTTCTTTATAAGTTCGGAGTGGAATATCTGCGGAGTCTGCACCCGGAACAGTACGCTGCGGTCCGGAGCCGGGCCGGGCACAGGATCAAAAGCAACTGAGCCGTCAGGCCGGACGGTCCTGGTCAGCGCCCTTATTGTGTCCGTACTCGGAATCACAGGAATCAGGGACGGAACATCTTCGGCCATTGAAAACATCCTGTTTATCATGTCTTCAGACAGAAGCGGGCGGACACCGTCATGAATGGCGACAAGCGCACCGTCCGGCACTTTTGCAAGCCCGTTCCGCACAGAATGGAAACGGGATATACCTCCTTTCACCACTGTCTGCGGCACAACCACATTCTTCCGCAGACAATATTCTTTCCACAACGGGACATGCGCCTCCGGTAACACCGTAACCACTTTTATGTCAGGCTCTGCGGCTGCAAACTTTTCGATGGTCACATGAAGGACTGACCGGCCGCCAAGGTCAAGAAACTGCTTGGGAAGCGGACCGCCCATTCTGACACCGGACCCGCCGGCCATTACTATAAGATATTTTTTCCGTTTCATATCGGAACAAATATACGCAGAAGCCGAGAGCAATGCAAACTTGTTTGCGATTGCCGAGGCGTGAACCGTATAAATGGACGCGAAGCGGCCAAATATACGCAGAAGCCGAGAGCAGAGCAAATTTATTTGCTTTGCCGAGGCGCAACAGTATATGTGGACATTTATGGCCAAATATAGATATTATTAAAAGTTTTTTCGTATTTTTGCTCAGATTTTTATGTACGGGATTTATATTTAATCAATTCAGTCGAACTGACATTAACTCATATAGGAAAATGGGATTTTCATTCTTGACGCAAGAGCTTGCCATTGACCTCGGTACAGCCAACACTGTCATTTTTCAGAATGACCAGATAGTGCTTGACGAGCCGAGCATCGTGGCGATAGAGAACGGTAACGGAAAAATGATCGCCTTGGGACAGAAGGCGAAAAGGATGCAGGAAAGGGAAAATCCAGGAATAAAGACAGTGAGGCCTTTGAGGGACGGCGTGATTGCGGACTTCAATGCAGCCGAAATGATGATCAGGGGATTCATCAAGCAGGTAAACAGCAGGCGCAGGTCTTTCTTCACTCCTAATCTGAAGATTGTCGTGGGAATCCCTTCCGGAAGTACGGAAGTGGAGATAAGAGCCGTCAGGGACTCTTCGGAGCATGCCGGAGGCCGCGACGTATATCTCATTTTCGAGCCTATGGCGGCTGCCCTCGGAATCGGGCTTGATGTGGAGGCACCGAAAGGAAGCATGGTGGTGGACATCGGAGGAGGCACCACGGAGATAGCCGTCATATCCCTCGGCGGCATCGTGAAGCAGAACAGCATCAAAGTCGCAGGTGATGTGTTCACCAGCGACATCCAATACTATCTCAAGCAGCAGCACAACATCAAGGTGGGAGAGATCACCGCGGAAAAGATCAAGATAGCCGTGGGCGCAGTACTGCCTGACCTCGATGTGGAGCCGGAGCCTTTCGTGGTAAGGGGACCGAACCTCATGACCGCACACCCGGTGGAAGCCACAATCACCTATCAGGAAATTGCACACTGCCTCGACAAGTCCATATCCAATGTGGAGTCTGCCATCCTGCATGTGCTGGAACAGACACCCCCGGAGCTTTACTCGGACATCGTTGAAAACGGCATCTACCTTTCCGGAGGCGGAGCCCTGCTGCGCGGCCTGGACAAGAGACTCACAGAAAAAGTCAACATTCCTTTCCATGTGGCGGAAGACCCGCTGAGAGCTGTGGCCAGAGGTACATGCATAGCACTCAAGAACACGGCCAACTACTCGTTTCTTATGAGATAGGATGCCGAAGAAAAAAAGCATAGTCCTTATAATGAATGCAGCTATCTTCATCATTCTGGAGGTAGCTGCTTTGGGTATGCTGAGGCATTCAGGCACACTTCAGAACCTGTGGATATCCAAGGGGATACACACTGTAAATGCGAAAGTCTGGGGCGGACTGGAATCCATCGGGCACTACTTCTCCCTGAAAAAGACGAATGACGCTCTCGCTGAAGAGAATTTCCGTCTCGCACAAGAGGTGAGACATTACCAGATGATAACCGGCAAGGACTATGCATTGGACAGGGTTGCCACACCGGACACGACCGGAGATTTCCGTTACATGCCGGCAACGATAATCAAGCTCGGCAACAGCAGCCAGCACAACTATATGATCATCGGGAAAGGCTCGGAAGACGGAGTGCAGCCTAAATCCGGAATCATCACCGGACAGGGGGCGATAGGGATTGTGGATGCAGTCGGAAAACATTATTCTTATGTCCTGTCTTTCCGCAACTCCGGGATAAGCGTGAGTTCAAGGATAGGAAAGGAAGGGCCTGTCGGCCCGTTGACATGGGACGGGAGGACAAGCACAGGAGCAATCCTGAGCGAAATACCGCATCACATCAACATCGAAAAAGGAGATACGGTCTACACAAGCGGTTATTCCTCAATCTTCCCGCCGGACATACCGCTTGGAGTAACCCGTGACTGGAAGATAGTCAACGGGGCCACTTTTGAAATAGGTGTGCAGCTTTTTGAAGATTTCAGCACCTTGAGATATGTCACTGTGGTGAACAACATAAACGGGCAGGAACTTGAAGAATTGGAGAACAGATGAAGACTTCCCAAAATTTCGGACTGTTTTATTTTATGCTGACTGCGGTTCAGATCATCATCTGCAACTGCTTTCATCTCAGTGCGTATGTCACCCTCTCGATTCTCCCGGTCATGATCCTGTGCATGCCAGCATCATGGAATACGGCTACGGCCATGCTCACGGCCTTCATAACCGGACTAGCCGTGGACCTGCTCGGGGAGGGACTTATGGGCATCAATGCCCTCGCCCTTGTGCCTGTAGCCCTGCTCAGGAAGCCCGTCGTGCAGGCGATTTTCGGGAAAGACCTCATTGAACGCGAAGAAGACTTCTCATTCAGGAAATACGGGGCCGGCAAGATTTCAATTGCAGTTCTCATCATGCAGAGCATCTTCCTGCTCATATACATAACGGCCGACGGAGCCGGCACAAGGACCTTCTGGTTCAATGCAGCCAGGTTCGGAGCTTCACTTGCCGCAGGATATGTACTTTCCATGATCGTGGCAAAGACCATTCTTCCGGAAGACAGGAAATGAAAGGGACAGCGGAATGAAAATCAACAGGACGAATAAACTGCTGGCCGGACTGACGGTCGCTGCGCTTGTGCTGATCGCCAGGCTCTTTGTAATCCAGATTGTGGATGACAGCTACAAGACCGACGCCTCCAACAATTCCATGGTCCACACGGTCATCTACCCCACCAGGGGCATAATCTACGACCGCAACGGCAAGATACTGGTCGGAAACAAGGTGGCATACGACATGCTCGTGACCCCGAAGGAAGTGGAGGCATTCGACACCCTGGCCCTGTGCGAGATACTGGAAATCTCACCGGAATTCCTGCGCGGAAAGATGCAGGAATACTACCGCGACAGGAAAAAGATAGGCTACAGGTCTGTGGTCATGCTCACACACATTCCCCCGGAGATATTCATGAAGTTCGCGGAAGTCTCATACAAGTTCCCGGGATTCAGGGGACAGGCCAGAAGCATCAGGGACTATCCATACAATGCGGGAGGCAACCTGTTGGGATACATATCCGAAGTAAGTGCGGACGACATAAAACGGAATCCCGATGTCTACAAGCCTGGTGACTACATCGGAAAGACAGGAATAGAAGCCACATGCGAACAATACCTCAAAGGAGAAAAAGGCTACAACATCTATTTGAGGAATTCGCGCAACCGCATAGAATCCCGCTACAAAAACGGGGAAATGGACAAGGAAGCCATCCCCGGCAAAGACATAGTGACCACCATAGACGCAGAGCTCCAGCGTTACGGACAGCAGCTGATGCAGAACAAGGTGGGCAGTCTCGTGGCCATAGAGCCTTCGACAGGAGAGATCCTGACCCTTGTATCAAGCCCCGGCATTGATGTGAATGTCCTCGCCGACATCGGGAAACATTATAACGAAATAGCGTCGGACCCCTACAAGCCGATGTTCAACAGGGCCGTGCAGTCCGCCTATCCTCCGGGATCCGTCTTCAAGCTCGTCAACGGCCTTATCGGTCTGCAGGAAGGGGTCTTCACACCGGAAACGGAATATCCGTGCCGCATGGGATATCACTTCGGCAGGAGCAAGCTCGGCTGTCATGCCCACAGGTCTCCGCTGAACCTCGAAGAATCGATAATGATGTCATGCAACGCATATTACTGCTATGTATTCCGTGACATACTCGAAAACAGCAAATATGCCTCCATCGGTGAAGCCATGGACATGTGGAACAGATATGTGAAGAGTTTCGGATTCGGACGGAAGCTCGGAAGCGACTTCCCTTCTGAGCTCGGAGGAACGATACCGGATTCGAAATATTATGACTCAGTATATGGAAAAGGCAGATGGAAGGCCACGACCGTCATTTCCCTGTCCATCGGACAGGGAGAAATAGGGTGTACACCGCTCCATCTTGCCAATCTCTGCGCCACAATGGCCAACAGAGGGTATTATTACATACCTCACATGATCAGAGGCACGGAAAATGTCTCCATCGACCCGAAATACTACGAACGCCAATACACGATGGTGGACACTGTCCATTTCCCGGCATTGGTGGAAGGCATGTTCCGGGCCGTCAACAGCGGATACGGCTCGGGTGGAACAGCGAGTGTCGCCGCCGTGAAGGGGCTGGACATCTGCGGAAAGACCGGCACGGCACAGAACCCGCGCGGAGACGACAACTCCGTGTTCATCTGCTTTGCCCCGAAAGACGACCCGAAGATAGCGGTGGCCGCATATGTGGAACACGGCTCGTTCGGGGCAAGATGGGCTGCCCCGATAGCCTCCCTGCTTGTGGAAAAATATCTCAACGGGGAAATCGGCAATGACAGGAAGGCACTTGAGACAAGAGTCATGGACGGCAACCTCATGGACAAGGTAAAACCGGAATAGGAAACAGGAAATGAACAGATACAACGGAAGAGGACTGAAGGAAACAGTGGACTGGAAGCTGGTGATATGCTATATTCTGCTCATACTCATCGGCTGGGTGAACATATACGCCTCCATCCACTCCTCCGAGCCGGCCTCCATCTTTGATCCGGCCTGCAGGAGCGGCAAGCAGTTCATATGGATACTGACATCGCTCGGGCTTGCAGGTCTCATTCTGTTTGTCTTCAACCCTAGAATATACGAAAGCTTTTCGTTGCCGATATACTTAGGCACCATAGTGCTGCTGGTCGCGGTGATATTCCTCGGTACGGAGGTAAAAGGCTCCAAATCCTGGTTCTCGTTCGGTCCCGTCAGTTTCCAGCCGGCGGAAATATCCAAGATAGCCACCTCCTTGATGCTGGCCACTGTCATGAGCCAGTCCGGCTACAGGCTGAGCCGATTCAAGGATTTCATGCTTACCGCCGCCGTAATCCTCGTGCCGATGGCGATAATTGTGGCCCAGAGCGAGACAGGCTCTGCCCTTGTATATGTCGGCTTCGTCTTCATGCTCTACCGCGAAGGACTATCCGGCTGGCTCCTTTTCATGATAGGCATGGCCATCACCCTGTTCATCACAACGCTCACGGCTTCCTCATACACATCCGTACTCATTCTCGCCATAGTGGTCACGATATGCAATGCACTTTACTCCGGAAAGTTCAAGATGTGGCTGATGACATATCTTCCGGCATTCATGCTCCTCGGCTTCCTGCCTTTCCTGCATGAAAGGCTTGCCGCCGTCATCGGCAATCCGGAATCATTCATACTCAAGATAAAGCCGATATACATACTCGGTGCCGCCGCCATCATCCTGCTGCCGTTCTATGTCATGAGGGCATTCCGCACAGGCAATTCATTCAAATGGGTGTCAATAGCGGCCTTCATTGCCGGCGTCCTGTTCATATTTTCGGTAGATTTCCTTTTTCATGACGTGCTGCAGGACCATCAGCGCAAACGCATAGAGGTGCTCCTCGGGCTGAAGGAAGACCCGACAGGAGTGGGCTATAATGTTAACCAGTCAATGATAGCCATAGGTTCCGGCGGGCTGGCCGGGAAAGGCTTCCTTAAAGGCACACAGACCACCTACGGATTCGTCCCGGAACAGAGCACAGACTTCATATTCTGCACGATAGGCGAGGAATGGGGCTTCATCGGTGCCGCCGCCGTGATCATCCTGTACGTGTTCCTGATCTGGAGAATCATAATGGACGCGGAACACAGCCGGGAAGCATTCACCAGAATATACGGCTACTGCACGGCCAGCTGCATCTTCATGCACCTGTTCATAAACATCGGCATGACCATCGGCATCATGCCCGTCATCGGCATTCCCCTCCCCTTCATCAGCTACGGAGGCTCCTCCCTCTGGACCTTCACCATCATGCTCTTCATCTTCATCGCCCTCGTCCGCAACGAAAGGAAATACTTCTGATTATATTCACTTTTATACGCCGTTAAAATCACTGATTCTGTAGATTTTGCCTATAAAATGCCAAGGCGGGATCCCTGTTGAAAAGAAAGACAGAAGGAGGATTCCCGGAATAGGCACAGACATTCCGTGTCGACTCATAATCCAATGCGATTACGCCATAATCTGGACGGTCTTCATAATAACCTGAATCATACCAGTACAGCACATGGCCGGCATCATCCTCAAACCTGTGAAGGTATGTCATGTCCCCGAGAAAACGGTATGCCTCAAAGCCCGGAGTATCATTGAGAGCAGTATGCCTCATCCAGACTGTATTCGCAAACTGATTGAGTGCAGGCTCTTCCTTCCTGCAAGAAACAGCCGCCACAAGAGACATGGCAGCAACAATCATAAAGGAAATATAGCGTATCATATCACTAATTTATAGGTTACACCTCATATATTCAATATTTTGTAATTTTGCTTCACCCAATATTGGGTGAAGCATTGACAAAGTCAGGAAAAAGATTTCATCGCGGAAAGCGGAGGTCGCTACAGTGCCTACAACAAATTCTTCAACATCTGGCTCAGACGCAACTGGTAGAACGAAAAAAACGGAGCGGGGATCACTCCCGGCTCCGCTGGTGGCAGCCGATCGGCTGCCTAATTCTGTTTATAACTAAATATACAAAGACGGGGCAGGAAGCCCCGCCTGTACTTATTTCCACTCTGTGGCTGTGTCTTCGCTGGACACTCCTTCGTTCCACACGAAGTCAACATCTGTCACGAGCGGATGGCCCTTGCCTGTAAGATCTTCGAATGAGCCGGTCTCTTCATCGTAAGTGGCCTTGCTTATTCTCCAATATCCCTCCAGGCCTTCTGAATCAGGACTGACTGAATTGATATTGTTGGCAATCTGTGTGGCAGTTCTGCATACCGACCATACGCGGGCCTCTGTAAAGAGGATGTTACAGCCGCGCCACCATGAAGTGTCAAGGCCGTGGTCACCGCCTGCACCGCCTCCCATCCATGACACGGTCGGGAAGTTTCCTTCACCTACAACACTCGAAGCAAACTGATTATTGGCCACTTCCGAGCCATTATAATAAAGGCGGATTGTAGAACCGTCCCATGTCACGGCAAGATGCTGCCATACATTCGTGGCAAATCCGGTCAACGGATTAGGGTTCAGATAGCCGCCATTGCCCTGGAACTGGACCGCAGAATGCGCAGCCACTTCACCAGTCTGAGACTGAGGGTCTTCAAATCTCATGAGAACCGAACCGCTGGAGAACACATCCCTGTTACGGTTTCCGGTATTGCTGACCTGGAAACGGGTCTCGATAGTGAATGCGTTAGGATATGAGCCGTTGAAATTCTCTGCATGCAGACCTGTTGCTCCGTTGAACTGTGCAAGGTCGTTTACAAGAACTGTCTGCAGGGCATATACATACTGTGAAGAAGTCGGGGTGACATCCACATTCCCGCTCACCTTTTCAAGTCTCAATGGAAGCCCGAGAGGAATTCCAGTCAAATCAGCAGGAAGGTTACCGTCTACTGAGATGGTCACTACAGAAGAATACTCTCCTGCCGGTATCACTATATTGCCGCCAAGATCACAATACTCGGCCGGTATCATGACATAACCGGCACTCTGCTCTGTATTGTAAACATCAAGGACTGATTGGTCCATGACAAGCTTGAAGACAGACTCTTCATCCACCTTGTCGGTCATGGTCACCGTAAGCTGGACATCGACACCTTCGGTCCCGAGGGAAACGACACCTCCGTTTACCCCCGGATCGGTCGTGCTTTCATTGAAGAAAGCCCTGACCTCGCCGACTGGATATTCGGCATCATTGCAGCTGCATGCAAATGCAGCAATTGCAATACATATTCCTGTTTTGAATATCTTTCTCATAAAAATCTCCGATTAATGATTTCTGAAACCGATCAGTTAGCTGCAACAAAATCGTCATCCGTGACGATATCAACATCAGGGCTGCTCGGATTCTGCTGCTGGATACCCCTGCGGAGCCATTTATACATCGGCGTATTGCTTCTTTCATTACTGAACTTGTAGGCACCGAATCCACCTTTGCGGAATCCGTTGGAAGGCTCCCATGAAGCCATACCAAGATATGAAGGCATGACACTCTTGCTCCATCTGCGCCCCTGAATATCCGTCCAGTAGAAACCTCCGTTAAGGCAGTCGATGGCACTCTCGAGGTTCTCCGTTATGACGAATTTATTTGTCACTTCTTCTTCTGTCATATAAGTAGGACAGAATCTGCTTACAATCTGGGAAAGACGATAATCCATATTGGAGGCAGACACGCCAGCACTCGGCGAAGGTGTACCGCCGCTTACAGAATAAGCCTGTGAAACGAAATAATCGAAACAAGTACATGTCTCAACAGGAATTTCCCAAAGTTCTCCGTCAATGACAAACAGACGGCCTGTACCGGACTTAGGGCCTATATATTTGCTCAAGGCCTCAAACAGCCACTGAAGATATGTAGGATCTTCATCAAGAGGTCCGTAAGTCGCATCAATATTCGGTTCAAGGTCTATATCAAGACCGTCATATCCATAATGATAAAGGGTATCTGAAATGGCTTTGGCATATTTTTCAATCGCAGGCTTATTGTCCTCCTTATTTGCAGGATTGTCAGTCCAGCCCCAATATTCATTCCATGCCGCCACTGTTTCTGGACGGCTTGTGTCATATTCATACTCAGAAGGAGTAAAGCCATTTCCTATCTTCTGAACGAATGTACATATAAGTACTTTCGTTCCTTTCTTCTCCTGCACAAAACGGAGATCTTCTTTCTTGGCATCAGACAGAGGTCTGGAATTGTTCCACAATGAGATGATATCCATGGAATCCGGTACGGCAGAAAGCATGTTCGCCGTAGAAATTCCTGGTTCTCCCCAACTGTCATACCAGCCGAAGGCTATGGCATGATCCGACTCCTTGTAGGCTCTTATTGCGGCATAGTAGGCATCGTCCCTGGCGACTTCCGTCAATGAGTATTCGTCATAGACTTCAGCCTCAGGAGTCATCCACTCGCTACACCCCACAGTTGAGAGTACTGCAGCGGCAATGGCAGCCGATTTGAATATATTGATTTTAGTCATTTTTACTTCGCTTTTTTAAAGTTTGTCAAATACCTTTTCCCTGCCAGAAAAGCGGTGTGCTCTCATGGTCTCCGCCAAGGGCAGCAACTGCTGCATTATAATTGCTCTCATTGAGATCCGCTTCAGTATAAGGATAACGCAGACGATGGTAATCCCTTATTGAATGGATAGTTGCATTGGATTCATTTGTAGCCACTGATTCACAGAGCTCAGGATAGCCTGTACGCCTGTACTCTGCCCAGGCCTCAATTCCCATAGGGAAGTTGGCGATCCACTTCTGGGTGATGATCTGCTCCAGATGACCTGCATTGTCGGATTCAGTATCCCAGTTGATCTTGACCTCGGTATTCCGCACATAAGTCTGTGACAGAAAATCATTATGGTCATCCGGAATGCTTGTCTCGTCAGCGATATAAGCATCGGCACCGGCAGCTCCCCACTGTTCAAATGAAAGCCTTATGCCGTTTTCATAGTATTCCTTTGCGTCACCGCTGATCCATCCCCTGAGTACAGCCTCAGCAAGAAGGAACTGGGTTTCGGCAGCTACAAACACCGGCAATTTGGTTGAAGCAAGGAAATTAGGCTGAGAGAAAGGAGTTCCTGACGTCTTATTGAAATTAGAAGCCTGTCCCATACGGATTCCGACATAAGTATAGCCTGCCTGGGAGGAAAGAGTGAAGTATGCGGCACAGCGCGGGTCATTATACCCGTTCATATAGTCAGTGATGCTCGCGTTGATCCTTATGTCGCCCCATGATGAAGCGGCAAGCTGGTAAGGATTGCCCTGGGTCTTCGGATCCACCATCGCATTCTCGCTATTGGAAGTGATGTATCCGCACTCAGACTCCATTGCACGGACGAAGTCGTCCTCAAATCCGGCGCGCATGGCAGCTCTCATCGCAAGAGAGACGCCGAGCTTGGCCCAATATGCATAGTTGCCGCTGTAGATGGCGTCAGAAGTACCTATCGGAGATGCTCCTACCTGGGCAGAATACTGATAAAGCACATCCGCTGCCGAAAGCAGGTCATCGATAATGTTTCTGTAGACATCTTCACCGGAATCGTATGGAACATACATTTCTCCGTCCTGCACCTGGCTGTAAGGTATCGGGCCGTAGCAGTCGGTCACACGCATCATGGAAGCTGCCTTCACCAGCTTTGCAAATGCAAACCAGTGGCCTTCTCCGTCAGTGAGATCCTCAACCTTGAAATAGTTGCTGTATATTGCCTGGAATGCCTGGTCATAAACAGAAGTGTTCCACCCGTCTGAAACGTTGAATGTGTCGAAATTGGCACCCTGCCACCTGTTCACATTCGTGAAGTAGCCTCCGAGAGAGCCTACCATCTGGTCGGCCATCTGGGATGAGTTCTGCTGGACATACATCATGGTCTCGATCATGGACGGAATGACCAATGACGGACTTTCTGCACGGAGGGCATACTGGTCAGTATTGTAATCCTCGAAATTCTTTGTACATCCTGCAACAGCGACAACTCCGCCTATTATGGCAGCGCTTGAAAATATCTTAAAAATTGCTTTCATTTCTATGTCCTTATTGCATTGTTAGAACTGGAGTTTGACATTGAAACCGAGGTTTCTCGTGCTCGGAAGCATGAAATAGTCAACTCCCTGATAGAAGTTGCTGCTTGTCGAAGCGGCAAGCTCAGGATCGAACGGAGCCTTGCAGTAGATCATGGCCAGGTTCCTTGCCACGAAGCCGACGGTCAGACCGACCTTGTCATTGAACCACTTCCTTGGGAAAGTGTAGTTCAATGTCAGTTCCTGGAGTCTGATGTTGGTGGCATCATACATATAGTAGGCGCCATGGCCTCCGTTACCGGTAGATATCGTCTGATAATATGACTGGGCATCAAGAACTCCGAAATTGACAGGGATGCCGCCGTTATCTCTCATTGCAGCAGATGCCTCTGACACTCCATAGAAATCCAGGATACCCTGTGTCGCAGAATATACGAGACCTCCTACGCGGGCCGTAAGGACGACTCCAAGAGATATTCCTTTGTAACTAAATGTGTTACTCCAACCGAAATTGGCCTTAGGAGCAAGCTGGCCTACCTTCACAGGCTCTGTCTCCTCCATTGAAATGCGTCCGTTTGCATCAACATCCACATATCCGTTCAAATCCCTTTTTATGAAATGGTGCACATAGACATCAGTCAAAGAACCGCCCTTGCGGAGAATCACACGTGGAGCCGTATTTTCAGCACCGAGCCAGTCCTTCTGGATCTCATTGATCATCACCGGCTCACCAGTGACAGGATTGATCACGTCATTGGCCAGTTCGACAATCTTGTTGTCATTGTATGTGAATGTGAAGCCGCTGTTCCATGAGAAGTCTCCCCAGGTGTTGTTGTAGCCGAGGGCGAGCTCGACTCCCTGGTTCTGCACATTACCGGTCTGGGCGATGAACCTGTCATAACCGGTGGAAGCGGCAAGGTCTCCATATACGGTCTGGTTGAACGTATTGGAACGGTAGTAGGTCACATCAAGGCTGAGTCCCTTCAAGAACCTCATGTTGACTCCTATTTCCCAAGAACGGGTATTCTCCGGCTTCAGATCCCTGTACGGATAGGTGTTGTTCTGGGTCCACAGGTTTGTCTGCTCGTTGTAGGTGAGGCTCGGATTGGATATCCACCTTGAGAAAGGAGAAGCGACCTCAGAATATGAACCCCTGACCTTCAGGAAATCGAACCACTCAGGGAGGTCAACCAGATTGGAGATCACAGCTGAAAGACCTACTGAAGGGTAGAAGAAAGATGACTGCGATGAGAAGGCAAGCTGCGATGCCCAGTCGTTACGGCCAGTGAGAGTGAGATAAACGGCATTGTTCCAGCCCACCTCTACGGATGCGAATACCGACTGTGTCTGGTCATGCCAGCCGTTCTCGTCCCTCTTGAACTTGTTGGCCATATCAAGGTTGTTGGCAACGAAGAAGTTAGGCTCAAGAAGATCACCTGTCACCATTGCTGAATAATAGCGCTGGTCATTTATCGATCCTCCGATATTCGCCATAAGGCTCCAGTCTCCCCAGGTCTTGTCTATGTTGAGCATGACATCTCCGTAGAAAGAACGGTCGCTGCTGTTTTCAAGATAGTAACCTCCGTTTGTTCCGCAGAAAGTAGTCAGAGTTGAAGCATAGTACTCGCGGGTCTGCTTGTAGGTGGATTCGTCAAGCCTTGCACGGCCGGTGACATTCAGCCAGTCCGTTATGTTCCACTGGAGAGATGCGTTGAGCATATAGCGGCGCTTGTTCATGTCACGGTTGTTGCGGTTCTGTACCCAATACGGGTTCTGGATGTTGTGACCGCCGTCTCCGTAAGGCCAGTACTGTGTCATCATACCGCGCACCGGATTCCATCTTTCATAATTCTGAACCTCGGAGAAATTGTCTCCGCGAGGGAAAAGATAGAGACCTGTGATAGGGTTGTAGTATGTTCCCTGTGACACGAGGTTGTGGTCCTTCTGGATGATGAAGCTTGCACCGAAGTCGAGGATGAGCTTGTCATTGCAGAACTTGGTAGTGTTGCGCGCCGTGAAGTTGTACCTGTCATAGCTGCTCTCCGGGACTATACCGGTAGTGTTGGTAGTGGAGGCGGAAATGTAGGTCTGGTTCTTCTCGTTGCCTGTAGAAAGGGACACGGAGTTGATCACATTCGTTCCTGTCTGGAAGAACTTGCGCGGATCGTAGCTGTAGTCAGCTGAAAGCGGGGAGCCCCAGCTGTACATGCCGCCGCTCTTTCCGTAACGGCTCTGCATCTCCGGCATCATGTAGGCAGTGGAGAAGGTGGTGCTGTTGCTGACAGTCACAGTCGTCTTGCCTTCGGCACCTCTCTTTGTGTTGATGACAATGACTCCGTTCGCTGCATCGGATCCATAAAGGGCAGCTGCCGAAGGACCGGTAAGCATGGAGATCGACTCGATATCCTCAGGGTTGATATCAGCTGCCGCCTCTGATCCCACCGGACTTTCCATTGTACCGCCTGAGCCACCGAAACTCTTGTTGTACATAGGGATACCGTCAATCACATAGAGAACGCTGTTGCTCTTCTCGATGGACTTCATACCGCGCATGATGACCTTGGTGGCACTTCCAGGACCGCTGGCGCCGGCATTGATGGTCACACCGGCCACCTTGCCCACAAGCGAGTTCACGAAGTTCGCGTCCTTGACAGCCGTCAGTTCCTCCGACTTCACAGACTGGACATTGTAGGAAAGTGTCTTTTCTTCACGCTTGATACCGAGGGCCGTGACAACGACCTCATCGAGAAATTCCGAAGATACCTTCAGCTGGACATTCTGGGTGGCCTGTCCTACATAAGGGATTTCCTGTGTCTCGTAGCCCAGAATGGATACCACGATGATGTCACCTGACTTAAGTCCGCTGAGAGTGTATTCTCCGTCGAGCCCTGTTGTTACTCCGCCCTGACCGTCCTTGATCATCACGGCAGCCCCGATGACCGGGCCCTGTTCATCAGTTACTATACCGCTGACTGTACCCCCCCCCGGATGTTTCAGACTGAGTCTGGGCCTGTCCGAGTGATGGCGTCAGCATATTCAGACCTGCAAAGGCGAGAACCGCCATACAGCATCTGAACAATGAAGACCTCATTGTTTTTAACATAATACTAATTTTGGTTATTAATAATACAAGTTATTACCCATATCCCGCAAAGTTACGATTTATTATCGAAACGGCAATATCTTATAAATGTTATCAATCGATTATTTTTATCTGCAATATAATCTTCAAACAGACCGGAGGACATTTCCATGTCTTTTGAACCGGGAGCCTGACCGGACTGCAGGCAAACAGATATCGCTATTTGCCCGTACCATTATGCCTGCACCGGAAGAGAAGCCACATGGATGCGAGATAGACGAGAATGAGGACGGTATTGACGGCAAGCTTGCCTGCCATGCCGAGCCCGTGCGCAGAGAAGTCCGCTTCCGGGAAAAGCCCGTCCACGACGAATGACAGAGCATAGACAATCCCCATGCAGACGAAGATGACGGCAATCCGCCCCCAGCGATAAGGTATCGGATAATATTTCCTGCCGAGCAGGACATTGATGACCAGCATCACTACATAGCTTGCGAGATGACCCCAGGCGGCGGCATGATAGGAATAGCGCGGCATGAACACCACATTGACCACCACAGTCACCAGAAGCCCGGCGAGAGTAATCCAGATGGCCACGGAAGTCTTGCCCGAGAGCTTGTACCACATGGACACATTGAACTGCATCCCGAGAAGCATATATGAAAGAAGCATTACGGGCACGATGCTGACCCCCTCCCGGAAATCCCGTCCGAGAATGAGGGAAATCACATCTATATATAGGAGTACCCCCAGGAACACAAGGCCGCAGAAAGCGGTGAAATATTCCATGACATCCGCATAAAGCCTTTTGGAGTCATTGTCCGCAGCCCTCTGGAAGAAGAAAGGCTCCGCGGCAAACCTGAACATCTGGATGAAGAGGGACATGATGACCGACAGCTTCACTCCGGCCTGGAATATGCCCAGGCTCGACTGCCAGACTTCCGACCCGGTATCAAAGTAGCGGAAAAGTATCCTGTCAAGGAAATCATTGACTATGCCCGGCAGGGCCGCCACCATCAGCGGCAGCGAATAGAGCAGCATCTTCTTCAGCAGAGGCCGGTCAATTTCGAATTTCAGTCTGAAAAGTTCAGGAATGAAAAGCAGGGCGCAGACCACGCTGCTGACGAATATCGCAAAGATTGGGTAGCTGAAGTCCGGAACGGCAGACACAAGGTGCAGAAGCCAAACATCGTCCGGAGAGAGCATGGGCAGGTCCATGCCGAGCCTTTCGGCCACCCTGGCGCAATACGCAGGGAACCAGAAGAAAAGCACAAGATTGGAGGCCGTTTCCGTGAGTATCTTTATGGTCTTGAACACAGCGAACTTCAATGCCTTGTGCTCCTGCCTGAACCTGGCAAAGAGGATGGCCGTCACACAGTCGAGGAAAAGTATGCCTCCGACATACATCACACAGTTCTCATAGCCTTCATAGCCGAGCCACGAAGCGATGTCCGGGGCAAGACATATCACTGCTGCGAGGAAGGCCGCATTCACCCCGAAGACAGCGGCAAAGGCCCCGGAATACACAGCCCGGGGATTCACTCCTTCCTTGTTGGCAAAGCGGAAACAACCCGTCTCCAACCCCAGTGTCAGCACCACCTGGAGGACGGCGATATACGCCAGAAACTCTGTCGTGACCCCATAGTCGGCGGTGGTCAGCAGTCTGGTGTAGAACGGGACAAAAAGGAAATTTATGACGCGGGCGAGAATTGTGCTCAAGCCGTATATCGCGGTCTCGCCCGCAAGCTGTTTCAACGGATTTGCCATAATGGCGCAAAATTATAAATGTTCGTATGTTATTCCAAAACTCTTTCTTATTTTTGTCCTCCATTGAAATTAAACATTATTGTCATGAAACATATTTTTATCAGAATCATGCTCTTTCTGGGCCTTTGCGCGGCGGTGTCATCATGCGGCTGCTCCGGACAGAAGGACGGGAAAAAACAGAAGGAAAAAATGTCATTCGATCCGAACACATTGCCGGCAGAACCGGTATTTGACATTGTCACCAATATGGGGACAATCAGAGTGAAGCTCTATAGCCAGACTCCCCTGCACAGGGACAATTTCGTGAAGCTTGCATCCGAAGGCTTCTATGACGGCATCCTTTTCCACAGGGTGATCAACGGCTTCATGATCCAGACAGGCGACCCGCTCACAAAGGATCCTTCACAGGCCGACATGTACGGCACAGGAGGTCCGGGCTACACCATCCCGGCAGAATTCGTCTCCGGACTGACGCACAAGAAAGGTGCCCTTGCAGCAGCAAGGAGAGGCGATGCAGCCAACCCGAAGAAAGAGTCTTCCGGCTCGCAGTTCTACATCGTCCAGGATGAGGCCACTTGCGCACAGCTTGACGGAGACTATACCGTATTCGGTGAGACCATCGAAGGTTTCGATGTAATAGACAAGATTGCCGCAGTGCAGACGGACAGGAGGGACAGGCCGGTGAATCCGGTGAAGATCACCACCATCCGCCCGGTGCTCCCTGAAGGGGCTGCACAAGAGACGGTTTCTGACACTACAGCACAGGAGGCAGCAGACACGACTGCAGCGGGCACAGCGGAAAGCAAATGACAGACAGGCGAACATCAAGCCATCTGCAACACCAGGTCCGATGACAGATATCAAAGGAAAATTCAGATATGTTTTCTTCGATGCGGATGACACATTGTGGGAAAACGAAAGCTATTTCAGAGAAGCAGAGCGCAGGTTCGCCCTGCTTCTTTCTCCTTATGCTCCTGAAGATGACATAGCGGAGATGCTGGCGCAGAAGCAGGAGGAAAACATTCCGGTCTTCGGGTACGGCTCCAAGACCTATCTGATCGGAATGCTCGATGCTGCAGCGGAAATCTGCGGGGAAAAGGCGGATCTGCACCTTTATTATAATATAAAGGATATAATCCGCGACCTCGCCTACCATGAATTCCACCTTCTCGATGGCATAGAGGATGTGCTCAAGGCCCTTTACGGGCACTACCGCCTGGCGGTGGCAACCAAGGGGGACCTGCTCGAACAGATGACCAAATACCGGGAATCCGGACTCGACAGATATTTTCACCATATAGAAGTGATGGAGAGGAAGAGCGAAGAAGACTATCTGCGGATGGCAGCCAAGCTCGACCTGCGTCCTGAAGAGGTGCTCATGGTGGGAAATTCTGTCAAATCTGACATAGCACCTGTCATAAACATAGGCGGGACTGCCATCCATATACCGCACAAAGTGACATGGATTCATGAAATGATGGACATCCCGGAGTCAGAAAGAGTGATTGAAATGAAAAATATCAAAGAAATCTTGAATATTTTACTCTGAAATCCGGGTTTGGCACAGAGATTGCGATACTTTTTACGCGAATAGTTTTTTCATAGGTTAAGTTTTAGGTTAGAATTGCGACACCTCTGCGATGCGAATCGCGGGGGTGTCATCTTTTTGTAATCCCTCGTCAGGCAATCCCAGGTGATCCGTCAATAATTGAGGCCGAAGGCCCAAAGCGGAATGACATTGCCATGGCCGGATTCGATATTGTCCTTGACAATGTATGAATCCGGGATACCGGCAATCTGCGACTGTCCCTTTTTGGGGCCACCTATCTCAAATGTCAGATTTCCTATGCGGAAATCAGCACGAGAAGATGAAACAAGATCATGATTGACGCGCATCTGATTGCAAAAAAAAGTTTCTCTCATATTGCCTGAATCCACATTCTCCAATGCCAGGGCATGACACAGATTAGGATTGTCAAGATAGATCTTTTCCACTTTTCCAATTCCCCTGATTCCTCCGGTATCATCTCTCAGCTGGGCAATCATACCGGCCATCTCCATATAAAGAAGATAATCGGCAATATGGTTTCTCCCCGCACCGGTAGTCTGGGCCAATGAACTCATATTAGGCTTGAACGGGACACTTCTGGCAATCACCATAAGCAAATGTTTTAATTTGCGGCCAGTAGAGGCATTCATATTGGCATATTGCGGAATATCTTCCACCATAGTCCTCTCTATGACCTGATTGAGTTCGATTTCAAAGTCAACGTCATCGCCAAAAGGATAATATCCGGATTCCAGATATGACCTGAAAAGCGGAAGCGGATGATCAATGCCGGGTATTGACGCATGTCCTGAAATAATCTCATCCAATGAGCAGGACTGCATATTGACTCCTTCTCTTATGGACAGATATTCCCTGAATGACAAACCCTGCATGGTGTAGACCGGTGCACGGCGGCTCAAATCCCCCTGCCCCTTATGTATATCCAGAACAGAAGATCCTGTAAAATAAATATGCATATCAGGATATGCATCATATATCTGTTTCAGTTCCCTGGACCAGTTTTCATATTTATGAACTTCATCGACAAACAAGTACTTGCCTCCGTTCTTGCTGAATGCATCAGCCAGGTCCACCAGCCTGTTTTCAATGAACCACATATCATCCGCCGAAACATACAAAGTGTCAGCAAGGTCATGGGCCATTTTTATCCGTTGCAGGAACAATGTTGTCTTGCCCACGCCCCGAGGCCCCACAAGACCAAGCATTCTGTTTTCCCACTTTATCCTGTCATAAATGTATCTTGTGAAATCTATAGGGACTCTCTTCAATCTGGAATCCATAGTTTCATACAACCTGTCCATATTCTGCAATTTTATGTACTGAAAAAGAAGTACCGTACAACCGGTACAATGCAAATATAGAAAAATTGCACCATAATGGTGCAATTTTTCTGGAATTTTGCACCATAATGGTGCAAATATAGATGCTGAGAATTTCTATTCGGGTGTAGACAGGACTGCGGGGGCATGAGAGGGGGAGATGCTGAATTCGCAGCCGCAGTATTGCTGGTTGTAGAAATTGTAGTCTTTGATGAGCTGGAGGCGGCGCTCCTGAAGGCCGCCTTTACGCCAGTTCTGGTCCCACCAGACGACATCGGGATAAAGGGAGGCGGCATAACGGCCGGCTTCGTTGATCTGGTCGAGGCTTTTCCAGCGGGAGGAGGCAAGGGTGGTGGTGATGACCTTGAAGCCGTGCTCATGGGCATAGCAGGCAGTCCGCTGAAGACGGAGACGGAAACATTGCAGACAACGGCCGCCGCGTTCCGGCTCGCCTTCAAGGCCCTTGACTGAAGCGAGCCACCGGTCGTGGTCATAGTCGGCATCGATGATTTCAAGGCCAAGGGACTCCGCATAGCGGCTGCACTCGTTCTTCCTGACCAGATATTCCTCCTGCGGCCAGATGTTCGGGTTACAATAAAAGATGACAGGCCTTATCCCGTTGTTCATCAGGCATTCTATGATGGCCGATGAGCATGGGGCGCAGCATGTGTGCAGCAATACCGTCTTTTCCCCTCCGGGAACATTTATCTCAAACTTACTTTTCATTTTCCGGACCCGATATTATCCATTCCCCACAATTCATTATGATTCAGGGGACAAACTTAGGCAAAAAAGTGGAAAAAATCTATCTTTGCAGGCGGATTCCGAATGTGGGACGGATGCAAATGACAGACAATCATGGGAATAATACCGGACAGATATCTGGCGGACCTGACAAGGGCGCTGAAAAACATAGGAAAGAAGACAGGGAAAACCGGTGAAGGGCAGACCGACGGAAAAGCAGCGGGAAAGGAAGGCCGGAAGATGAGCGGATGGATGGCGCTGAGCCCGATGCTGGTGTTTCTGGTCATCTATCTGGTGTCTTCGCTTCTGGCTGGAGACTTCTACAAGATCCCCATCGCCTCGGCTTTCCTGCTGGCCTCGGCATACGCACTTCTCATAACTAAAGGAGAGACGGCGGAAGAAAGGATTACGGTATTCTCGGCAGGGGCGGGAGACAAGAATGTGCTGCTGATGATCTGGATATTCGTGCTGGCGGGAGCTTTCGCGAGCACGGCCGAGACCATCGGGGCCATAGAGGCATCTGTCAATTTCACGCTTGCAATACTGCCCGGGAAACTGGTATTTGCCGGAATCTTCCTGGCTGCATGCTTCATTTCCATGGCAATAGGGACCAGTGTAGGGACGATCGTCGCCCTTGTGCCGGTGGCGGCAGGAATAGCACAGGAAACCGGGGCGGGAATCCCTTTCATGACAGCCATAGTGGCCGGAGGGGCATTTTTCGGGGACAACCTGTCTTTCATTTCAGACACGACGATAGCATCCACCCGCACGCAGGGATGCAGCATGTCGGACAAGTTCAAGGTAAATGTAAAGATAACGGCACCGGCCGCCCTGGCCGTGACGGCAATCTATGTGGTCATGGGACTTGGCGGAGGGGCGGTCACTGAAAGCGGGCCGATAGAGTGGGTGAAGCTCATACCCTATCTGCTCGTCATCCTGCTGGCGATATCCGGGGTGAATGTGATTTCTGTGCTTGCAATAGGCATAGCAGTGAATGCGGTCATAGGATTTGCAGAAGGCAGTCTCACATGGTCCGGATGGCTCGGTTCGATAGGGAGCGGCATAGGCTCGATGGGGGAACTCATCATAGTGACGATGCTCGCAGGAGGCATGCTGGAGCTGATCCGTCACAACGGGGGTCTTGACTTCATCATCAGCCTGCTGACACGCAGGATAAACGGGAAAAGAGGAGCCGAACTCAGCATTGCCGCCCTGGTGAGCCTTGCCAATCTCTGTACGGCCAACAATACGATAGCCATAATAACCACGGGAAGAATCGCAAAGGACATCACGGAGAAATTCGGACTTGACCCGCGCAAGACAGCCAGCATCCTCGACACATTCTCATGCTTTGTCCAGGGCCTCATCCCGTACGGGGCCCAGCTGCTGATGGCTTCCGGACTCGCCGGAGTATCTGCAATCTCCATAATCCAGTACCTTTACTACCCGTTCACAATGGGACTCTGCGCACTGCTGGCGATATTGCTGAGACTGCCGAAGAAATACTCTTGAAAATCAGGACTTCCTGGATGTCTTCTTGGGATTTGCGGGGAACCAGCCCTTTTCAACGCGCTTTTCCTGCTCATAGAGTTCAAGGATGGACCAGAAGCAGGAGAAGGCGACAACGCCTGTGATGGTGGAACCGACAAGACTGCCTATGAAGAATGAGGCGGCCGTGAAGAGAATGCCTGCAAAGAGGAATACCCACCAGCATTTCCGTCCGAAATGATACTCGGCCTTGATGACTATCGGATGAAAGCAGCCGATGATGAGAAATGTGGCGAGGCCGACTATGATTCCGCTGAAATTTATCAGGATACCGTTGATTTCTAACTCCATTTCTATCCATATTTGAATGAGCGGACAAATATACGCAGAAGCCGAGAGCAATGCAAATGCGGAAGCATTTTGACTGGTTCATTCCGCGACAGACAGAAGACTTCATGTCTTATGGATGTTGCGGGATGGGCCAGGCATACAAGCCGTCAGGCTTGC